>CAYWIA010000007.1:26300-32410 GCA_964458245.1 uncultured Methyloceanibacter sp. | reverse complement strand
ATCTTCGGTCCGGACCGGGTGCGCGTGCAGGGCCGGCTCGTAGGACTTATCCGCCGCTATTAGACGATTTCACTCGTTCTCGGCGGGCTTCGCCCAAGGCCGGTTCCCGCGGGCTTTGGCGACAGTCTCCGTGCGGATCGAGAGTCCTTCGATGTAGAGGGCGTGAGCGCCCTGCTCTTTCAACATGCGGCGGTCGACGATGACGCGCGCAGCCCGGCAATGCTTGCCGACCGTGAACGGGGCGACGACGATGTCCGCCACCCGGCAATCCTCCTCGAGGGCCCCAACCTCGCGCACCAGGGCGACCGTTTTCCCCTTCACGCGGCCGATGCAGCCGAGCGGATCGCAGCGGAAGGCGCTGTTCTCCGGAAGCGTGCCCGCATCCCGGTCGTCGCCGTCGGCCAGAAGCCAGTTCTCGATGCTATAGGTCGCGGCGGTGGCCGGCGGAAAGATGAGGTCGCCCTGGCTTCCACGCAGAGCGGCCGTTGCACCTTCACGTTCGATGAGAACGTCCGGACGCTGGCCGGCGGGCGCCAGAGCGAGCCCCGCTGCGGCGATGACGAGACCCAGCGCGCGCATGCGCGTTTGCCACAGACACAGCCACAACCCGCCAAGCACGATCAGGGCGAGCGCGGTCCCGGAGATCCGCGGCAGGATGGAGACGGCGCCGGGCCAGGATGCGACCCATTGCGCTGCCCCCACCATCAGTCCGATGCCGTAGCCCATGACCTGGAGGGGCCAGGCTTCGAGGCCGAAGGGCATGGCGATGAGCGAGAGCAAGGCCATGGGCATGATCAAGAGGCTGACGAGGGGCGCCGCGATCATGTTGGCCACCAAGCCAAAATGAGTCATGCGGTGGAAGTGATAGACGGCGAAGGGCGCCACGGCCGTGCCGGCGATCAGCGTGGTCAGGCCCGCACCGAAGACGAGCGCTCCGCTCCAGCGCACACCGCGCCAGGCCGGGCTCACGTCGGGCAGATATTGGCGCTTCCGGTTGGTGAACCATTCATAGAACGCGACAAGTGCGATTACCGCCGCGAAGGACATTTCGAAGCTTGGATCGAACAACGACTCGGGCGCGACCACAAGAATGGCCAGGGCGGCCAGGGCCACGTTGCGCATGGTGATGGCCGGCCGGTCGAGCATCACCGCGATGAGAAAGATGCTCATCATGATCCAGGCGCGCACGGTGGGTACCCCCGCGCCCGACAATGCCAAGTAGAAGGCGGCGGCGAGCAGCGCGATGGCCGCCGCCCATTTTTTGATGGCGAAGCGAAGGGCGAGCCCGGGGATGAGGGCAAGCAGCGCACGGGCGAGCCAAAACACAGTGCCGGCCATGATCACCATGTGCAGGCCGGAGATCGCGAGCACGTGGGCGAGCCCGGAATCACGCATGGCGTCCGTAACGGCTTGCGGGATGCCGCCCCTGTCCCCGGTCATGAGTGCCATGGCGATGGCGCCGGTTTCGCCGGGTAGCGCCGCGCGCACGCGAGCATTCACGGTCCCGCGGACGGCATCGATCGCGCTCCAAACCCGAAGGTCCCAAGGCGGTGGCTGCGCGTCCCTCAGAGGCATGATGCGCCCGGTTGCGTACCCGGTCGCGCCCAGCCGTTCGAACCACGCGCGTCGCCCAAAGTCGAAGCCGCCAGGCTCGACCGGCTCGGGTGGCGGGCTGAGTGTCGCGCGCACGCTCACGGCCTCCCCGGTCACGGCCGTCGCACTCTTGGCCGAGGTCGTGATCCGCACGCGGTAGGGCCGCGCCTCGGCCTTGAGGTCGCTGATCGCGATCACTCGGAGCGTGAGCCGGTCTCTCTTGTCGGCACGGGCTTCGTATTCCTCCACATAGCCGGTGACCGTCACGTAGCGGAGCTCGGTTGCGAGCACTGGAGCCCGCACCATCTCCGTGCGGGCCTTGGCGGTGGCGAAGCCGAGGGTGAAGGCCAGGAGGGCCCCGCCGACGGCGAGCCCCAAGGGCAGTCTTCGGATCGTGATGGCCAGCCCGCAAGCGGCAAGCACGCCCGCAACCGCCAGACGGCCGCCGGGCTCGTCAGGCAGTGCGAAATACGTGACGATGCCTGCGGCGAAGAAAACGGGAAGCCATACAAACCAGCGGTCGGCCTCGGCCTCCAGGGCGCGTGCGCCCATCGCGCAGGCCGTGGCGGCAAGCCCGCGACGTGAGGGACGTTCCATCCCGTCCCAGGGAGTCTCGTTTCGGCTTGGCATGGCTCCCCCGCCCTGCCCTTACCCGCACCCGGCCCTTATGCTACACCACGGCCGACCATTGTCCCTACCCACCTCAAGTCCTCCAAGAGCATCGATGAGCGAGACCGTTATCACGCGCTTTGCGCCCTCTCCGACAGGCTTCCTGCATATTGGTGGCGCGCGCACGGCCCTGTTCAACTGGCTTTATGCAAAGGCCAAGGGCGGCAAGATGCTGCTGCGCATCGAGGATACCGACCGGGCGCGGTCCACCGAAGGGGCAATTCTCGCCATCCTTGATGGATTGCGCTGGCTCGGGCTCGATTGGGACGGCGAGCCGGTCTATCAGTTTGCGCGCGCGGAGCGGCATCGGGAAGTCGCCGAGCTTCTATTGGCCGAGGGCAAGGCCTACCGCTGCTACGCGACGCAGGAAGAACTCCAGACCATGCGCGACAAGGCCCGGGCCGAGGGCCGCGCGCCAGGCTATGACGGCACCTGGCGTCATCGTGATCCGTCCGATGCGCCGGAAGGGATCATGCCGGCGATCCGCTTCAAGGCGCCGCAAGACGGCGAGACGGTGATCGAGGATCAAGTGCAGGGCCGGGTCACCTTCGCCAATAAGGACCTCGATGATCTCGTCCTTTTGCGCAGCGACGGTTCGCCCACCTACATGCTTTCGGTCGTCGTGGACGACCACGATATGGGCGTCACCCACGTCATCCGGGGCGACGACCATCTCACCAACGCCGCGCGGCAAACGCAGATCCTGAAGGCGCTCGGCTGGGAGCCGCCGGTCTATGCGCATGTGCCGCTGATCCATGGACCGGATGGGGCGAAGCTCTCGAAGCGCCATGGTGCGCTCGGCGTCGAGGCCTATCGCGAGATGGGCTATCTGGCGGTCGCGTTGCGCAACTATCTCGTGCGCCTCGGTTGGAGCCACGGCGATGCGGAGGTCATCTCCACCGATGAGATGATCGAATGGTTCGACCTGGATGCCATTGGCCGTTCGGCGGCGCGCTTCGATTTCGCTAAGCTCGAAAACTTGAACGGGCACTACTTGCGGGCGATGCCCGATGCGGAGATCGTGGCGCAGTTGAAAGCCCTTGTTCCGGACCTTCCGGACGGCGGGGCGCTTCTGGCCCGTATCGGTGATGACGGCTGGGCCAAGCTGGAGCGCGCCATGCCCGGCCTGAAAGAGCGGGCCAAGACGTTGATCGAACTGCTGGATAGCGCGGACTATCTCTTCGTGAAGAGGCCGCTTCAGCCCGACGAGAAGGCAGGCAAGCTTCTGGACGAAGCGGGGCGCGAGACACTCGCGGCCCTCCTCCCCGCGCTCCAGGCAGCCGAGCCGTGGATGCCGGAAACCCTTGAAACCTGCGTCCGGGACTTCGCCGCGGCGACCGAACGCAAGCTCGGCAAGGTCGCGCAGCCCTTGCGGGCGGCGCTAACCGGGCGCTCGACATCCCCCGGTATCTTTGATGTGCTAGAAGTGCTTGGGCGCGAGGAGGCACTGGCGCGCATTGCGGACCAAACGTCTCAGCCCAATGATTAACATTTAAGCAAGTATTCGTGTTGCGCTGCGGTAGATTCGACGCGATTATGCGGCAGTGCAAAAATCCATTCCGCGGACATGAAGCGTTGCCGGAAAGTTGCTATGGCATTATCGCGCTCTGTCCCGTTCCCCATTTTGAGGGCCAGGAGGTTTTGAGATGAGTGTCGCAGAAGATCTTCGTTCCGGCGAAACGGACGAGGCCTCCCTCACGCTGCGCGGTGCGCGGCATGATCTCCAAGTCCGGCGAGGCACGCTCGGGCCGGACGTGATCGATATCACGTCGCTTTATCAGGACACCGACTGTTTCACCTACGACCCCGGCTTCACCTCCACGGCGAGCTGCGAGTCGAAGATCACCTATATAGACGGCGACAAGGGCATCCTGCTCTACCGCGGCTATCCCATCGACCAGCTCGCGGAGCACTGCACGTTCTTGGAGACGGCGTATCTATTGCTCTACGGCGAACTGCCGACAGCCGAGCAATACGAGGTCTTTAAGAATCGCATCACGCGACACACCATGGTGCACGAGCAGATGAACCGGTTCTTCACCGGTTTTCGCCGCGATGCGCATCCCATGGCTATCATGGTCGGCGTGGTCGGGGCCCTGTCGGCCTTCTATCACGACTCCATCGACATCCGGGATCCCGAGCAGCGGGAGATGGCGAGCGTTCGCATGATCGCGAAGATGCCGACCATCGCGGCCATGGCCTACAAATATTCCGCCGGGCAGCCCTTCGTGTATCCGAAAAACGATCTCGATTACTCGGCAAACTTCTTGCGGATGTGTTTCGCCGTGCCGTGCGAGGAATACGAGATCGATCCGGTTCTGACGCGAGCCATGCGGCGCATCTTTATCCTGCACGCTGACCACGAGCAGAATGCATCGACCTCGACGGTGCGGTTGGCCGGTTCGTCAGGCGCGAACCCGTTTGCCTGCATCTCCGCCGGCATCGCCTGTCTTTGGGGCCCGGCCCATGGCGGCGCCAATGAAGCGGCGCTAACGATGCTCCAGGAGGTCGGCACGGTCGACCGTATTCCGGAATACATTCAGCGCGCCAAGGACAAGAACGATCCCTTCCGGCTCATGGGCTTCGGCCACCGTGTCTATAAGAACTACGACCCGCGGGCCAAGATCATGCAGCGGACTTGCCACGAGGTACTCGAAGCGGTGGGGCATCGCGACGATCCGATCCTCAAAGTGGCGCTGGAGCTGGAGAAGATCGCGCTTTCCGACGAATACTTCGTCCAAAAGAAGCTCTATCCAAACATTGACTTCTACTCGGGCATCACCTTGAAGGCCCTGGGCTTCCCGACCGACATGTTCACCGTGTTGTTCGCGATCGCGCGGACGGTCGGCTGGATCGCTCAGTGGAAGGAGATGATCGGCGACCCCTTGCAGCGCATCGGCCGGCCCCGTCAGCTCTATACAGGGCCAACCGAGCGCGCCTACGTGCCGATGAAGGACCGCTAGGAGGGGTTGGTCCTCGCGGTGACGGTCTAGTCGTTCGCGTCCGCGCCGCTCCAAGGCTCTCCGACCAGAAACAGCTTATGCCCGTTGGCGGCCTTGATCGTCTCGGCGCGGTCGGCCAACAGAACGTGCCCGGCGGCGACCGCGACTCCGGCCAAGCCCGCGGCCGCGGCTTTATGCATCGTCTCCGGACCGATCGTGGGCATGTCGATCCGCTCTTCCTGGCCCGGTTTCGGAGCCTTCACGAGCACGCCTGATTTCGTGCCGTGAACGCGGCCCTGCAATCTCACCACGGCACATCGTTCGAGCAGAGCATCGGTGCCCTCCGCAGCTTCGACCGCCAGTACATGACCCCTGGCCACAACTGTCGCTTGGCCTATGTCGAGATGTCCGAGAGCGTGCACAACCTTGAACGCGGTGGCGATGTCCGCGCGGTCCTCGGCGGATGGCCCTTTCGTGGAAAGCGTCCCTTCCGGCATCAGGAGATCGGGCAGGACTTCCCCGGCGCCGCGCACGCGGTAGCCTTTATCTTCGAAGAAACGCACGATCCTCGACAGCAGGTAGTCGTCGCCGCCCTTCGCGAGGCTCAGCAAGAACGGTAGCGTTTTGATGGCGCCGAGATCGAAGCGGACATTGTCGAAGTCCGGACGATTGACCCCCCCGATGATGACGATATCGGTACACTTATTGTCTTTCAGGGCGCCGAAAAGTTTGCCGATCTCGCCCCACTTCATCCATGTATGGGGAAAGCGTTCGATGGCATCAGTCGCCTCGCCGCGAATCCCCACGATATGCAATGGAATGCCGCTTGCGACCGCTGCCTCGGCGATGGCGCAGGGCAAGTCGCCGCGTCCTGCAATGATGCCGAGCGAGCCTGCGATGCTCTTC
>CAYWIA010000007.1:22753-26200 GCA_964458245.1 uncultured Methyloceanibacter sp. | reverse complement strand
ACCGACGATGTTGAGTCCGTTCAGATTGGCACGGTTGCCCACCGCCATGCCGTACGGAATGAGATCGGCCGCGACTCCCGACATTCCCCCCACGAAGGAATAGGCGCCGATGCGCACGAACTGATGGACCGCGGACAGGCCGCCGATGATCGCGCCATCGCCGACCGAGACGTGACCGCCGAGAGTGACGCCGTTGACCAGTGTGACGTTGTCACCGATCTGACAGTCATGAGCGATATGGGCCCCGATCATCAGGAAACAATTGGCACCCACCTGTGTTTCCATGTGGCCGCTCTTGGTCCCGCGATGAACGGTCACGTGCTCGCGGACGAGCGTATTGGGACCGACGGTGAGCGCGCTGGGCTCGTCCGCATACTTTATGTCTTGCGGCGCGAGGCCGAGCGAGGCGAAGGGAAAAACCTTACAGCCTGCGCCGACCGTGGTCCGGCCTTCTACAACAACATGGGCGTGAAGAACCACATCGTCTCCCAACTCGACGTCGGGGCCGACGACACAATAGGGTCCGATCTTTACATCCGTGCCAATTTTTGCGCGTGGATCGACCTGCGCGGTCACATGAATATTGGGCATGAAGCTTTTGGCTACTCGATACTATCGACGATTACGGCGCTGACCTCTGCTTCGGCAACCAGGTTGCCGTCGACGAGTGCCTGGGCCCGGAAGCGCCAGACGCGACCGCGATTGCGCATTTTCTGAACGTGGTAGTGGACGGTATCCCCAGGAATAACCGGGCGGCGAAAGCGCGCTTTGTCGATTGCCATGAAGTAGACGAGCGGCGGTTCCTCGAACGCATCGATGAACCGCATGCACAGCGCGCCCGCGGTCTGCGCCATGCCCTCGATGAGGAGCACGCCGGGCATCACGGGGTTGCCCGGAAAATGTCCCTGGAAATACGGCTCGTTCGCTGTGACGTTCTTGATGCCCGTAGCCGAGCGATCTCCGTCCATGTCGACGATGCGATCGACAAGCAGGAAGGGATAGCGATGCGGCAGAAGCTTCATGATATCGGCGGTCTCCATGCTATTGGAGGTTTCCGCCGTATCAGGCTTCGATGTTGACCCGCTCTCGTTCATACGGACCGGCTCCTTCGATGCGGATTTTCGGCTACGCGCCTTCTCCGCCGTCTCCTTGATCAACTTTCACATCCTTGCGCTCGGCGAGTTGCCGCAGCACGGTCATTTCCCTGAACCACAGCCGGACCGGCTTGGCCGGAGTGCCGCCCCAGCGCGCGCCTGCGGGCACATCGCCCCGGACGTTGCTGCTCGCCGCAATCTGGGCGCCTGCGCCGATCTTGAGATGGCCTACGAGACCCACCTGGCCGCCGAGGGCAACGAAGTCACCGAGTTCGGAACTGCCCGAGATACCTGTTTGGGACACGACAATGCAATGCCTACCGATGATGACGTTGTGCCCGATTTGCACAAGATTATCAATTTTCGTCCCCTCGCCGATAATCGTATCCCGGAGGGCTCCGCGATCCACGGTCGAATTTGCGCCGATTTCGACGTCGTCCTGGACCACGACCCGGCCAATCTGAGGGACTTTGAGGTGGCCGGTCTTGCCCATGGCGAAGCCGAATCCGTCCTGGCCGATAGCGACGCCGGCGTGGACAATGACCCCGTTACCGATCAAAGCGTGGGCGATGGAGGCGTTTGGCCCCATGTAACAGTCCCGGCCGATATGGACCCGATAGCCGATCACGGCCCCCGCCGCGATCGTCGTACCGTGCCCGATATGCGCTTCCGGCCCGATGACAGCGCCCGGCTCCACGACCACCTCCGGCTCGAGAACGGCGCTTGGATGGATGTGGCTCGCGGAGCCCGCGGTGCCGTGGGAAGCGGATTTCGGCCGGAGGGAGCCCGGATAAAAGAGCGCGATGGCCTTGGCGAAGCCGCGGTACGGCTCAGGCATGACCAGACCGATAGTGCTTCCCGGCAGCTTCCGAACGAATTTGGGAGCGACGATACAGGCGCTGGCGGCGGTCTCAGCGAGGAGCGGCAGGTATTTCGGGTTGTCCACGAACGACAGGTCGCCTGACGCGGCGCCGTCCAGCGGCCTGACGTCCTTGATCTCGAGATCGGGATTGGCGTCAGCGGCGATCTCGGAGCCCGTGGCGTCGGCGACGGCGCGCAGGGAAAACGGACCGGCCCGCTCGAAGAAACCCGGGTGTTCCATCAAATCTCCAGCGGCTGGCTAGGCGGCACGAATACCAGCCCGTAGCCATAGACCGAACCGGCTTCCTTTAGAAGTTTGTTGAGGCGCCGAAGCGGAAAAGTTCGGTGCGGTCGAAGTCGGCCTTGAGAAGCGCCTCGGCAATATCGGCGCGCAATGGGCCAAGGGGGGATTGCCAGATGATGCTGAAGCCCGTGGACAGCCGCACGTCCGACGTATCGAAGATAAAGCTTCCAGTAGGCCCTTCCTCGGCCACGGCTTGAAGAGCCGACTGGCTGGGTTCCCAAAGCGAGCCGGCGTCGACGAAGACCGCACCTTGCATGCCGAGACTGTCAGGTAGGAGCGGGAACGGGAAACGCACCTCCGCGGTCGTGGCCCAATAGTATTTGCCACCCAGAGAGTCTTCGCTGCAGTTGCGCACGCGCAGTCCTGTCGTGGGGCTTTCGCACGCGTCCCGGGGACCATAGCCGGCGCGCTCGAAACCGCGGATCGTCTCGCCGCCCTTGAAGAACAGGTCGGTGAGCCGAAGGTCGTTGTCGCCCCAGCCTTCGATCACGCCGCCCTGGACGCGGCCGACAAGAGTGATCTTGTTGGTGATCGGGTAGTAGCCGCGGGCGTCGGCAACGGAGCGGATGTAGTTCACGTCGCCACCCACGCCGGCAAGATCTTGCGAGAATGAGGCGAACACGCCGCTGCTGGGCTGCTGCGGCAGATTCCTGGTGTCATAAGCGATCGTGTAGCCGACGCTCGAGACGAGCACCTCGCCCTCTTGCGCGGCCTGTTTCACGGCGAGTGACGCGTTTGCGGTCGGGTCGTAGATCTCCTCTTGCTGAATGCGGTAGCGCAGGCCGAGCTGCGTGTTGTCCGCGATCGGGAAGCCGACACGCAAGTTGCCGCCGGTGTCGCGCTGCCGGAACGAAGCCACGTCGCGCAGATCGACTTCCTTGTGGAACAGGTCGAAGCCGGCCGCCATATTGCGGTCCAGGAAGTTGGGCTCGGTGAAGCTGAAGTCCACCTGCGCGCGCTCAAGGCTTCCCGAGAAGCCGAGGCGGACATACTGACCCTTACCCATGAGGTTGCGTTCGGTGATGCTGACATCGCCGATCACGCCTTCCGTGGTGGAATAGCCGGCACCGAAGGAGAGTTCGCCCGTGGGCTGCTCGACCACGTTCACGGCCAGGATTACACGGTCCGGCGCGCTACCCGGTTCCGTCTCGATATCCACGGACTTGAAAAATCCCAATGAGCGCAATC
>CAYWIA010000007.1:10622-22653 GCA_964458245.1 uncultured Methyloceanibacter sp. | reverse complement strand
CCAGGTCGGGTCAGGATTACGCCGCGCAGCGCGCCGACGTCGAGTGAAGGCAGCGCGCTCTCGATGTCGATATAGCCGAACTGGTATCGCTCTCCTTCCTCGATGGTGAAGGTGATGAAGAACCCCTGCCCGTCGCGGTCGAGGTCGGCGGTTGCAGAGACAATCCGGACATCGGCATAGCCATTCTTGAGATAGAACTGGCGCAACAGCTCGCGGTCGAGGTTCAACCGGTCGGGGTCGTAGATATTGGTGCTCTTCAGGAAGCTCAGCCAATTCGTCCGCGTGGTCGTGATCACGAAGCGCAGCTGAGAATCGCTGAAGGCGTGGTTGCCGATGAAATTGATGGCCCTCACCTTGGTGGTGGGTCCCTCGGTGATCTCAAAGACAACGTCGATGCGGTTGTTGTCGAGATTGATGATCTTGGGCTCGACCTGAGCGGCATAGAGGCCTTGGCGCCGGTAGACAGCCTGGATGCGCTGCACGTCTGCTTGAACGCGCGCGCGAGTATAAACGGCACGCGGTTTGAGCTGGACCTCCGCGGCGAGTACGTCGTCCTCGATCTCCCGGTTTCCCTCAAAGGCAACCTGGCTGATGATCGGGTTCTCGACCACAATCACGATGATGGTGGAGCCCTGCCGACGGATGCGCACGTCCTGGAAAAGGCCCGTGGCGAACAAGGTCTTGAGGGACTGGTTGACCTCGGCGGGATCGTAGTTGTCGCCGGAAGAAAAGCTCAGATAGGAGCGGACGGTCTCCGGCTCGACGCGGCGATTGCCTTCCACGACGATCGACTGGATGACAGTGCCTTGGGCGGATGCCGACAGGTCCCCAAAACTCACGCTGAAACCCAGCGAAAGCGGGACGCTACACATCACGAGGAGGACCGCGAACAGTCCTCTTTCCAACGTCCACCGCACCATTACTGGTGTATTCCCCTCAAGCCGACCCCGTAGGCAAAGCGCCTTAGGGCGCAACTGGCCATTTGTTTGTGGCCGATTTTTGGTAGTCTTCTGTTAACCATTCGGGACCTCGCGGGCCCCGCTAAGCTTGTGCCCCTACAACCTCCGATCACAGAAACTTCAAGTGAATCAGATCGTTCCAGGTCGCGAAGATCATTAGCATGAGCACGAAGGCGAGGCCAATGCGGAATCCGATTTCTTGCGTGGATTCGCTCAGCGGCCGGCCTCTTATTGCCTCAATGCCGTAGAACAAAAGATGACCGCCATCGAGCATAGGTATTGGGAATAGATTTATTAGCCCAATACTGACGGAGATGATGGCAGCGAGGTTGAGAAGCGCAACAAACCCGGCCGTCGCCACCTGCCCCGATACTTGCGCGATACGCAACGGACCGCCCAATTGGTCGGCATCTTCGCGCCCAGTGACCACATCGTAGAGATAAGCCAGGGAGCGGGAGACGACGAAATAGCTCTCCTTCACGCCCATGACCAAGGCGGTGGCGGGATCGTGGCGCTCCAACGTCCAGTCGTCTGGCGAGGCGCTGCGCTGAATGCCGAGCAGACCGATTCGCATGGTGTTGCCGAACCGGTCGGTGATCTCCTTTCGCTCAGGCGTGGCTGTGAGTTCCACATTCTCACCGCCGCGATCGACCACGAAATGCAACTCCCGGTCGGGGCTGGTCGCCACGATCCGCTGCATGTCGGAAAAACTGCCGATCTCGGAGCCGTCGATGCTGACGATCCGATCGCCGGGTTCGAATCCGGCGCGCTCGGCGACGCTGCCCGGCGCAACCGCGTCGACCTTGGCGGCGGTGATGCGCTCACCGAAGATGCTGAAAATCGCGGCAAAGATGATGATCGCGAGAAGGAAATTTGCGATCGGGCCGGCCGCGACGATGGCCGCGCGTTGGGCTAGTGACTTGCCCTGGAAGCTCCGTTTGCGCTCCTCCTCGGGCAACGCCTCGAAGGCCTTTCGGCCCGCGGCGCTCGCGACGTTCTCGTCATCGATGAACTTCACGTAGCCGCCAAGGGGGATCCAGGACACGCGCCAGCGCGTACCGTGCCGGTCGTAGAAGCCGAAAATCTCGGGCCCGAACCCAACGGAGAAGACCTTGACCGCAACCCCGCACCAGCGCGCCACCAAGAAGTGCCCGAGTTCGTGAATGAAGACCACGACCGTCAGGACGAACAAGAAGGGGAGGAGATAGCTGAGGATGGTGTCGCCGAAGCCGGAAACCAGATTTATCGTGTCCATAAGCGAGGTTACCTAGTGATTTTGTTCGTTCTTAGCCCGGGATCGGGGCTCATGCAAACCGGGGAAGCCAGCCCCGCGCACGGCGTCGCGTCTCTTCGTCGATCTCGAGCACCTCGTCAGCGGTTTGCGGGCCGAGACAGATCAAATCGGGACAGGCGGCGAGCGTGGACTCGACCAGTCCAGCGATGGCGAGGAAGCCCAGGCGCTTTTCGAGGAAGGCGGCGACCGCGACTTCATTGGCTGCATTGAGGACAGTCCCGGCACTGCCGCCCGCGGCCAACACTTCCTTAGCGAGACGCAAGGCGGGGAAACGTTCGAGGTCCGGCGCCTCGAACGTGAGCGAGCCGATCTGCGCCAAGTCGAGCCGTTCATTGGGCACATGCATTCGCTCGGGCCAGGCCAGGCTATAGGCGATCGGTGTCCGCATGTCGGGGCAGCTCAGCTGAGCGAGCACCGCGCCGTCGCTCATTTGCACGAGGCAATGCACGATCGACTGTGGGTGAACCAGCACGTCGAGCTTTTCGGGGGCCAGCGCAAAGAGATGATGCGCCTCGAGGAGCTCCAGCCCCTTATTCATTAGCGTGGCGGAATCGATGGTGACCTTCGCCCCCATGGACCAGTTCGGATGTTTCAGGGCCTGCTCGGGGCCGGCCGCGGCCATCTGTTCCAAGCTCCAGGTGCGGAAGGGTCCGCCGGAGGCCGTGAGACAGACACGCTCGATGCGCTCGGGCTCCGTTCCCGTCATGGCCTGAAGCGCAGCGGAATGCTCCGAGTCCACCGGTAGCAGGGTCGTGCCGTGGCGCGCGACCTCGGCCATGAAGATGCGTCCCGCGGAGACGAGGCACTCTTTGTTGGCGAGCGCCGTCGCCGTTCCTTGTCGCACGGCGCGCAAGGTCGGTTTCAAACCGGCGGCGCCGACGATCGCCGCCATGATCCAATCGGCCGGACGGCTTGCAGCGTCGAGCAGTGCCTTCTGTCCCGCGGCAGCCTCAATGCCCGTCCCCGCGAGCGCCGCGGTCAGATCCTTGTAACTCTCGGGATCGGCGACCACGGCGAGCTTGGCCCGATGTCGAACGGCAAGCTCCCCAAGCCGTGCTCCGTTCTTGCATCCCGTCAGCGCCACGACCTCGTAGGCTTCGGGGTCGCGGCCGACGAGATCGAGCGTGCTCTCACCGATCGAGCCTGTGGCGCCGAGCACGGTGATCCGTTTCGGCCGTTTGGTGGACGGCGGCGGCTCGGTGTTCGAGAATGTGGGAAGGGGAAACAGAGTATCCGCCTCTACCAGATGAGAAGGCCGGCGCCCGGCGACGCCAGATCGCGCAAGGCGATGACGCCCGCTAACACGGCCGCCAGGAGAAGGCTATCGATGCGATCGAAAAGCCCGCCATGGCCTGGAATGAGTTGGCTCATGTCCTTGACGCCGAAATGCCGTTTCACCGCACTCTCAAGCAAGTCCCCCATCTGACAGGCGAGCGCAAGGCCTATGGCGACGAGCGCCAGGCCCAAGGGAGACGTGCCGCCCAAGCTGACCGCGAAACCATAGCCCACAAAGGCCGGGGTCACGATGCCGACCAGGAAGCCGCTCCAAGTCTTTTTCGGTGAAACGGTTGGGGCAAGTTTCGGGCCGCCGAAGGCCCTGCCCCCGATATAGGAGGCTGTGTCCGTGGTCCACGCCACGGCGAGCAGGAAGAGGATGGCGGCAAGCCCAAATTGCGGGTCGCTGCGCAGCCAAATCAGCGCGGCAGCCGGTAGCGCGACATACGCGAGACCGGCCACCGCCCACATCGCGCGCGCCCGGTCGGGTGCGGAGTAACCGACGACCACTGCGGTCGCGCCGAGAACGAAAAAGCCGAGATCGAAGCGGCCGAGCGCGATGAAGACCGAGAGCGCGACGACGCTCACGGCCTGGATCAGAGAGGTGCCGTCGAAGCCGTTGCCCCGGGTGGCGCTGCCCCACTCCCAGAGCAGCAACCCTGCCGCCACGATCACCAGAGCGAGAAAGCTCCATGGGCTCAACAGCACCGCCCCGAGCGCGATTGCGGCGAGAACGACGGCCGAAGCCAGCCGCCGTAAGAGTTCGGGAGCCTGACGGGAGTCCGTGCTGGGCTGATTGTCGCCGGACGGTGCCGCGGAGGTCACGCGGTGGATCTCGCCGACCGGCCGCCGAAGCGGCGGTTCCGCCGCTGATATTCGGAGATGGCGGCCTCGAACAGCTCCTTGGTGAAATCGGGCCAATAGACGTCGACAAAGACGAACTCGGCATAGGCCAACTGCCAAAGCAAGAAATTGGATAGGCGCAGCTCGCCGGAGGTGCGGATCAGAAGATCGGGGTCGGGAAGTCCGGCCGTGTCCAGGTAAGAGGCGAAGCGGTCCTGGGTCACGTCCCCCGGCGCCAAGGCTCCAGCCTTCACGTCTTCCGACATGCGCTGCGCGGCGCGGGCAATCTCGTCTCTTCCGCCGTAGTTGAACGCGATCGTCAGGTTCAGCGTCGAGTTAGCCTTGGTGAGTTCGACGGCGTCATCGAGCATGCGCAGGATGTCGTCTTCCAGACCGATGCGCGAACCGACCACTCGGATCTTCACGCCATTCTTGTGAAGCTCGGCGAGATCTCGCCGTATGAAGCGCCGCAGCAGGCCGAACAGATCGTAGATCTCCTGTTCGGGCCGTGACCAGTTCTCGGAGGAGAAGCTGAACAGGGTGAGATGGGTGATGCCGAGCTCCATGGACGCTTCGACGATCCGCCGCACCGTCTCCACGCCCTGGCGGTGACCTTCGACGCGCGGCAGCCCCCGCTCGGCCGCCCAGCGGCCGTTGCCGTCCATAATGATGGCGACATGATGAGCGGCCGGTCTATCGGCATCGCCCCACTTGTTGTCCATCGCGAGCGTCACAGTCGGCGTCTCCGCAGCAAATCCAAACGCGAAACCACGCTTCGGTGCAGGTTAGACCTGCATGATCTCGGCTTCCTTGGTGGCAAGGGCTTCGTCGATCTCCTTGATGACCTTATCGGTCAAGTCCTGCACCTTCGTTGCCAGCGAATGGTGCTCGTCCTTGCCCATATCGCCATCCTTCTCGGCCTTCTTCAGGTGCTCCATGCCGTCCCTGCGGACGTTCCGTACGGCCACCCGGGCCTGCTCGGCGTATTTGTGGGCGACCTTGGCCAGCTCTTGGCGCCGCTCCTCGTTGAGCTCGGGGATCGGGAGGCGCAGCAGTTGCCCCTCCGTCACGGGATTGAGGCCGAGATCCGATTCGCGGATCGCTCTCTCGACGGCATTGACTTGGCTCTTGTCCCAGACCTGAACCGTTATCATGCGTGGCTCAGGAACGTTGACGGTCGCCACCTGATTGAGCGGCATCGGATTCCCGTAGGCCGTGACCATGATGGGATCCAGCAGACTGGCGCTGGCGCGGCCGGTGCGGAGGCCGCTGAATTCCTGTTTGAGTACGTTGTGCGCACCATGCATGCGCCGTTCGATCTCAACCAAATCGAAGTCAGACATCTTGCCTTCCCCGCTCGCCTCTTTGCCAGGCACACATGTGCAAGCCTTTGGCGTGCTCTGTTGGCGTTTCCAAGCATTCCCCAGTGGGCTTATCCACCGTCTATGGTGGTCGAGGCGCCCTGCCCGTGCAACTCAAGAGCCAAACTCCCTTGGTTCTTGATGGAAAACACAATTATCGGAATCCGGTTGTCCCGGGCAAGCGCGATCGCTGCGCCGTCCATGATCTTCAGATCCTGCTTGAGCACGTCAGCGTAGCTGAGCCGGTCATAACGCTTGGCGTCGGGCACCTTCTTAGGGTCCGCGCTGTAAACGCCGTCGACCTGGGTCGCCTTGTACAAGGCTTGGCATTCCATCTCCGCGGCTCGCAGCGCGGCGGCCGTATCGGTGGTGAAGAACGGATTGCCGGTGCCGCCGGCGAAGATGGCCACGCGGCCTTTCGCCAAATGGTCCAATGCTTTGTCGCGGATATAGGGCTCGCAGACCGTCGGCATGGGGATGGCCGAGAGCACCCGGGCCGTCGGGCCCGCGCGTTCGATGGCAGTCTGAAGCGCGAGTGCATTCATCACAGTGGCGAGCATGCCCATATAGTCGGCTCGGGCGCGGTCCATGCCCCCTTCCGCCGCCATCAGCCCGCGATAGATATTGCCGCCGCCGACGACGAGGCAGATCTCGACGCCCATATCCGCCGCCGCGGCGATGTCCTTGGCGATCGGTTCAATGACGTCGAGATCGATTCCGTAGCCCTTGTCGCCGGCAAGCGCCTCGCCGGAGAGTTTAACGAGAACGCGCCCGTATCGAAGTTTCGCGGTCGCAGGCGGTTTGACCATCAGCGCAAACTCCGGCGGCGAGGCAGCATCCTCGAGCCAATGGGTGCCGGCGACTCCATGGGGCCGCCGCGCCGACCCTAGGAACCTGAGGCTGCGGCAGCAACCTCGGCGGCGAAATCACTTTCGCCCTTGTCGATGCCCTCTCCGAGGGCGAAGCGGTAGAAGCCGGTGATCTTGATCGGCGCACCGGCGTCCTTGCCGGCGGCGTCCATAGCCTTCGCCACCGTGTTGTCGGGATCATGGACGAAGGGCTGCTGGAGCAGCACGACCTCCTCGTAAAACTTCCGCAGGCGTCCCTCGACCATCTTGGCGATGACATCGTCGGGTTTGCCGGATTCCTTGGCTTGCTCGGTCAGCACGGCGCGCTCCCGCTCGACCAGTTCCTGGTCCAGGCTGTCGGTGTCAACGGCTTGGGGGTTGGCCGCCGCAATGTGCATTGCGACTTGCTTGCCGAAGGCGGTCAGGGCGTCGGCGTCGCCAGTGGACTCGAGAGCGACGATAACACCGATCTTGCCGAGACCCGGCGTGGCCTGATTGTGCATGTAGCTGGCCACCACACCCTTTGCGGTCGCGAGATGAGCCGTGCGGCGGAGCGTCATGTTCTCGCCGATCGAACCGATCATTTCCTTCAACGTGTCGGCGACCGTGGCTTTCGTCGAGCCGTACGTGGCGGAGCCGAGCTTTTGCAGGTCGCCTTGAGCTTTGAGAGCAGCCTCGGCGATCTCGCTGACCATGTCTTGAAAGGTGGGATTGCGGGCAACGAAATCGGTCTCGGAGTTCACCTCGACCAGCGCGGCTTCGTTGTCGTTCGCCGACAAGCCAATAAGGCCTTCGGCGGCGACGCGGCCGGCCTTCTTGGCTGCCTTGGAGAGCCCCTTGGCGCGCAGCCAATCCACCGCGGCCTCCATGTCGCCGTCGGTCTCGTTGAGCGCCGCTTTACAATCCATCATGCCCGCACCGGTCTTGTCGCGGAGCTCCTTGACCATGGCTGCTGTTATCGTCGGCATGCGATCCTCTTCGGGTTGCACCGCGCCCTGGCTGGCGCGGCGTCTCGTTTACGCGGTTTCCTTGGTCTCGGCCTCGGGCGACTCCGTCTCAGCCTCAGCTTCAGTCTTACTTTCGGTTTCCTTGGCGCCGGCCTTTGTCTTCGCGGACTTCTTGGCCGGAGCGTCCTTTGCCTTCGGCGTGTCTTCGCCGCCATCGAGGCTCGGCTCGCTCAGAGGCTGTTCGGCCGCGCCGATATCCATGCCCGAGGAGCCTTGGGCCCGCTCGATCCCGTCAATCGCCGCGCGGGCGATGAGATCGGTGTAAAGAGTGATGGCGCGGCCCGCGTCGTCGTTACCGGGAATGGGATGGCTGATGCCGTCCGGATCGCAGTTGGAATCGACGATGGCGACCACGGGCATGCCGAGCTTGCGGGCTTCGGCGATGGCGATCGCTTCCTTGTTGGTGTCGATCACGAACATGAGGTCCGGCGGTGCCCCCATATCCTTGATGCCGCCGAGCGACCGCTCGAGCTTGTCCCTCTCGCGGGTGAGTTGGAGCAGCTCCTTTTTGGTGAGACCGTGATGGTCCCCTTCGAAAAGCTCTTCCAGCGACTTCAGCCGCTTGATGGAGTTGGAAATGGTCCGCCAATTGGTCAACGTGCCACCGAGCCAGCGGTGATTGATGAAGTATTGCGCCGAGGACCGGGCCGCGTCGGCGACGGCCTCGGATGCTTGGCGCTTGGTGCCGACAAAGAGCACGCGGCCGCCTTTGGCCACCACATCCGACACGGTGACGAGTGCCTGGTGCAGCAAAGGCACCGTCTGGGTCAGATCGATGATGTGGATGTTGTTGCGGGAGCCGTAGATGAACGGCGCCATTTTCGGGTTCCAGCGATGGGTCTGGTGACCGAAATGAACGCCAGCCTCGAGGAGCTGGCGCATAGTAATATCGGGCAGTGCCATTGGACTGCTAACTCCTTTTTCCGGTTTTGCCGCCGCGGGGCGAAAGAGACCGGCCAAGAGCCGATCACCGGAGCGAACTCAAAGGGTTGAATCCTTTGTGACGCTTGATCCCCGCGTGTGAGATGCTGCGGGTTATAGGGGCGAGGCTTCCCCTTGGCAAGGGCAGAAAAGCTCGAAAAAGGGCCGAGGGACCGGGCTAAAGCGCGCTGATGGAGCCCACGCCGTCGACGAGCTTTAGCTCGCTGCGCTGGCGCGGCGTGGTGTCGATGCCCCGCGGCAGTTCGAACTCGATCTCCTTGTCGAGCTCTTGCAGGCGCAGCACGAGACGGAATTGGCCCTCGCCCCCTTTACCGCCCACACGCTCGGCAAGCGCCCCCAAGGCGCGGGGGTCTTCGACATAGACCTTCATGCCGGCGGAGCGTCCTTCCGCGGCCCTGTCCAAGGAGGAAAGACTCTGCACCCGCACCCGCACGGTCTCGCCCTCGGCCTCGGCCTCAACCTCCAGCACGACCGCCGTGCCGGCTTCAAGCAGCGGCCGAGCGGCGAGCAGTGCCTCGGAGAAGATCACTGCCTCGAATTGGCCCGTGGCGTCCGAGAAGGCCACGAAGGCATACGGATTGCCGCTTTTGCCCTGGCGCTCCCGCGCGGACAGGACGGTGCCGGCCAGGGTGCCCACCACGCGTCGGGTTCTGGCCTTGGAAGCGAACTCCGCCCAGGTTTCGGCCCCGAGGCTGTCCAAGACCTCCTTGTAGTCATCGAGCGGATGGCCGGTCAGGAAGAAGCCGACCGCGTCGAACTCCTTGGACAGCTTGTCGGTGGGCAGCCAGGGCTTTGCGGCGCGCAGCTCGATGGCGGGCGGGGCATGCCGGGCCCCTGAGAATAGATCCTCCTGCCCTTCGGCGCTGGTCTCCAGGGCGCGGTTCCCCGTGGCAACCATGAGATCCACATTGGCGAAGGCCACAGCGCGCTCGACGCCGAGATCATCGAAGGCGCCGGCGGCGGCGAGCGTCTCAAGGGCGCGTTTGTTGACGAGGCGCGGATTGAGGCGCCGGGCGAAGTCGGACACGTCCTTGAAGGGACCATTCTTGGCCCGCTCCTCGCAAAGGAACTCGACGGCTTGACGCCCGACATTCTTGAGCGCTGCGAGCGAGTAGCGGATGGCTCCATCGTTGGGGATGAATCCCACTTCGGACAGATTGACCGAGGGTGGTTCGAGACGAATGTCGAGCCGGCGGGCCTCTTGCGCAAAGCTGCTGAGCTTGTCGGCATTGCCCATGTCGAGCGTCATCGAGGCGGCTATGAACTCGGTCGGATAGTTGGCCTTGAGATAGGCGGTCTGGTAGGCAATCAGTGCGTAAGCGGCGGCGTGGGATTTGTTGAAGCCGTAGCCTGCGAACTTCGCCACCAGCTCGAAAATGTACTCGGCCCGGCCCTTGTCGACACCGTTACGGACGGCGCCGTCGACGAAGCGCTTCCGCTGCTTGTTCATCTCCGCCTTGATCTTCTTGCCCATGGCGCGGCGCAGCAGGTCGGCCTCGCCCAGCGAGTAGCCGGACAGCACCTGCGCGATCTGCATGACTTGCTCCTGATAGATGATCACGCCGTAGGTTTCTGCCAGGATCGGTTCGATCGTCGGATGGAGACTCTCGATCTCCTCGCGCCCATGCTTGCGGTTCACATAGGTGTCGATGTTGTCCATCGGGCCCGGCCGATAGAGCGCCACGATGGCAATGATGTCCTCGAAACGGTCGGGCTTCAGCTTGCGCAATGCGTCGCGCATGCCCTGCCCTTCGAGCTGGAACACGCCGACGGTGTCGCCGCGCTGCATGAGGTCATAGGATGCCCCATCGTCGAGCCTGATCTCTCCAGGGTCGATGTCGGGGCCGTTGCGGGCAATGAGCTTCCGCGCCGTGTCAATGACGGTCAGCGTCTTGAGGCCGAGAAAATCGAACTTCACGAGCCCTGCGGCTTCAGCCCACTTCATGTTGAATTGGGTGGCGGGGAGCTGGGCGCGCGAGTCCCGATAGAGCGGGACCAGATCGATCAAGGGCCGGTCGGCGATGACGACGCCCGCCGCATGGGTCGAGGCGTGACGATAGAGCCCTTCCAGCCGCTGGCCGATATCGAGCAGCTTTGCGACGATAGGATCTTTCGCTCTTTCTTCTTGGAGTCGCGGCTCGCCGGCGATGGCCTGCGGCAGCGTCACCGGGTTTGCCGGGTTCATGGGCACGAGCTTGCACAGGCGATCCACCTGGCCATAAGGCATTTGCAGTACGCGGCCGACGTCGCGCAGCACGGCACGGGCCTGAAGCTTACCGAAGGTGATGATGTGGGCCACGCGATCGGCGCCGTAGCGTTCGCGCACATAGGCGATCACCTCGTCACGCCGGTCCTGACAGAAGTCGATGTCGAAGTCCGGCATCGACACACGTTCCGGATTCAAGAAGCGTTCGAACAGCAACCCGAAGCGAATGGGATCGAGATCGGTGATGGTCAGGGCGTAAGCCACGAGCGAGCCCGCGCCGGAACCGCGGCCGGGTCCCACGGGGATCCCCTGCCCTTTGGTCCACTTGATGAAGTCCGCCACGATAAGAAAGTAGCCCTGATAGTTCATGCCGGTGATGACATCGAGTTCGAAGGCGAGACGCTCTCGATAGGACGCCTCGTCATGACCGGGCGCGGTGCCATGCTGGGCGATGCGGGCTTGGAGTCCTGCCTCGGCCTGCCGCCTCAGTTCCGCGGCTTCCGTCTCGGCAAGGGCGCTGGTGGCCTTCTCACCGGACAGGAACGCCGGCAGGATCGGGTCGAGCTGCATGGGCCTGTAGGCGCAGCGCTGGGCAATCTCGACTGTGTTCTCGATCGCTTCGGGCAGATCGGCGAAGAGCTCGCGCATTTCCTTGGCCGTCTTGAAGTAGTGCTCCGGGCTCAAGCGGCGGCGCTCGTCCACGGCGACGTAACTTCCTTGGGCGATGCAGATCAGGGCGTCATGGGCTTCGAAATCGTCTTGGGTGGCAAAGAAGGGCTCGTTCGTGGCGACGAGCGGCAGTGCGAGATCGTAGGCGAACTGCACCAGTTGGGATTCAACGGTCCGCTCGTGCCTTAGGCCGTGGCGCTGCAGTTCCACGTAGAGCCGATCGCCGAACAGCGTCTGAAGGGCTTCCAGACGGCTGCGAGCCAGGTCCGGATTGCCGTTGGCGAGCGCCAGGTCGACGACCCCCTCCGGCCCGCCGGTGAGCGCGATCAGGCCGGCGGCATGGGCGGCAAGCGCATCGATGGTGACAAGCGCCTCGCCGGTCTCGGCGGCCGTGAAATAGGCGCTGGTCGACAGGCGCATGAGGTTGGCGTAGCCGGTCTTGTCCTTGGCGAGGAGCGCTATGGCGCCGTCCGCCTTCGGACCGCGCAAATCCGCCCCGGGCGTAGGCTCGCGCCGCACCTCGAAGGTGAGCGCCAGGGTGCAGCCGACAATGGGCTGGATGCCCGCTCCGGCCATGGCTTCGGAAAACTCAAGCGCGCCGAAGAGATTGTTCGAGTCCGTCAGTGC
>CAYWIA010000007.1:0-10522 GCA_964458245.1 uncultured Methyloceanibacter sp. | reverse complement strand
GCTTCTTCGACAAGGTGGCCGTCCGCGAGGCGCAAGGTCCGGTCCATGCGGGCCGCGAGATCCAGATTGTGCGTGGCGATCACCGCCGCCACGCCTTCCTCGTTCACGAGTTGCATAAGCTCGTCGAAAACGCGATCGGCGGTGTTGGGATCGAGATTGCCGGTGGGCTCGTCCGCCAACAGGATCTTCGGCTTATTGGCGACGGCGCGGGCAATGGCCACGCGTTGCTGCTCACCGCCGGAAAGTTCCGCCGGCCGATGGTCCCAGCGTTGCGCGAGACCAAGCGTCCCCAAGAGGTCCTTGGCGCGGGACTGCGCGTCATCCTTGGTAAGCCCAAGGATGAGCTGCGGTAGCATGACATTTTCAAGCGCAGAGAACTCCGGCAAGAGATGGTGGAACTGATAGACGAATCCCACCTCCATTCGGCGGACCCGGGTCCGTTCATTATCGTTGAGGGTGTCGCAATCGACGCCGTTGAGGACGACGCGGCCTGAGTCCGGTTTTTCGAGCAGACCGGCGATGTGCAATAGGGTCGACTTGCCGGCGCCGGAGGGCCCGAGAAGCGCGACGGTCTCGCCGGGGTAGAACGTGGCGGAGGCTTGTTTGAGCACGTCGATGCGGCGGTCACCCTGCGTGAAGCCGCGGTCGAGGTGCTCAAGCCGCAAAGCCGCCGTTCTCTCGGGATTATCCACCGTGCCCCCTATTCGTAGCGCAGCGCTTCAACGGGATCGAGACGCGACGCCCGCCACGACGGATAGACAGTGGCGAGCACCGAGAGCACGAGCGCCATGATCACGACGGTGCCGGTCTCGCCGGAGTCCATGTCGGCCGGCAGTTGCGACAGATAGTAGAGTTCGGCCGGGAAGAGTTCGGTGTCGGTCAGCCAGGCGATGACCCCGCGGATCCGGTCGATGTTGAGGCAGACGAGCACGCCGAGCGCGAAGCCGGCCACGGTACCGACAATGCCGATGCTCGCGCCGGCGATGAAGAAAATGCGCATCACGGCCCCTCGGGTCGCACCGATGGTCCGAAGAATGGCGATGTCTCGGCCCTTATCCTTCACCAGCATGATGAGGCCCGAAATGATATTCAGGGCCGCCACGAGCACGATCAGCGCCAGGATCAGGAACATGACGTTCCGCTCCACTTGAAGCGCGGTAAAGAAGGTCGCGTTTCTCTGCCGCCAATCGCTGACATAGATTGTCGGACCGCCCGCGGTGATGATCTTCGGCGCCAGATCGGCGACCTCGTCGGGAGAATCGAGAACCACTTCGAGCACGGTCACCTTGTCGGGCTGACTGAAATAGCGCTGCGCTTCCTTCAGCGGCATGAACAGTATGCTCGCATCGTATTCCGACATGCCGATCTCGAAGATTGCCGCGACGGGGTACCGCTTCACGCGCGGCGCCGTGCCGAGCGCGGTGGATGGTCCGCGTGGTGTCAGGATCGAAACCTCGTCCCCGACCTTGACGTTAAGGGAATTCGCCATGCGGCTGCCGAGCGCCAAGCCCGGATTGTCGTCGAATCCGTCCAGCGTGCCGAAGCGGATATTGTCGGAGATCGACGTGAGACTCTTGAGGTCGGCCTCGCGGAGGCCGCGCACCAACGCCCCGCTCGATGTATAAGGCGTGGAAATCAGCACCTGTCCTTCGACCAGGGGTAAAGCGTATTTCACCCCTTCGACCGCGCGGACCCGGTTGGCGACCTCGTCATAATCCGTGAACTCGCCGAGGCTGTGCACCACGACGTGACCGTTCAGGCCCAACATCTTGTCGAACAGCTCCTGGCGGAAACCGTTCATCACCGCCATGACGATGATCAGCGTGGCGACGCCAAGCATGATGCCGATGAATGAAAATCCGGCGATCACCGAGATGAAGCCTTCCTTGCGGCGCGCCCGCAAGTATCGCAGCGCCACCATCCATTCGAATGGCGCGAATGCCCGCGTGCCTGTGGCCGAACTCATGCCCCTTCCTTTCGCGCCTCCGCCGCCGCCTCAACTAACTTAGTCAACGCGGCCTCGAAGGTAAGACTATGGCGGGCGCCCGTGGCGCGCTCTTTCAACTCGACCTCGCCGGCCTTCAGGCTCTTGGGCCCGACAATTAGCTGCCAGGGGAGACCAATAAGATCCATGGCCGCGAATTTGGCCCCTGCCCGGTCGTCGCGGTCGTCGTAGAGGACCTCGAATCCTGCCGCTTGCAGCCGTGCGTAGAAAGCCTCGCATGCGGCATCATTCTCGGCGTCGCCCACTTTCAGGTTGATCAGCCCGACATCGAATGGCGCGACGGTCTGGGGCCAGATAATGCCTGCGTCGTCATGCGAGGCTTCGATGATGGCGCCGGCAAGCCTGGAGACGCCGATACCATAGGACCCCATCTCCACCGCGACGAGACCGCCGTCGGGACCTTGCACCTTGGCCCCCATGGCCTCGGAGTATTTCGTGCCAAAATAGAAGACTTGCCCCACCTCGATGCCGCGCGCCGAAAGCTGCAGATCAGCAGGGACTTCGCTGTTGAAGCGCTTGGCATCGTGCACGTCATCTGTGGCGGCGTACAGCTCGGTGCGTTGACGGACATAAGGCGTGAGGTCGCTCTCATAGTCCACGTCGCGTGGGGGTGCAGGCATCTCCACGAGATCCTTGTGGCAGTACACTTGGGACTCCCCGGTCTCGGCAAGAATAATGAATTCGTGAGAGAGATCACCGCCGATCGGGCCCGTCTCCGCGCGCATGGGTACCGCGCGGAGGCCCATGCGGGCGAACGTGCGCAAATAGGCGACGAACATCTTGTTGTAAGATTTGACGGCGCCCTCTTTGTCGAGGTCGAACGAATATGAATCCTTCATCAGGAATTCGCGGCCACGCATGACGCCGAAGCGCGGCCGGACTTCGTCGCGGAATTTCCATTGGATATGATAGAGGATGCGGGGCACGTCCTTATAGGACTTCGCGCCTGCGCGGAAGATCTCGGTGATCATTTCCTCGTTGGTCGGCCCGTAGAGCATGTCCCGCTCGTGGCGGTCCGCGATACGCAGCATCTCCTTGCCATAAGCCTCATAGCGGCCGCTCTCCCGCCATAGCTCGGCGGGTTGGATGGTGGGCATGAGCAGCTCGATGGCGCCGGCCCGGTTCTGCTCCTCGCGTACGATCTGCTCGATCTTGCGCAGCACCCGGTGCCCGAGGGGGAGCCAGGAATAGATCCCGGCGCTCGACTGGCGGATGAGCCCAGCGCGCAGCATCAGCCGGTGGGAGACGATCTCCGCTTCCTTGGGGTCGTCGCGCAAGAGTGGCAGGAAGTAGCGGCTGAGGCGCATTGGGCGAGCCCTGACGGCGTTGAACAGCAGGTTTTAGCAAGTGCGCCTGCCGTTTTTGCTTTGAGCCATTTGGCGAGATGCAGCAATACCTGCTCGCCGGGCCCCCTTCAGCGGCTAATAGCCAAGATCGCAAGGGGAGGCAATCAACCCCGTTCACGAATCAAACGGGTCGCGTGACTGGGTGGTGGGTGACTGGAGCGCGGCAACTAGGCACGAAGGATTGCTTGGTACAACGCGGGGTAGCGACAGTTTAGTGCTCCCCGCTGAGGCGATCGCAAATGTTGCCTGGAACTTGGGCAGATTTGCCGATCGCGGACACTGGACAATTGCCTGATTTCGTCTTGCGTTCTCTTAGTCGGAAAGGATGACGCATAATTCTGCGGCGACGGGTCACAATGATGGTGACAATTTGGCGCGGCTAGGCTAGTGTCCCGCCACAACGTTGAAGCGTTCGGGACCATTCGATCTCGAGAGTGGAGCGTTGAGAGATTGGACGAGGTCCAAGTCTTGGGAGGAAGTACTCCAGGCGCGCTAATCATGCGAATGCATGGGCGCTGCCGCTTTTTAACCGGCCTCGATGGGTCGCCTGTGACGGCGAACCAGGTTGGTTGAAGGGACAAGGAGTCAAGATACTGAAGCAAGGTCGAGCAGACCTTGCTTTTTTTTCGCCTGCTGCCCGGCGTACCGGCTTAGCGGCTGTCCTGCACCGCCTCGTAGCGCGGGAAGAACGGAATGTCGTCGATCTCGATCACCTTGTGGACGATGACGGCGTAGACGCCCGCGAACACGATCGCAGAAACAACTGTCGTAGCGAGCATTTTCGGCAAGAGACGCGGCCGGTGCGGCGCGCTCTCTGCGAAACCGGGCGAGCTTTTCTCGCCGGATTCCTCGGTCGTGCGTACGCCGATGGGCAGCATGGCGAACAAGACGATCCACCAGATGATGAAATAGATGGCGAGCGCGAAGACGAGGCTCATGGCCGCTTAAGCCTCCTCCAGCTCCACAAGCGTTCCGCAGAAGTCCTTGGGATGCAGGAATAAAACGGGCTTGCCGTGGGCGCCGATCTTGGGCTCGCCGCTGCCCAGCACCCGCGCGCCCTCTTTCAGCAATTGGTCGCGCGCCTCTTTGATATCAGGGACTTCGTAGCAGAGATGGTGGATGCCGCCGTTCGGATTGCGCTCCAGGAAGGCGGCGATGGGCGAGCCTTCGCCAAGCACGCCGAGGAGCTCGATCTTGGTGTTCGGAAGCTCGATGAAAACCGTGCTAACCCCATGTTCCGGCTGTTCTTCTTCCGGCGACACGGTGGCGCCCAGGGTGTCGCGATAGACCGCGGTGGCGGCCTTCAGATCGGGCACGGCAATGGCGACATGGTTCAAACGGCCAATCATGAAACTCTGCTCCAGCTCGAAAAATCGTGGGACGATTATCGCCGTATAGTGGCGCCTCGGATGCGCGATAGCACGCTTATTGCGCCTATAGCACCGTCGTGAGCACGGTGCACACGGGCTTCTTGCCCCAGGCCTGATTGATGGCCGCACGCACCCCGCGGCGCACCGCTTCGGTGACGAGGGCTGGATCTTTGCGCCTCGGACGGGGGATGCTCTCCACGGTGCCGATGGCCGCATCGCGTGCGATCTCCCAAAGCGGGATCCCCTGATTGTCCTCCTCCGGCAGCCCATTCATGGCGATCTCCGGATCGGCCACGAGCTGGCCCTTGGTGGTGAGGATCAGCGATACAGAGACGATCCCAGCGAAGCTCAGCTTGCGGCGCTCTCGGACCTGCCCCTCGTCGGCGCTCGTGAGAATGGACCCGTCGCGGTAGAGCCGCCCCACCGGCACGTCGTCGATGATCTCGGCCGGTTGCGGCAAGAGCCGCACCATGGTGCCGTTGCGCGCGCGGATCACCTGCTTGATGCCGAGATCTTCGGCGAGCTCCGCGTGCGCTTCGAGATGCCGTCCCTCGCCGTGCATCGGCACGGCCACGTCGGGTTTCACCCAGTCGTAAAGCTGCTTGAGCTCGCCGCGGCGCGGATGGCCGGAGACGTGCACGAGCGCGTCCTGATCGGTGAGGATCTCGACGGCGTTGTCAGACAGCGCATTCTGCACGCGCGCGACCGCCTTCTCGTTCCCGGGAATGGTGCGCGAGGAGAAGATCACCCAGTCGCCGGCCTTCAAGGAAATGCTCGGATGCTCGCCGGAGGCGATGCGCGCGAGCGCCGCGCGCGACTCGCCCTGGCTGCCCGTGCACAGCGCCACGACCTTGTTCGGGGGAAGCTGCGCGAACGCCGTCTCTTGATGGAAGTAAAGATCGGGATCGAGATAACCGGTCGCCTGGGCCGCCTCGATGACGCGATACATGGCCCGACCGGCGATGACGAGCTCGCGGCCCGCGGCTTGCGCCGCCTTCGCCACGGAGCCGAGACGCGCCACGTTCGAGGCGAAGGTCGTCACCGCGACGCAATTCGGCGCCTTGGCGATGAGCTGGGTCAGGTTCACCGCGACCTCGGCCTCGGATGGCGAAATACCGTCACGAATGGCGTTGGTGGAATCACAGATCAGCGCGGCAACCCCGTCACGGCCGATCTCGCGCAACCGTGCCTCGTCGGTCGGCGCACTGGTCAACGGCTGCTCGTCGAGCTTCCAATCGCCGGTATGCAGAACCGTGCCAAGCGGCGTGGTGATGGCGACGGCGTTCGGCTCGGGGATCGAGTGCGACATGGCGATCAGTTCCACGTCGAAAGGACCGATGCTGCGCCGTCCCCCCATCGGCACGACGTCGAGCGGTAAATCCTCAACGTTCACGTTCATCTCGCCGAACTTCGAGCGCAGCATCTCGGCGGTGAAGGGCGTGGCGTAGATCGGCACGCGGCCGAGCAGCGGCCAAAGGTCGGGGATGGCGCCGTAATGATCCTCATGGGCGTGGGTCAGAAGGAGACCGGCAATGTTGTGGCGCTCTTCCTCGAGGAACCGGATATCCGGCAAGATCACGTCGATGCCCGGTTCGAACTCGCCGCCGAAGGTCACGCCCATGTCGACGATCAGCCAGGTGTAAGCGCCGTCGCGACCATAACCGTAGAGATAGAGATTCATGCCGATCTCGCCGACGCCGCCAAGGGGCACGAAGACGAGCGCGTCACCGCCGCGATTTGATTTCGAGGACACTCGGTCTATCGGCTCGCGAAGAAGACATCGCCGGCGGTGATTTGGCGTTCACCGGCGGCGGTCTTGAGGCGCAGGGCACCGTCGGAGTCGAGACCAGCATAAGTGCCTTCGGTCTCTTCGCCGTTGATCCGGACGACCAGCGGACGGCCCAACGGACCGGCGCGGTCGAGCCAGGCGCGCCTGATGGTCGGGAAGGTCGCGCCCTCGGCCCAGCGCTGAAGCCATTCGTGGGTGGTCGCCGCCAAGACTTGGAGCGCCTGGGCCGGCGTGACCGTGAGACCGTAGGCATCGAGACTGATCGCCGGCTGCGGCAGGTTCTCAGGGTAGGCCGCGAGATTGATGCCGGTGCCGATGACGACGGTGGTGCCCGGCTTGTTCGGGTTCCCCACGTTCTCAAGGAGCATGCCCGCGACCTTCTCCTCGGACAGTAAAACGTCGTTCGGCCATTTCAGCAGAAGCGCCGAACGGCCTTCATAGGCGATGAGCTTGGCGACCGTCTCGTAGGTCACGATGCCGGCGACGAGGGCAAGCTGGCTTGCGATCGGCAGCGGACAATTGAGCCGGATCAGCAGGCTCGCAAACAAATTGCCGACTTGGGACGTCCATTCCCGTCCGGCGCGCCCCCGACCCTTGGACTGGCGGGCCGACCAGATCCAGAGCGGACCGGGCTCCCCCATATCGGCCCGCCGCCTGGCCTCCGCATTGGTGGAATCGACCGTGTCCAGCCGAAGCAGCCGGTGTCCGGGGGGCATCTTGGGTGAAGGTGAAGCAACGAAACTCATCTAGAACAATGATTTGGCGGCTACGCCGGCGGCCGCAACCAGTGGCGCCGGGTAGACGAAGTAAAACAGGATCAACACCCCACTTGTTCCGAGCACCGCGGCAAGGATCCGCGGCATGGGTTCGAAGCTCTCTACGGGCTCGTCAAAATACATGATCTTGACGATACGTAGGTAATAGAACGCACCCACCACGCTCAAGAGCACGCCGATCACCGCTAGCGCATAGAGCCCGGATTCAATGGCGGCGAGGAAGACGTAGAACTTGGCGAAGAAGCCCGCAAGAGGCGGAATGCCGGCCAGGGAGAACAACAGTATGGCCAGCATGAGCGCCATCAGAGGGCTCGTGCGGGACAGGCCCGAAAGCTGGCTGATCTCCTCGACCATCTTGCCGTCGCGCCTGAGCGACAGGATGAAGGCGAAGGTGCCGAGCGTCATGACCAGATAGATGGCCAGATAGACGATCACGCCTTGCACGCCTTCCGCCGTCCCGGGCGCGAGACCGACCAGCGCGTAGCCCATATGGCCGATCGAGCTATAGGCCATCAGCCGTTTGATATTGCGCTGCCCGATAGCGGCGAAGGAGCCGAGCGCCATGGAGGCGATGGCGAGGAAGATGACGATCTGCTGCCATTCCGTGGTGACCGCGGGAAAGGCGGAGATCACCACCCGCACAAGCAGCGCCATGGCGGCGATCTTCGGCGCCGCGGCGAAGAAGGCGGCGACCGGTGTCGGTGCACCCTCATAGACGTCCGGCGTCCACATATGGAACGGCACGGCGGAAATCTTGAAGGCGAAGCCTGCGAGCAGGAATACCAGACCGAAGATCAGGCCGAGATTGGCGCCGGACGGCTGCACGGCTTGGGCGATCTGCGCAAACTCGGTGGAGCCGGTGAAACCATAGACGAGCGAGGCGCCGTAAAGCAGCATGCCGGAGGACAGTGCGCCGAGGACGAAATATTTCAGCCCTGCCTCGGAGGAGCGCGCGGAATCGCGCTTGAAGGCGGCGACCACGTAGAGCGCGAGGCTCTGAAGCTCCAGCCCCACATAGAGCGCGATGAGATCATAGGCCGAGATCATCATCAGCATGCCGGTGGCGGCGAAAAGCAGAAGTACCGGGTACTCGAACTTCACCCCGCCTTCGGTGTCGCGCCAGTAGGTGAGCGACATGATGAGCGCGACGGTGGCGCCGACGAGAGCCAGCAGCTTCAGCATCCGTGCGTAAGGATCGACGATGAAGCTGCCGGTAAACAGGGTGACGGTGCCCTCGCCGGTCGCAACAAAAATTCCGGCCAAGACGAGAACGGCGACCGCGAGCCACAAAACGAGCTCGCCGCGCTCCTCGCCGCGTCCCCCTACTCCGATCATGAGCAAGGCCATGGCGCCCACCGCGAGCGTGAGCTCGGGCAGAAGGGCGAGGAGATGGGCTTGGTCGAACACCGTAGGCCTCCTCTACGGCGCGAGCGCAAACCGCGCCTGTTCGGCTGCGGCAAGGCTTGCTTTGAAGTCGGAGATCAAGGCCTCAACCGAAACGGCCGAGACGTCGAGGATCGGGTTCGGATAGAAGCCGAAGAAGATGGTGATGAGGATCAGCGGCACCATTACGGCGACCTCACGCCAGGACAGATCCTTGATGGTCTTGAGCGCAGGATTGGTGATGGTGCCGAAGATGATCCGGCGGTAGAGCCACAGCGCGTAAGCCGCCGACAGGATGATGCCCGTGGTGGCGAGCAGCGCAACCCAAGTGTTCACCTCGAAGGCGCCGAGCAGGGTCAAGAACTCGCCGACGAATCCGCTCGTGCCCGGCAGGCCCACATTGGCCAGCGTGAAGACCATGAACACGGCGGCATAGAGCGGCATGCGGTTCACGAGCCCGCTGAAGACGTCGATCTTGTGGGTATGCATGCGATCATAGACCACGCCCACGCACAGGAAAAGTCCCGCGGAGACGATGCCGTGAGACAACATGAGGAAGATGCCGCCCTGGAGGCCCTGCATGGTGAGCGTGAAGATGCCGATGGTGACGAAGCCCATATGGGCGATCGACGAATAGGCGATCAGCTTCTTCATGTCCTCTTGGGCGAGCGCCACGAGCGAGGTGTAGATGATGGCGATCACCGACAGGGCGAAGATGAGCGGCGCGAACTCCGCCGAGGCCAGCGGGAACATGGGTATAGAGAAGCGCAAGAAGCCGTAGCCGCCCAGCTTGAGAAGGATGCCGGCGAGGATCACGGAGCCCGCGGTGGGCGCCTCCACATGCGCGTCGGGCAGCCAGGTATGCACCGGCCACATGGGCAGCTTCACCGCGAAGGAGGCGAGAAAGGCGAACCACAGCCAGGTTTGCATTTCCGGCGGGAAGTCGTGGGTCAGCAGCGCCGGGATGTTGGTGGTCCCCGCCTCCCAATAGATCGCCATGATGGCAAGCAGCATCAGCAGCGAGCCGGCGAGCGTGTAGAGGAAGAACTTGAAGCTCGAATAGACGCGCCGGGCCCCGCCCCAGATGCCGATGATGAGGAACATCGGGATCAGGCCGCCCTCGAAGAACAGATAGAACATGACCAGGTCGAGGGAGCAGAACACGCCGAGCATCAGCGTTTCCAGCACCAGGAACGCGATCATGAACTCCTTCACCCGCACCTTGATGGCGCCAAAGCTCGACAGGACGGTCAGCGGCATCAGGAGCGTGGTGAGGACAACGAAAGGCATGGAGATGCCGTCGAGACCCATATGGAAGGTGATGGGGCCGAGCCAGGGCCTGAGCTCCACGAACTGGAACTGCGCCGTCGCAGGATCGAAATCGCGCCACAGCAGCAGCGAGATGGCGAAGGTGATGAGCGTGGTCCACAGCGCGATATAGCGCGCGTTGCGATAGGTGCTCTCGTCGCTGCCGCGCAGCGCGAAGATCAGCAGCGCGCCGACAAGCGGCAGGAAGGTCACCGTGGAAAGGATCGGCCAGCCATAGCTCATGGGGTCAGCGCGCCTCCCGCCACGATGAAATAGGTGATGAGAAGCGCCACGCCGATCAGCATGACGAAGGCGTAGTGATAGATGTAGCCGCTCTGGAGCCGGACCACGCGATTGGTGATGTCCAGGACCCGGGCGGCGATGCCGTTCGGTCCGATGCCGTCAATGACCGCGCCGTCGCCGTACTTCCACAGAAAGTTGCCGAGCCATTTCGCGGGCCGCACGAACAGGCGGTCATAGAGCGCGTCGAAATACCAGGCATGAAGGAGGAACCGGTTGGTGGCCGGGAAACGCTTGAGCAGTCC
>CAYWIA010000006.1:18633-33422 GCA_964458245.1 uncultured Methyloceanibacter sp. | reverse complement strand
CGATGTGCTTGGTACCGCTGACTGGATTCGAACCAGTGACCTCTTGATCCACAATCAAGCGCTCTAACCAACTGAGCTACAGCGGCACTTAAGGCCCGATGCCTTGGGCCTCAGGCCGGGAAACTAAGGGCAGGCACGACCCGTTGCAAGCGGACCGGCGGGGCCGGGCCGAGGGCGCCGCTGATTTCACGGCCGCGTCCAAAAATCAAGTCCGCCCGACAAAACAAAAGGCCCGGGAATGGCCCGGGCCTAGCAAAAACGCCTTACTCTTTACGCTGCGAACGCAACTGACTTCAGGACGCACCCGGCTTTGGCGCACGGCCTCACGCAACTCGTCTTCAAACCGCTGGCCTCAAGACGCCTTGCGGACGGCCTCGAAGGAACGCGACATCTGATCCTTGATCGGCTCCGACGTGTCGGCGGCGATCTTGGTGGTCAGCGCCCGGATCTCGCCCGCCTGGCTCGCAAACACGTCGAACTGGCTGCGGATGAAGGAGGACTGAAGCTCGACGATCTCGGCAAAGTTCTTGGCGCCTGCGAGGCTCTTGGCGAGATCGAAGCCGGAGTTCAGATTGCGCTGCGCGATGTCGATGAGCTTGCGGTTGAAGGCGGTCGCGCCCTGCCCCGCAGCGTCGAAGGAACGCTCCATCGCATCGATGGACTCTTCCAGAGCTTCCTTGCCGCGCTCATAGGCTTCGCGGGTCTGGTTCACCGTCTTCTCGGCGAGCGCGCGAACGCTCTCGGGTACGGTGGTGTCGAGCTTGAGCGCCTCGAATTCCTTGGCAGCGCTCTTGAACGTCTCCTCGGCCTTGTCGACCACTTCCTGGGGGGTCTGGGGAATGGGGGATGTCTCGGTCATTGTGGCACCTCTTCGTTGAGCTCCTCAATTCGCCTGGATAGGGAATGAACGCGGATTCACCCTTTCGGTCGCATGGGTCGCCGCTTTTTGTTGCACTGCAATATAAATGGTGCGATGCGGCACTTCAAGAGGCACAGTGCCTAAGAGCGCGCCTTTTTCGCTTATGGACGAAATTCTTGCTTTCGGCCTATGCATCGGATCGAATTCGCCTAAATTTAGTGGTTGAGTCGACTAAGCGCCCCAAGAGGGCGTGTCACGTGGCCGAGCCGGACCGCAGCGCTCAACGGCGCAAGGATGGGCTCTTCAAGTATGTCAGGTGGGGCCAATCATGGCCGACCTCAGACTGCAACGGCGCATCGAAGAGGGAGACCGCGAGGCGCTTGAGCATATTGCGCGCGCGCTCGAAGGCCGCGTTCTGCCCGGCCCCGGCGCGGCCTCGCCTGTCCCCGAAACAAACGGACAGGTCAAAGCAGATACCGCGAAGCCGGACCACAACGCCAAAGACCCGCTCGTGCTTGCACCGGAGGGCCTGGAGGTCCTGCTGGAGGCGATGCCGGCGGCGATCGGTATCCTTGAGGGCGGAGCACTCATCTATACGAACAGCGCCTTCGCCTATGCCTTCGGCTACCGGTCTCCGGCCGAGCTCATGGAGGCGGGCGGCATCGACGCCATCCTGCCCGGCGGGGCCGCACTGCTGAAGGCCGGGGATATGGCCGGACGCACCGAAGAGGTGGACGCGCTGACGCGGTCGCGGCGGCGGCTCAAAGTCACCTTTGCCCTTTCGACGCTCGACAAGAACGCGGACACGCGCCTGCTGCGGCTGATCGATCAGGCCGACCTGGAGCCGGAGAAGCCGGCGCAGGCGGTCGCGACAGAGGCCGCGACGGAGCCCCCAGCCCCGCCTCAGCCCACAGTTGCCGTCGTTCCCTCACCGGACCGCGCGGTCGACGCGGACGCCGCCGCTCGGCGGCTCGATTTTCTCGCCAAAGTGAGCCACGAGGTGCGCACGCCGCTCAATTCGGTGATCGGTTTCGCCGAGTTGATGCTTCAGGAGCGCTTCGGGCCGATCGGCAGTGCGCGCTACAAGGGCTACGCGGAGGACATCCATCAGAGCGGGCTTTATGCGCTCAGCCTGCTCAACGATCTGCTCGATATCTCGAAGATCGAGGCCGGCAAGTTCGAGCTCGACTTCACCGCGGTCGACGTGACCGAGGTGGTCGAGGCCTGCGTTGCGAGCTTGCAGCCGCTCGCCAAGCGCACGCGCATCGTGCTCCGGTCCTCGCTCGGCGACGACCTCCCGGTGGTCGTGGCGGACCCGCGGCGGCTGCGGCAGGTTCTGCTCAATCTTCTCACCAACGCGATCAAGTTCACCAAGGAGGGCGGGCAGGTGATCGTGTCCGGCACGATGGTGGACGGCGAATTGCGTTTGCGGGTGCGCGACAGCGGCGTCGGCATGAGCAAGAACGACATCGCCTATGCCATGCAGCCTTTCAACCAGCTCGACACCGCGCCGCGACGCCAGTCCGGCACGGGCCTCGGCCTGCCCCTGACCAAGGCCCTGACGGACGCGATCCGCGCGCGTCTAGAGCTCACCAGCGAGCCCGGAGTGGGCACATCCGCCGACGTGATCTTTCCCGCCGAGCGCCTGTTCCGCGCCTAAGCGTTCGCCCGCACGGGTTTGACCAAATCACTTTCGCACCCGCGAAATCACTGACGATAATCAGACCTTTTGGAGTGCCTTGCCACTGTTCTACTTTGGCTGTGGGATGTATTACTTTGCATCTTGAACTTTTCTAATCTAGTTCCACTAATTAGAAGGCTTCTAAGTTAGGTTCCATTTCGATAATCTTGTTGACAGTGCCTAAGCCCAAGCCTTAAGCGGAATAATAGCCCTTTGGTGCGCACCGGAGCGGCGTAATTCTTTTAGTCCGATACCGGGGCCTTGAACCCCGGCCATTGGAGGCACTCGATGCGTTGGACCTTGGCGTGCGCGGCGGCGCTCGCAACACTAATCCCTACCTTCGCGGTTTCGCTTGCCGGCGCCGAAGAGCCCGGTGAGGTCAACATCTATTCATACCGTCAGCCCTATCTCATTGAACCGCTGCTCAAAGAGTTCAGCGACGAGACCGGCATCAAGACCAACGTGATCTTCGCCGAGAAGGGCCTGATCGAGCGCATCGAGGCGGAGGGGCGCAACAGCCCCGCCGACGTGTTGCTCACCGTCGATATCGGCAATCTCAGCCAGGCGGCGGCTTCGGGGATCGCCCAGCCGATCGAGTCCAAGGCGGTGATTGACGCGGTTCCGCCGGCCTATCGCGGCGACAACAACGAGTGGATCGGCCTGACCCGCCGCGCCCGCGTCGTCTATGCCTCGAAGGAGCGGGTGGAAGAGGACACCATCACTTACGAAGATCTCGCCGACCCGAAATGGCGCGGCAAGATCTGCATCCGCTCCGGTCAGCATTCCTACAACGTGGCGCTGATCGCCTCGATGATTGCCCATCACGGCGAGGAGAAGACAGAGGAGTGGCTGCGCGGGGTGAAGGCCAATCTGGCGCGGAAGCCCGCGGGCAACGACCGGCTTCAAGTCAAGGGCGTCTATGCGGGCGAGTGCGACCTGGCCATCGGCAACACATACTACATGGGAAAGATGCTCACGGACGAAGACCACCCCGAGCAGAAGGAATGGGCGAACTCCGTGAACATGCTGTTCCCGAACACGGAGGGCCGCGGCACCCACGTGAATGTGTCCGGGGCGATCCTGGCGAAGAACGCGCCCAATAAAGAGAACGCGGTGAAGTTGGTCGAGTTTCTGGCTTCCGACAAAGGCCAGGAGATGTACGCGGAAGTAAACAGCGAGTACCCCGTGAAAGAAGGGGTTCCGTGGTCGAAGCTCGTGCAGTCGTGGGGAACTTTCAAGTCGGATCCGATCTCGCTCAACGAGATCGCGAAACGGCGCAAGGCGGCGAGCGAGCTGGTGGACAAAGTCGGCTTTGACGAAGGGCCAAGCTCATGAGGGGACAACGATGAGCTTTCATAAGAGAATTGACGAGCACGCTGGGCAGCGCGCTTTCATCCCGCCGCGGAGCGGTGCCGAGTGGCTGGTAGGCGTGGGCTTCCGGTGCTGGCTTGCCGGCTATGACACCGGCGACATCGCCTGCTGGGAGAACGGCTGGAACGAGTACAACCGCATCCTCGGGCCGTCGCGCGCCAAGCGCGCCGTGACGGAGCTTGCCTGCTGGGTCCGGGCCGTGCGCTCGTCCGCCTCCCGCAAGATCGAATATTACCCGTTCGGCTGCTCGGGCTTTTGCCCGGACGAATGCATGGCGATCTCGCTGATCGCCGCGTCTCAGAATCATCGTTGTCCGGCCATGCAGGCTTGCGCCCTGGCGCTCACCGGTTCCGATCTGGTCGAACCCGTGATCGACGCTGCCAACGCCTTCGCCGATGCGCTTCAAGAGGCGGATCAATGCCTGTCGCAAGAGGCCGTGGCGGCGCTCGCGGCGGGCAAGGCCACCGGCCGCGAGGGCGGGATCGCTGACAGGCGCTGACCAGCAAGCGGCCAAAGGCCAGCCCCCGGAGCCCGCTTCCTTTCGCCGAAGGCTCGTCCGGCTTTCGGAGAGCGGCAATCTCGGCTGGTCCGTCGCGGCGCTGATCCTGTCGCTCATCGCGCTCGCGCCGATCATCGCCATTGCGGTGATCGCCTTTCAGCCGAGCGGCGATACCTGGCCTCATCTCATCGCCAACGTGCTCCCGGGTGCCGTGCGCACCACGCTTGGACTGATGCTGGGCGTCGGACTGGTCACGCTCTTGGTCGGCACCGGGACGGCCTGGCTCGTCACCATGTACCGCTTCCCCGGGCGGCGCGCCTTCCAGTGGCTCCTGCTTCTGCCGCTGGCGATGCCCACTTACATCATCGCCTACTGCTATCTGGAGCTGTTCGACTATTCCGGCGAAGTTCAGACCGCCATGCGCGGCGTGTTCGGTTGGCAGAATGCGCGAGACTACTGGTTCCCGGACATCCGCACCCTCGGCGGCGCCATCTTCGTCATGAGCGCGGTGCTCTATCCTTACGTCTATATCACCGCGCGGGCGAGCTTCATCGCCCAGTCCGTCTGCGTGATCGAGGCAAGCCGCACGCTGGGGCGCAGCGCATCGGAAACCTTCTGGCAGATCGCGCTACCGCTCGCGCGGCCGGCCCTGGCGGCCGGAGTGGCGCTCGCGCTGATGGAGACGCTGAACGATATCGGCGCGGTGGAGTTCTTCGGCGTGCGAACCCTCACGGTCGCCGTGTACGACACCTGGCTCGATCGCGGCAGCCTTGCCGGCGCCACGCAGATCGCCTGCGTCATGCTGGTCTTCGTCTTCGCGCTGCTCGCTCTGGAGCGGGCCTTGCGGCACGGACGGCGGTTCGATCACACGACCGGCAAGTATCGCGACTTGCCGGAGGATACTCTCACCGGCGCAAAGGGTGCGCTGGCCGCTATCGCCTGCGCCCTGCCGCTCCTCGTCGGCTTCGTCCTGCCGGCTTATGTGCTGGTGGGCGACGCCATCGTCCATCTCTCGTCGGGACTGTCGCCGGAGTTCTGGCAGGCGGCGATGCACAGCTTGGCGCTGGCCTTCGCAGCCGCCGTCCTCGGCGTGACCTTCGCCGTGGTGCTGGCCTATGGGCGGCGGCAGACCCGCTCCAAGTTCGTTCACGTGGCAAGCCTCGTACCCGCGATCAGCTACGCGGTGCCCGGCACCGTGCTCGCCATCGGTCTGCTCATTCCGCTCGCCGGCCTCGACAACGCCATCGACGATGCCATGCGTTCGCTATTCGGCGTCTCCACCGGGCTCTTGTTCTCCGGCACGGCCTTCGCCATCGTGCTCGCCTACACGATCCGCTTCCTCGCCGCCTCGCTCGGGGCGGTGGAATCGGGACTGAGCAAGATCTCGCGCAATATCGACGCCGCAGGGCGCACGCTCGGCGCCACGGTGAGCGGCATGCTCTGGACCGTGCATCTGCCGCTGCTGCGGCCGGCGCTCGGCGCCGCGGCCATGCTGGTTTTCGTAGATTCCATGAAGGAACTGCCGGCCACGCTGCTGCTGCGCCCCTTCAACTTCGATACGCTCGCCACCCAGGTGTTCACGCTGGCCTCGCTTTACCGCTACGAGGAGGCCGGGCTGTCGGCCCTGACCATCGTCCTGGTCAGCCTGGCCCCGGTCCTGCTGCTGCACGGGATCATCGCCAGGAGCCGCCCCGGATTCTCGGCGAGCCGGCCCATAGCGCCTGAAACAAAGCCCGAATGGGCGTTGCGGATCTCTTGATAACCCAAGAGAATGTGACGGTTGGGCTCGCCTGGGCCAGGCGGTTTAGGCTAGATGGAGCGGGCCATGCGGCGCTCTTAAGGGGCGCCCGGCCCGTTCGCAGCGAGCTTCGCGCAGTCAGCAATACGGAAAGGTCGATATGAAGCCGCGCCAACGTCCTTGGAAATGGCTTCTTGTCGGCCTTGTCGTGATCGTCATCGCGGGGCTTGCGCTCCTGCTCCCGCATCAGCTTGGAACGTCCTCCGAGTTGCGGGACCGGGTGGCGGCGGCCCTGTCGGACTGGAGCGGCGGCACCGTCACGCTGACGGAGCCGCTCGAGGTGCGCTATTTCCCGCCGTCGCTGCGCGGCGGCTTCGTGCTGTCGAACGCCACCAACCTCCCCGCGATCCGCAACATCACGGCGCCGGACTTCAAGGTGACGCTCGACTTTCCCGAGCTGCTGATGGGACGGGTGGAGCTCGACGCGCTGCGGCTCGGCAAACCGACCATCACGCTGAAGGAAACTGCCGGCGAAGGCGCGGGCGAGCGGCCGTTCGCGGCGATGCTTGCCGATGCGCTGATCGACCCCCCGTTGGAGGCCGTCCGCATCCGCCGCGGAACGGTCAAGTGGGCATCCGGCAAGCGGCTGATCGGCAAGCTCGACATTCGGCTCAGCGCGCACGGCCGCAGCGGCGTGCTAGCGGCGCTCGGGTCGTTCGACTTCAATGGCGAGGAAGTTGCCGTCTCGCTGGACAGCGGCAAGATCAAAGAGACGAACGCGGAAAAAACCGCGCCGGTGACGATTAAAGTGACCTCCGCACCGGTGACGGCACGCTTTTCCGGCACGGTGCGCGCAGCGGACGGTCTCGAGGGCAGCGGCGACATGGAGGCGGTCCTACCGGACGCCCGCCGCTTTTTGAATTGGATGGGCGTCGCAATCCCCGAAGGGAAAAGTCTCAAGAATTTCGCCGCGTCGGGCACGGTCCATTGGAGCGGCTCGACGATGACGTTCGACGACGGCACCTTCGAGCTCGACGGGAATGAGGCGGTCGGACTTTTCTCGCTCACGGCAAGCGCACGTCCCCGGGTCGAAGGCACGCTCGCCTTCGAGACCCTCATGCTCGATCCTTATTTCGGCGGCGGCGACGCGAGCGCGCAAGAGACCGCTGACTTCGACGAATTCCTGCTGAAACATCTGGATGCGGATTTGCGCATCTCCGCCGGCGAGATGTCGGCCGCGGGCCTGAAGCTTGGGCGCGGCGGCTTCACCATCAACGCCAAAGACGGAACGATCTCAGGCGAGATTGGCGAGCTCGACCTTTGCGGCGGTCAAGCATCGGGACGCGTCGGGCTCGACCTTTCGGGCGCGAGAACCATAGCCTCCATGGTTGGCACCCTTTCCGACATCGCGATCGACACCTGTCTACAGCCCTTTGCGCTCGGCGTGCCTCTGAAGGGCCTGAGCACGCTAAAGCTCGATGTGTCGAGCGGCGGCGCCACGCACGGCGAGCTCGTGCGCGGGCTGGTCGGAGAAGTTAAAATCACCGCTCAGAACGGCGCAGTGCCGATCGACTTTCCAGAACTTTCGGCGACGTCTAGCTCCGGAAGCGACGGCTGGAGCCGCGGTGCAGGCACGGACTTCACCTCGCTCGAGGCGGATTGCAGCCTCTCCGCCGGTCATCTTTGGTGCCGATCGTTCCGCATGCAGACCCCGAGAGGCCTGGTTTCGGGCTCCGGCGGGATGGATGTGGCGAAGCAAACCCTTGATTGGGACTTCCTGATAGCGGACCCTGTTGCGCCGTTGGATGCCTCGCAGCTCGTCATGGAGACGCCGCCGCGGGTCACCTTGCACGGCTCGCTCTTTGACCCCCTGATCCAAAGAGCGAATCGCCCCACCCTCGGAGCAGGATCGCCGGAAATCGACCCTAAGAGCACCTCGGCCGCGCCGCACTGAGGGCCGCAAACGCAAAGACTTCGACTGAGACCATCACTCGTGTTCAGCCATCAAAGACCGTCTCTTCGGGATACCGCGACTGCCCGCCGGGCCGCGCTTGTCGCCATGGCTATCGCCGTCGCGCTCGGAGGGCACCCCGATTCCGCTCGTGCCCAGGACACGCTCAGTGTGGCGACCTGGGGCGGGGCTTACGGCCGGGCGCAAGAAATTGCCTTGTTCGAGCCCTTCGCCAAGAAGACCGGCACGGTGGTCGCGACCGAAATTTACGACGGCAAACTTCCCAAGCTCAGATCCTTGATTGACAGCGGCACACCGGTGGACGTGGTGGACGTGTCTGCCGGCGCGCTCAGCACGTTGTGCAAGGATGGCCTCCTTGAGACAATCGACGCTGCCGCGCTGGAGACCGAAGGCGGCAGCAGCGCCGGGGCCGACTTTTTTGCGGGCGCGGTGTCGGATTGCGGCGTGGCAAGCGTGGCCTGGTCCACGGCGGTGGCCTTCGACCGGAACGCGTTCAGCAAAGGGCAGCCGGAGAATATCAGCGCGCTTTTGGACACCGCGCGCTTTCCCGGAAAGCGCGGCCTGCCCAAGAACCCACACCGCACAATCGAATTGGCGCTGCTGGCCGACGGCGTTCCACCCGAAACCGTCTATAGCGAGCTAGGGACCGCGGAGGGTGCTGACCGCGCGTTCGCCGCGTTGGACAAGATCAAGAACGACGTCTTTTTGTGGGACAAGGCCGAACAGCCGATCACTTGGTTGCTCGAGGACAAGGTTGCGATGACCGCCGGCTATAGCGGACGTATTTTCCGCGCCGCGGTAGGTGACCGCAGTGTCGACGTCTTGTGGGACGGGCAGATCTACGACGTGGATGCTTGGGCGATCCCGAAGACATCGGAAAACAAAGAAGAGGCGATGCACTTCATCCGCTTCGCCACGGCGCCCGAGCAGCTCGCGGCGCAAGCACGGCTCACCGCCTACGGGCCGATGCGAAAATCCGCTCTGGAGCTGGTCGGCACGCATCCCATCATCGGCGTGGACATGCAGAAGTTCCTGCCGACCGCACCGGCCAACTTCCAGAAAGCATTGAAATTCGACGACGCGTGGTGGGACCAAAACGGCGCGGCGCTCACCCAGCGATTTGCCATTTGGGCGGCCGAAGTCGAGGCCGCGGAGGCCGCGCGGCAAGCCGAGCGCAAAGCCAAAGAAGCCGCCGAGACCGAGAGCACGCCGAAGGCCGCGCCCTAGACACCGTCATGGGCGCCGCATGACAGGTTCTCTTCGCGAAATGACCATCCCAAGAAAGTGCGGGTAAGCGGTAACTCCCAATTGCCTTATCTGTCGTCTTCGTGTCATCCTGAAACTTAGAGAGAGTCACCGGGTGACATCATCCAGCGACATCCTCTACGCAGAACGCACGACCAAAACGGCATGCCGCAAGGTATGCTGAGACTGCAAGCACTGCCGGGGCGGGGCCGGCAGTGCACTCCAATTTTCTCTTAGAATGTCCGATAGAGTCCGACGGCCACGTAGCCGCTCGGATCATCCATCAGATAGTCGCCGGTGAAGCCGCCGGATACTGTGGCCTCGAGCGCGCGGAAATTGACGCGCACGAAGCCGCCGCCCCGGCCGGCATCGTATTCCTCGTTGCCCAGCGCACCGCCTTCGAGGCCGAGGGACAGCTTCGGGCGAACGCGAAAGCCCACGCGCGCAAGGCTGAAATATTCCTGGAACGCCGTGCCGTAAGACGCATCGGCCGAGAGGAACCAGCGGGGCGAGATGTCGTACCAAGTCTCGGCGACGAGCCGCAGTCCGATTTCGGTGCCTTGAACGGAATTGTTCGGGTCGCGCGGCTGGATATATTGGTCCTCGGCTTCGATACCGGCGAAGAGCTTGACGATCACGGCACCTGGCCGGAACTGATAACCGAGCTGCGCGGAGGTGAAACCCACCTGGCCGTCGAAGGTGGTCGCCACATAATCGCTGCCGTCGAACAAGGCGCCGTCATAATGATAGCGGCCATAAGCGCCGACGGCGCGGACCCGCCACCCCGGGCCATAGAGATTGCCAAACGCATAGCCGCCACCCACATAGCCACTTGCGTAATTGTTGCTGGCCTCGAAGCCGCTGAACATTTCCCAGTGGGGTGTCTCGGGCTCGGCGAGGGCGGGCTTGAGCGCTGCAAGAAGAACGGCAGCGAACAGCAACGCCCCGCTTACGCGGGAGCCCAGTCGGCTCCCTGCTATACTGCCCCCCTGCACCGTGCCTCACTCGCCCGCTGCATTTCCCAGATGCATCCTACGCGTGAGACTGCACGGGGCACCGCAACCAGGTTGCGCGCAACCTGATGCAACTCAATTTCTGGTTGGTGAATCCGTGTTTTGTTCCCCACAGTCTGCACGAAAATGAGTGTCCCCCGCTTCGATCAATGGCTGACGGTGGACGCCAAGGGGCTCTATTGCCGACCCGGCGGGTTCTATGTCGACCCGAATGGGGCCGTTTCTCACGCCGTGGTCACCCATGGCCACTCGGACCATGCCCGGCCAGGGCACGCCGCCGCGCTGGCGACGCGGGAGACGCTCGCCATCATGGATGCGAGGCTCGGCGAAGGCGCGCCGCGGCGAAACCAAGCCCTCCCCTATGGAGAACCCCTGTCCGTCGGCGACGTCACAGTCACGCTCTATCCTGCCGGCCATGTGCTCGGCAGCGCGCAGGTGCTGATCGAATACAAGGGCGCGCGCGCCGTCGTCTCCGGCGATTACAAGCGCGGCGCCGATCCGACCTGCGTCCCTTTCGAGCTTGTGCCGTGCGACCTCTTCATCACCGAGGCGACCTTCGCTCTGCCCGTGTTCCAGCACGGCGATGCCGCGGCAGAAGTCGCAAAGCTCGTCACCTCGGTGGCGCAGTTCCCCGACCGGGCCCATGTGGTCGGCGCCTATGGGCTCGGCAAGACGCAGCGGATGATCGCCCTGTTGCGCGAGGCGGGATACGACCGGCCGATCTTCATCCACGGCGCGCTGCAAGCGTGCTGCGATCTCTACGAGTCCTTCGGTGTGGCTCTCGGGCCGCTCATGCCGGCGACAGGCGCAGCCAAAGATGCGCTCAAGGGCGCGATCGTGCTGGCGCCACCATCGGCCATTGCCGACCGCTGGTCGCGCCGGCTGCCGGATCCTCTCACCGCCTTCGCCTCGGGATGGATGCGCGTGCGGGCGCGCGGCCGGCAACAGGGCATTGAGCTGCCTCTCGTCATTTCCGACCATGCCGACTGGCGCGAGCTGACGGAGACGATCGCCGAGACCGACGCCGAGGAAATCTGGGTGACCCATGGCCGGGAGGATGCGCTGCTCCATCACATTGCGACGACGGGACGCCGCGGCCGGGCGCTGGCGCTTGTCGGCCGCGAGGACGAAGACCAGTGAAGGACTTCTCTGCGCTTCTTGACCGGCTCGCCTATACGCCCTCGCGCAACGACAAGCTGCGCCTGATGGCGGATTATTTCGCGGGCGCGCCCGATCCGGACCGAGGTTATGCGCTCGCCGCGCTCACCGATGGGCTGTTCTTCCGCGTGCCGTTCCGCCGCATCTTCGCCGAGATGCTGGAGGCGCGTGTCGACCCCGTCCTGTTCAAGCTCTCCCGCGACTATGTAGGCGACACGGCGGAGACGATCTCGCTGCTCTGGCCGGCGCAGGAGGAAGGCCAGGACCCCCCTCGGCTCGCCGACGTGGTCGAGAGGGTCCAGAAGGCAAATCCCACAGAGATTCCGCCGCTGCTTACGGGCTGGCTCGACCGGCTCGACGCGACCGGGCGCTGGGCGCTTTTGAAACTCCTGACCGGCGCGCTCCGCGTCGGGGTCTCGGCGCGTCTTGCCAAGACGGCGCTCGCCCAATGGTCCGGGAAGCCGCTCTCGGAGATCGAGGAGGTCTGGCACGGACTCACGCCGCCTTACCTGCCGCTGTTTGCCTGGCTGACGGACCAGGCGCCGCGGCCCGACACGAGCGGCAGCGCCGTGTTCCGCCCGTTGATGCTGTCCCACGCCATCGAGGACCGGGAGCTTGCCGCCATCACACCTGGCGACTTCGTGGCCGAGTGGAAATGGGACGGCATCCGCGTGCAGGCCACACATCAAAAGGGCGAGAAGCGGCTGTTCTCGCGCACCGGCGACGATATCTCCGGCGCCTTTCCCGATGTCGTCGAGGCTCTGCCCGACGGCGTGGTACTCGACGGAGAGCTTCTGGTGCTGCGCGGCGACGATGTGGCGCCGTTCAACGACCTTCAGCAACGCCTCAACCGCAAGACGGTGACGGCGGCGATGCTGAAATCGCATCCCGCCCATATCCGCCTCTACGACCTTTTGTTCGAGGGCGGCGAGGATCTGCGTCCCCTGCCCTTCATGGAGCGGCGTGCGCGGCTCGAAGCGTGGTACGCCAAGCACACCCCGGCGCGCACCGACATCTCGGAGATCGTCGGCTTCGACACCGTGGCGGAGCTCGAGACGCTGTGGACCGGCGCGCGGGAAACCGGCATCGAGGGGCTGATGCTGAAGCGCCGGATGAGCCCCTATCTCGCCGGGCGCCCCAAGGGGCATTGGTACAAGTGGAAGCGCGCGCCGCTGATGATCGACGCGGTGCTGATGTATGCCCAGCGCGGCAGCGGCAAGCGCTCGTCTTATTATTCGGACTACACGTTCGGCGCCTGGCGCGAAGGCGAAACCGGCGCGCCGGAGCTCGTGCCAGTGGGAAAATCCTATTTCGGCTTCACGGACGAGGAGCTGAAGCAGCTCGACAGCTTCGTGCGCAGCAACACGGTGGACAGTTTCGGGCCCGTGCGTCAGGTCGCGCCCAAGCTCGTGTTCGAGGTGGCCTTCGACTCGGTACACCGGTCCACGCGGCACAAGTCCGGCGTGGCCATGCGCTTTCCCCGCATCCACCGCATCCGCTGGGACAAGCCCGCGGCGGAGGCCGACACGCTTCAAACCGTGCAGGCCTTGATCGTGGACTAGGATTGTCGTGCCAGTGCAGCATTCTCGGGGCTAAGCTGCCCAGCACAGCCGCGCCCGACGGGAGGACAATCCATGAGAATGATGCTGACCGCGCGTTTCCCCACCGAATCTTTCAACGACTTGGTCCGCAACGGCGAGGCCGGACCGCTCATGCACAGCATCCTGGCGGAGCTGAAGCCGGAGGCCGTTTACTTCACGGACGATTGCGGCGAGCGGACCGCCGTCCTCATTATCGAGATGGAAAAGGCGTCCGATCTCCCGAAGTTCGTCGAGCCGTTCTTCCTCAAGTTCAATGCGGATTGCGACCTGAGGGTCGTGATGAGCCCCGAAGATCTGGCCGGCGCGGGGCTCGAGGAGCTGGGCAAGAAGTGGGGCTGAGCGATTTCAGGGTCTGAAGATCAGCACCAGATAGGCCGCGAACAGAACCAGGTGGACGAGACCCAGCAGAATGTTGGTCGGGGCGCCTGAAAAGGTCATGTGGCTGACGAACAGGGTCACCGCGAGGAGCACGATCTCGACATTGCTGAGGCCGAGCTCGATCGGCGTCCCGGTCATGACACTGATCGCCAGCACCACCGGGACCGTAAGCCCGATCGTGGAGAGCGCCGAGCCGAGACTGAGATTCACGGCGCGCTGCAGCTGGTCCCGTGCCGCGGCGCGCAAAGCGGCCGTCCATTCCGGCGACAGAATGAGGACCGCAATCAGAACGCCACCAAGCGCGATGGGAAAACCGATCTGCTCGATACCGTGGTCGAGCAGCTTCGCCAGAGGCTTCGACAGCAGAACGACAGGGAGCAGCGTGGCGATCAGCAGACTTGCGTGATACGGCGCCGAATAGACGGTCCCATGGCCATGGGGCTCGGGGCTTGCCGGCGCCGCCAGATCGGCGTCTTTTGCCCGGGTCTTCGGCTGCATGAAGAAGTCGCGATGCCGCGTCGTCTGGATGGCGAGGAAGGCGGCATAGAGCAGCGCCGTCAGCGTGCCGAAGATGATGGCTTGTTGTGGAGTAAAGGTTGGCGTCGCCGTCGATTGCGTGAAGGTGGGCAGGATCAGCGCGATGGCGGCAAGCGGCGTGATCACCGCCAGGTAAGCCAGCGCGCCTTGCAGATTGTATTGCTGTTCGCGATGCCGCAGTCCGCCGATCGCGAGCACGGTGCCCACCATGCCGTTCAGCACGATCATCAAAATCGCGAACATCGTCTCGCGCGGCAGTGTCGGGCTCGGCGTGCCGTCGAGCATGATGGTCGCCAGAATCGCCACTTCCATGCTGATGACGGAGATGGTGAGGATCAGGGTGCCGTAGGGCTCGCCCAGAATGTCGGCAAGCGCGTCGGCATGGCGCACGACGCCGAACGCGCACCAGATCATCACGCCGAACAGCCAGGCGAAGGTGAAGACGAGCCAGGGAAGGTTGTCGAGGTCGGCAATCCACTCCTTCCCGATCGTGTAGAACAGAACTGTCGTGACGATGCCCGCGATCAGTCCGAGCTCTGACCTAAGCCGCCCCAAAAAACCCTGGTGGTGTTTCGCGCTCGAAGCTGCGCTTGATTTCGCAGCCGCGGGGTCCGTCTTGGCTTTACCGATTGCCTTGGCCTTGCTGGCCGCTTTTGTCTTGGCGGCTGTGGCTGCCTTGGACGCCTTGGGACCCGGGGATTGGCTCATTCTTCTTGCGGCCCTGTTTCCTTACTTAG
>CAYWIA010000006.1:0-18533 GCA_964458245.1 uncultured Methyloceanibacter sp. | reverse complement strand
ACCTCATCGTAAGCCCTAAACGTGATGCCCGTGCTCGGCAGCGGCGATTTTCTTGAGCGCTACGCGGTCGACCTTGCCGGTAGGATTGAGCGGCATTTTATCGATGAAGATTATTTCTTCCGGCGCTTTGTAACCCACCCGTTCCTTGGCGAACTTGATCAACTCGCCGGCCTTGGGCGGCTCCGCGCCGACTTTGATCTCCACATAGGCGCGCACATTCTCGCCGTGCGATTCGTTGATCACGCCCACCACGCCGGCAAGCTCCACGGCCTCGTGCGCGAGCAGCGCGTCCTCGACCTCCTGCGGCGAAATGTTTGACCCGTCGTGAACGATGATCTGTTTGCGGCGGCCGCAGAACCAGCTGTAGCCGTCCTCGTCGAGCTTCATCTCGTCGCCGGTATCGAACCATCCCTCGTTCATTACCTCGGCGCTGGCCTCGGCGTCGTTCCAGTACCCCGCGCATTGGGTCGGCGTCCGCACCCATAGGCGACCCGGCGAACCGAGCGGCAGCTCGGCCCCATCCTCATCCCGGACGGAGAACACGAAGCCGGGGCCCGGAAGGCCGATCGAGCCGAGCTTGTCCACGCCCATCGGCGGATTGAGGGCGGCAAGGCCGAACTCCGTCATGCCATACCCCTCGCTCACCGTTTTGCCGGTCAGCGCCATGAACTCTTTCTCCAGCTCCGCGGAGACCTTGTCGCCGCCGGACCGGGCAAGCCTCAGCGACGTGAAGTCGGCCGGGGTCATGTCGTGCTCACGAATGAGATGGAGCAGCGCCGTGGGGAGCATGGAGAGCAGCGTGGGTCGGGTCGTGCGCAGCAGCGGCCCAATTTCCTCGTGATCGAAGCCCCGCGCGATGACAAGGCGCGCACCCGCCGAAAGCGCCGACATGCCGAACGTGAAGCCGCCGATATGGGTGCAGGACGACCCCGGCAGCACCACGTCATTGGAGGTGACCTCGAAGCCTTGCACGGCGCTGGCGAACATCCAGCCGAGCGACTCGCGGGTATGGGTCACGCCTTTGGCGGGGCCGGTGGACCCGGAAGTAAAGAAGATCGCCGCAGGAACTTTCGGATCGATCTGCGGCAAGGCAGAGTCTTTCGGCGCGGCCTTGATGAGGCTTTCGATGCTCGGTTGCTTGGCCTCCTCGGCGCCGTATGAGATCACACCAAGCGGCAGGCCCGAAGCCTTGCTCGCCGCGATATCCTGTGCCCGTTCGGCATGGCTCAGAATAATCTTGGCGTCACTCACATCCAGCGCGTGGTTGATCTCCGGCGGCGTGTAGCGATAGTTCAGCGGCGTGAGCACGAGCCCTGCCTTGAAGCAGGCGATGTAGTGGACGATCAGCGCCACTCGGTTGGGCATGAGCGAGGCCACCCGGTCGCCCGGCTTCAGGCCGAGCGCCAGATAGTTGGCGGCAAGCCGGCTGGAGGCCTCTTCAAGATCCGCCCAGGACATTACCGCCTCGAGCGACATCAGGGCCGGATCGCCGGCTCGACCCTTCAGGCCGACCTGCAACAAATCGGAAAGCTGAAGAGGCTTCTCAAGGAGCGGTCCTGCATGCGGCATGGTTATCCTCTCGTCAGTGACGGCAGCGGCCTGTTGGGCTACCGGTCGTAACGGTAAAGTCCGTAGAATCCGGTCGGGTCGAGATAGATCTGTTTCGCCTCGGCGAAGCCGGCCTCGCGGCCCAACGCCAACCACGTGTCCGCCGTCTCCGGCAGATCGCAGGTCGAGACGTGGTGATAGATCTGCTCCCATTCCTCGGGCGTGAGAAAAGTCCAGGCGCCTTTGTTGACGCGAGAGAAGCGCTCCAGATAGCCGTCACGATCCTCGCCAACGGCCCTGGTCGGCTCGTAGATCATCAGAAACTGGCTGGTCGACCCGTACAGGGCTTGGAGCAAGCTGCGCTTGCCGTCGGTCTTGAGGTGATGGAGAGACAGGCCGCACCACGAGATGTCCGATGGGTCCTGCCGGGCGGTGAGGATGGAGACGAAATCCCCATGGTCCAAGCCGACACCGAAGGGAGCGCCCTCCAGATTCTTGGCGGCGAGGGCAAGCGCCGGCTCCGACAGATCGATGCCCTGGTAGTGACGGACCTTGGTGCCCGCGAGCGCCGACCTCATCTGACCGGCATCGCCGCAGGCAATGTCCAGAAAATCGAAAGGCTCAGAAACCGCCGCCAGCGTATCGTGCAGAACCGCGCCGGTCTCCTTGCTGGCCACGGCGTCGTGATCCACCAGTTTCTGATAGGTGGCCCATTGTTTTTGAAACTGCTCGAGCGCCGCTTGGTCGTCGACGTTTTGCCCGGGAGCGACGTGGTGAATGTGGATACTCATGACGCTGCGCGACCTCCTCCGGCCCGTAAACCCAAGGCTTTCTAGCGCAAGCGTGTTGTATAAACGTTAGCGCTGCACGGTCGGCGGCGCCCTTCGCGCGTCAGATTTTCCAGCCTGGATCGTGGCTGATGTCGTGGAACGCTTTGTATATGGCCCCGCCCCAGCCGTCGCGGATCGCCTGCAAATAGGGATCGTCATCCTCCAGCCGGATGGTGAAGCCGGGCGTCAGGGAGTCGCGCCGGTAGATCATGAGATCCAGAGGTGGGCCGACGGATACGTTCGAACGCATCGTGGAGTCGAAAGAAATGAGCGCGCATTTCGCGGCGTCGCCGAGAGAGATGTCCCGTCTAATGATCCGATCCAGGATCGGCTTGCCGTATTTCACCTCACCGATCTGGAAATAGGTCGTATCGCCCATGGCTTCGATGAAGTTGCCGGCGTCGTAGATCATGAACAGGCGCAGCTGGCCGCCTTTGACCTGACCGGCGAGGATGAACGAGGCGGTGAAGTCGATGTCGTGCTGCTGCAGATAGCCGGCATCCGTGCTGTGCACCTCGCGCAAGGCGGCGCCCACCACGCGCGCAGCGCTGAACATGGAATTGACGGCGAAGAGATCGCGCTCGGGGTCCTCGGTATTCAGCCACTCGCCGATGCGGCTGACCACGCCTTGCGTCAACGACAGATTGCCTGCGGTGAGGAGCGTAAAGAAGCGCTCGCCCGGCTTATCGTAGCTGAACATTTTGCGGAAGGTCGAAACCCGGTCGATGCCAGCGTTCGTTCGCGAATCCGACGCAAGCACAACCCCCTCATCGAGCAACACGCCGATGCAGTACGTCACTTCTGTTACCCTCACTGGGCTTGTTGTTGGTTTGGGAAACTAACGTTGACACTCATCGTCTCGACACCACCCCCGGCACGAACCCCCCGCACCGGGCTCGCCTCGGCATAGTCGAGGCCGACGGCGGTGCGGATATACGATTCGCCGGGACAGGCGCGATTGGTCGGATCGAAGCCTACCCAGCCGAGAGAGTCAACGAAGGCTTCGGCCCAGGCATGGCTTGCCGCATGCGCCTGATGGTCGAGCCCTTGGGTCAGATACCCGCTCACGTAGCGGGCCGGAATGCCGAGCGCCCGGCAGGCGGCGCAGAAGATATGCGCAAGGTCCTGACACACACCGGCCCCATGCTCCAGAGCCTCGGCCCCGGTCGTGTGGACATGGGTGTCGCCGGGGCGGTAGGTGACCTCGTCGGCGACGCCGAGCATGATGTCATGCAGCGCCTGGATCCTGTCCTTTTCCGCCGGGGCCTCGAAGGGGCCGGCGAAGTCGCGGATGGCTTCCGTCACAACGGTATAGGGCGTGTCGCGCAGATAAAGCATGGCCGGCAGCTCCGACTGGGCCCTGCCGGTCACGCCGCTCGTATCGCGGGTCCGCACCAGGCCGTTGACCCGGATATCAAGGCTTTCCACCGGCTTCGACACCGTCAGCGTGTGGCAGGCATTGCCGTATTGGTCCTGCCACTGGGTCATGGTCGCGCCGGGACAGGTCAGCGCCCAGCTCTCCACCGCCTGGGTGCGTCCGGATAGGGGCGTCATGCGCAGATATTGCGTCGTCGCGAGCACCGGCTCGGAATATCGATAGGACGTGGCGTGTTCGACCCGGATCAACATGACGTCACACGGCCTCCGCCATCGCCAGGGGAGTCATCAAGAAGTCCTCTTGTATCTGCGCGCCCAGATCGTTGTTGCGTTCGATAAACGCGGTCAGAAACTCATGCAGCCCCTCACCGAACACCCGGTCGATCCGGCCGTAGCGGAACTGGGCATAGGTCTGACCGGCGATGCGGCGGCACTCGAGGGGCTTCTTGCCGGCGAGATCGTCCAGTGTAGCCACTATGACTTCGTAGCAATGATGCAGCGAGCGCGGCATGTCCTCGCGCATGATCAGCAGTTCGGCGATGCGCCAAGGATAGACCGTGTCGTGATAGACGCGGCGATAGGCGCGGAAGGCGCCGACGGAACGGAGCAGCGCGCCCCATTGATAATAGTCCACATAGCCGCCGACCTGCTCGGTGTCCGGCAGCAGCACATGGTATTTCACGTCGAGGATGCGCGCGGTGTTGTCGGCGCGCTCGATGAAGGTGCCAAGTCGAATGAAGCGGAAGCCGTCGTCGTGCAGCATGGTGCCGAAGACCACGCCGCGGAATAGATGCGAGCGCTCCTTCACCCAGTCGAAGAAATCGCGATAGCCCCAGCGCATGAGGCCCTCATAGTCGAGGCTCTGCACTTGCAGCCAGGTGGAGTTCAGGCTTTCCCAGGCCTCGCTCGAGATCGCGGAACGCTGGGCCCGAGCGTTTTCCCGGGCGTTGCGGATGAGCGAACAGATGGAGCCGGCATTCTCCTGATCGAGCACGACGTAGCGGATGATGTTCTCATGGCTGAACGTGCCGTAGCGCTCATCGAAGGTACCATCGCCCGGCGCAATCGACAGGATCGGTTCAAACTGGGCTTGCTTGTCGACCGATGACGGCAAGAGCGACATGCGGAAGCTGACATCGAGCATGCGCGCAGTGTTCTCCGCCCGCTCCATGTTGCGCGCCATCCAGAACAAATTATCGGCGGTCCGGCTCAGCATTTAGCGCTCCAACACCCAAGTATCCTTGGTGCCGCCCCCCTGGCTCGAATTCACGACCAGGGACGTTTCGCGGAGCGCCACGCGGGTCAGTCCGCCGGCGATCACGCTGGTCTCTTTACCCGAGAGCACGAAGGGCCGCAGATCGACGTGGCGCGGCACGATCTCGCCATGCCGCAGCGTCGGCGCGGTCGACAGCGAGAGGGTCGGCTGGGCGATGAAATTGTCCGGATCCTGGAGCACGCGGGCTTTATAGGCTTCCCGCTCCTCCTTCGTTGAGGCGGGGCCGATCAACATGCCGTAGCCGCCTGAGCCCTGCACCTCCTTGACCACGAGGTTCTCAAGATTGTTGAGAACGTGCTGGCATTGCTTGGGGTCGCGCAGAACGTAGGTGTGCACGTTGTTCAGAATCGCGTGCTCGCCGAGATAGAACTCGATCATCCGCGGGACGTAGATATACATCGCCTTGTCGTCGGCGACGCCGGTGCCCAGTGCGTTGGCGAGCGCAACGCGCCCCGAGCGCACTGCCGACAGCAGACCCGGCACGGCAAGCATGGAATCGGGCCGAAAGGCCAGCGGATCCATGAACTCGTCGTCCACGCGGCGATAGATGACATCGACCTTGACCGGGCCTTCGGTGGTCCGCATCCACACATCGCCGTCGCGCACGAATAGGTCGCCGCCCTCGACGAGCTCGATGCCCATTTGCTCGGCCAGGAACACATGCTCGAAATAGGCGCTGTTGAAGCGTCCCGGCGTCAGCAGGACTACCACAGGATCATCGGCGCCGCTCGGGGCCACGGCGCGCAAGTTCTCCAGCAGCCGCTCCGGGTAATTTCCGACCGGCGAGATGCTCTGGCCGTCGAACGCATCCGGAAACAACCGCATCATGATCTCGCGGTTCTCCAGCACGTAGGAGACGCCGGAAGGCGTGCGCACATTGTCTTCGAGCACGAAGAAGTCACGCTCGCCGGTGCGGATCAGGTCGATGCCGGCGATATGGGCGTAGACGTCGTTCGGGAGATCCACACCGCACATCTCTGGGCGGAAGGCGGAATTGAGCAGGACGAGCTCCGGCGGAATGAGCCCGGCCTTCAGGATCTCCTGGTCGTGATAGATGTCGTAGAGGAAGATATTGATCGCCCTCACCCGCTGGAGACAGCCCCGCTCGACGAGGTCCCACTCGGAGCGGTGAAGAATGCGCGGGATCAGATCGAAGGGGATCAGCCGCTCCGTGGAGCCGCCCTCGGCATAAACCGCGAAGGTGATGCCTAAACGCCGGAAGAGCTCGTCCGCGGCGTTCTGCTTGGTGACCAGGGATTCGATGGAGAGATTGTCGAGAAGCTCGGCGAGCGCCTTATAGGCGGGCCGCACTTCGCCGTCCGGATCTCGCATCTCATTAAAGAACTTACGATAATAAAAGGCGGGATCGTTCGACTTCATCTCCGCCGTTAATGTGTCACTGTCTTGCGGCAAGCCCGCCCATCCCAGTTGCTAACACCCCTGAACGCCCCCTATTCGCTGCGTGTGCCTATCCCGTGGTGATCTAATTTTGAGGCATCATAGTCAGATGCCCCCGCAATGGGCAACTCTTGAGCGTCGAGCGCCGTTTTGGGCCTCTTTCGCCAAAGTGCCAAGCGGCCCTAGGACATCGCAAAGACCATGCTCGAAACCGCCCTGACCGCCTTCACGACCTTCTTTGCGGTGATCGGCCCGATCGACTCGGCCGTCCTGGTGGCCTCGCTCACGCCCAATATGACCCGTGCCGAACGGCGGGCGATGTCGATCAAAGCAGTATCGATCGCGACCATCATCATCTTGCTGTTCGCGGCCGTTGGCGAGCCCGTCCTACGACAGCTCGGCGTATCCCTGGCGGCCCTTCAAACGGCAGGGGGCGTTATTTTGTTCATGATTGCGCTCGACATGACCTTGTCCAAGCGCCCCAGCCCCTCGCTGCTCACGCAGAAGGAAAGCGCGGAAGCCGAGAACAAGGCGGAGGCACATTCAGAGCTTGCCGTGTTCCCGCTCGCGACGCCGCTGCTCGCGGGCCCCGGTGCAATGACTGGCGCCATCGTTCTCGCCGCCAACACGAAGGGCGATCCGGTACTGCTTGCGGCCGTGGTCGCGGGCATTCTCGCCGTCATGGTTCTCACATTGGCGCTCCTGCTCGTCGCTCAGGAGGTGCACCAAGCGATCGGCGTGACGGCGCGCAAAGTGATCGTCCGCGTGTTCGGGGTACTGCTGGCGGCGCTCGCGGTGCAGATGATTTTCGGCGGTCTCGCCGACGCGCGGCTATTTGGCTAACGCGTGAAAGTGTTCCGATCCACTCAAGCGCCGGATAAGAAGTCTGCCTATTCGGCGGGCGTGGGATGCTCTTGCGTATGCGCCTTCGGGGCCGCCGAAAACTTCCGCACAACCACGTAGAAGATCGGCGTGAAGATGAGACCGAAGGCGGTAACGCCGATCATGCCGAAGAACACAGCCGTTCCCAAAGACTGGCGCATCTCCGAACCCGCGCCCGTGGCGATGACGAGCGGCACCACGCCGAGGATGAAGGCCAGCGCGGTCATCAGGATCGGCCGCAGGCGCACCCGCGCGGCCTCGACCGCCGCCTGGAAGCGATCTTCACCCGCCTCCTCGTTCTGCCGCGCGAATTCGACGATGAGAATGGCGTTCTTCGCGGCGAGGGCGATCAGCACGACAAAGCCGATCTGACCCAGGATATTCACATCCATGCCGCGCAGCATGAGCCCGCTCACCGCCGCGAGCAGACACATGGGGACGATGAGGACAACGGCGAGCGGCAGTCCCCAGCTCTCATATTGCGCGGCCAGCAACAGGAAGACGAAGACAACCGCCGCGCCGAAGACAAAGATCGCCGTGTTCCCGGCCTGCTTCTCCTGATAGGCGAGCTCGGTCCATTGGAAGGAATAGCCTTCCGGCAGATTTTCGGCCGCCAGCCTCTCCATGGTCTCCAGGCCGTAGCCCGTGGAGTAGCCGGGCTTGGTGCCACCCTGCACGGCCGCGGCGGGGAACAGGTTGAAGTGCTCCACGCGGTAGGGGCCGGTGATGTCGCGGAAGGAGGCGACGGAGCCGAGCGGCACCATCTCGCCCTCGGCGTTGCGCGTCTTGAGCTCGGAGATGGCGTGCAGATCCTGCCGGAACTCTCCGTCAGCCTGCGCCGTCACGCGATAGGTGCGGCCGAGGAAATTGAAATCGTTGACGTACTGGGAGCCGAGATAGACCTCGAGCGTCTGGAAGATGTCGTCGGTGTTCACGCCCAGCATCTCGGTGCGCACGCGGTCGATATCCGCATAGATCTTTGGCGTCCGGGTGTTGAACGTGGTGAACACGCCCGCCAGCCCCGGCTCCTGGTTGGCCGCGCCGGCAATGGACTGCGCAACCTGCTCCAGCTGCGCCAAGGGACCGCCTTTGGTGTCCTGAACTTCCATTTTGAAGCCGCCGGTGGTGCCGATCCCGCGCACAGGCGGCGGCGACACGCTGATGATGAAGGCATCCTGGATGCCCGCAAAGGCTTGGTTTAGGGCGGCTGAAATACTATCGGCGCTTTGGCCTTTTTCGGCGCGCACGTCGAAAGCGTCGAGCGGCGTGAACACCACGGCCGCATTGGGCGCCGTGGTGAAGGTCGCGCCGTCGAGTCCGACAATGGGCACGGCATGGGCAATGCCCGGCGTATCCAGCGTGATCTGCGTGACTTTGCGCGCGACCTCGTCGGTGCGCGACAGGGATGCGCCCGGCGGCAGCTGGATAATATTGATGAGATAGCCGAGATCCTGGTTCGGAATGAAGCCCGTCGGAGCCGCGCGGAACTGGAAGACGGTCAGGCCGATAAGCCCGGCATAGACCACGAGCATGAGACCGGCGACCCGCAGCAAGCGCGAGGTCAGCGCGCCGTATTTGGACGACACCCAATCGAAGCCCACATTGAACCAATGGAAGAAGCGGCCGATGCCGCGTGAGATCACGCTCTTCCGCTCGTGATACGGCTCATGCGGTTTGAACAGCAGCGCGCAGAGGGCGGGGCTCAGCGTGAGCGAAACGAGAAGCGAAATGAAGGTGGCGGTAGCGATCGTCACGGCAAACTGCCGGAAGAACTGTCCGAGAATGCCGCTCAAGAACACCGTCGGAATGAACACCGCACCGAGCACGAGCGTCATGGCAATCAGCGCTGTACCGACTTCGTCCATGCTGCGATGTGCCGCCTCGCGCGGCGCCAGACCCTCGCGGATGTTCCGCTCGACATTCTCCACGACGACGATGGCGTCGTCGACCACGATACCGATGGCCAGCACGAGACCGAACAGCGAGAGGTTATTGAGCGAATAGCCCAGCGCCGACAACACGGCGAGCGTGCCGATGAGCGAGACGGGGATGGCGACAATCGGGATGACCGACGCGCGCCATGTCTGCAGGAAAATGACAATAACGAGGATCACGAGGAGCACAGCCTCGATCATGGTGTGAAGCACCGCCTCGATGGAGTCCGAAATGAAAACAGTCGGGTTGTAGACGATGTCGTAGCGCAGCCCGCTGGGAAAGGACTTGGACATCTGCTCCATGGCCGCGATGACCTGGTCCGCGGTTTCGAGCGCGTTGGATCCCGGGCGCTGGAAGATACCCATCGGAATCGCCACGCGCTCGTCGAGATAGCCGTTGCGGTTGTAGTCGGCAGCACCGAGCTCGACTCGTGCGACGTCACGCACCCGCACCACCCGGCCATTGCTGTCCGACTTGATGATAATGTTGCCAAAGGCTTCAGGTGTGGTTAGGCGCCCTTGGGTCTCCACGTTCAACTGGAACGCGCCCGGCTGCGGCACTGGCGGCTGGTTGATGACGCCGGCGGCCACCTGCACGTTCTGGGCGCGCATCGCATTGATCGCGTCGCCTGCCGTGAGATCGCGCACCGCCAGCTTGTCGGGATCGAGCCAGACACGCATGGAATAATCGCGCGCGCCGAAGATGGTGACGTTGCCGACGCCGTCGATGCGCGACAGCACGTCCTTCACGTGCAGCGTGGCGTAATTGGAAATGTAGAGCAGGTCGCGGCTGTCGTCCGGCGAGCTCAAATGGATGACCATCATGAGGTCGGGCGACTGCTTGACCACTTGCACGCCGAGCGCGCGCACTTCCTCGGGCAGCCTTGGCGTGGCGATGGCCACCCGGTTCTGCACCAGCACTTGCGCCGTATCGAGATCGGTGCCGAGCTTGAAGGTCACGGTCAGCGCCATGGACCCGTCACCCGTCGACTGGGACGTCATGTAAATCATGTTGTCCACACCGTTCACCTCTTGCTCGATGGGCGTGGCGACGGTGTTGGCGACGATCTCGGCGGAGGCCCCCGGATACTGCGCCGTAACCTGGATCGAGGGCGGGGCAATCTCCGGGTACTGGGCGATCGGCAGGGCGAAATAGGCCACGCCACCGATCAACGTGATGATGATGGAAATGACGGCGGCGAAGATCGGCCGGTCGATGAAGAAATGAGAGATATTCATTGCCGCGACCGGCCCGTTATTTCTGGCTTAGCGGCGCGGCCGCGGGCGGCTTGATCTCGCCCTGCTCCGGCGTGACTTTCTGGCCCGGACGCGCGCGAAGCAGCCCGTTGATGATGATCTCGTCATCCTTCGTGATGCCGCTCCTGATAATGCGCAAGCCGTCGTCGGCCAGCTCGCCCAGCTCGACCGGCTTCGGCACGACCGTGCCGTCCTCGGCCACCGCGAAAAGCAGCTTCACCGACTGATCAGTGACCACCGCGGCGTCGGGAACGAGAATGGTCGGCTTTTCCTGCGACATCGGTACGCGAACCCGACCAAATTGACCCGGCGTGATGAAAAGGTCCGGATTGGGGAAGGAGGCGCGCACGCGGATAGTCCCCGAAGATCGGTCGTATTGGTTGTCCACGAAATCGATCTGCCCTTTGAGCGGCCAGCCCTTCTCGTCCATGAGCTGGCCCTCGACCTTGACCAAGTTGTCACGAACCGACTCGACCTCTCCCTTCTGGATCAGGCGCTTGTAGGTCATGCCGTCACCTTCGCTCACGTTGAACATGAGCCAGATGGGGTCCAGGGAGACGATGGTCGTCAGCAGCGTGGTCTCGCCGGTGCTACCCATGACCAGATTGCCGATGCTCACCTCGTGGCGTCCGACGCGCCCGGAGACCGGCGCGACCACGCGCGTATAGTCGAGATTGAGCTGCGCCTGACGGACCGCGGCGAGCGCGCCGTCACGGGACGCCGTGGCGCTTTTCACCTCCGCGGCCCGCTCATCATACGTTTGCTGCGAGGCGTAGTCGTTCTTGCGCAGCTGCGCCGTGCGCTCGAGCTGCACTTTGGCGAGCTGGAGCTGCGCCTCCGCTTGGTCAAGTTGAGCCTTGGCGGAATCGAGCGCGATCTCGAACGGCCGCGGCTCGATCACAAAGAGCAGATCGCCCTTCTTCACAAGCTGGCCGTCGGTAAAGTTGACCGACTCGAGATAGCCGCTCACCCGCGCACGGATCTCCACCGATTCTTGCGCTTCGAATTGACCCGTGAAGTCGCGCCATTCGCGGAGCGTTTCGACCAACGGCTTCGCTACGGTGACCGGTGGCGCCGGCGGTCCGGCCGCATGGCTCGCGGCCTCCTCACTGCCTTGCGGCGCAACCATATAGCGGTAGCCCACCGCAGCGAGGGCGAGAACCGCGAGCGTGATCAGAAGGATGCGGCCGCCGCGGTGCGAAGCCGGCGGGCTTTTGGGCTGTGCGGGCGCTGGCTTGGACACGGGCGTCTCGGACTTGGTCTCGCCAGGCTCCGACACACCGGTCGTGGTTTCCGACGCCTCGGCGTCGCTCGACCGGTCCGCGTCAGAGCGCTTCGCGCTTCGATTTCTTTGCTGCATCGTTGCTTCTCAAGACGGCGAGCCTGCCGGTCGCAGGGAGGGGCGACTCGCGCGCAAGGCTCAATGAGAGGAAGCTACCCCAAATGGGCAGCCGAACACAGGGGCACCAGACAAAATCCTAGTAATCACTACATAATGATAACGGGATTGTCGGCAACGATCTGATGCTGCGATCACGGCATTTTGTCCCATGCGCCGGGCTCGAGGGGTGTCGTGCTCACCGCCCTCCGGGCCCTATACTGCGGCCGATGCGCGCGTTCAAACCTTGAGGCCCCTGTCATGCCCGTTCGGCTAATGACACTTATTGCTCTTGCCCTTTTCGGCCTCGCCCTCACCGGCTGTGGGGACGAGGCCACCCTACCGGTCGATGCGGGAACCGGGCCGAACCCCGAGCTGCCGCCGCCGGTCCAGACCCTTCTGCCGACCGTCGTCCTGGCGCAGGCGAAAGGCTGGCCTGAAGGCCTCAAGCCGAGGCCTGCTGCGGGCTTCACCGTGGACGCCTTCGCAACCGGCCTCGATCATCCCCGCTGGCTATACGTCTTGCCCAATGGCGACGTGCTGGTGGCCGAGAGCGCCGCGCCGCCGCAACCCGACCTGACACGCGGGCTTATGGGCTGGGTCATGCAACTGGGCATGCGCTGGGCTGGGGCCGACGTCCCAAGCGCCAACCGCATCACTCTGTTGCGCGATGCGGACGGGGACGGCAAAGCCGAGAAGCGCTCGGCCTTTCTCACCGGGCTCAATTCGCCGATCGGCATGGCCCTGGTCCGGGACGATTTCTATGTGGCCAATACGGATGGCGTGGTGCGTTTTCCTTACACGGAGGGCGCCACGGAGATCACGGCTAGAGGAGAGAAAATCGCCGATCTCCCGGCGGGGGCCCTCAATGTTCATTGGGTGAAGAACATCGTAGCCAGCCCGGACGGCGCGCGCCTCTACGCCGGAGTCGGGTCAAACAGCAATATCGGCGAAAATGGCATGGACAACGAGGAAGGCCGAGCCGCACTGAACGAGATCGACCTCGGCACCGGTCAATCGCGTCTTTTCGCCTCGGGCTTGCGCAATCCGGTGGGGCTCGCCTTTCACCCGGAGAGCGGGGCGCTATGGACGACGGTCAACGAGCGCGACGAGCTCGGCAGCGACCTTGTGCCGGACTATATGACGACGGTGAAGGAAAACGGCTTCTATGGATGGCCCTACAGCTATTTCGGCGACCATCTGGATCCGCGTGCACGGCCGCAGCGGCCGGACCTCGTGGAAAAAGCAATCGTGCCCGACTATGCGCTCGGGCCACACACCGCATCGCTTGGGCTCGCGTTCTACGACAACACGCTGTTTCCGGAGCGCTATCTGGGCGGCGCCTTTGTGGGTCAGCACGGATCCTGGAACCGCAGGCCCCCTAGCGGCTACAAGGTGATTTTCGTGCCGTTTGAGGACGGTCGCCCCGCGGGCGAGCCGGAAGACTTTCTCACCGGCTTCCTGAGCGAGGGAGGCGACGCCTATGGCCGGCCCGCAGGCGTGGCCATCGCCAAATCCGGCGCTCTGCTCGTTGCCGACGACGTGGGCAATACAATCTGGCGTGTGACCCCGGCCGCAGCAGAATAGTTCGCTATTGAAATATAAGCGTTTTATCGCCCTGCTTCGCGAATATCGCAGTCGGAGACGCTGATTGCCGCTGGTTGGGTGGCCAGCGCGGTCTCATGATGCTATAGGCTCCTCACTCAAAAAATCTGGCGCATCAATCCTGGAGAAAGGGAGGACCCCATCTCGGACGCAACGAGAACTCTGTTTGTCCCGACGACCAAGCAAGACTACGGCGATAATCCGACCAAGGTTCGGGAGACCGATACATATGTCACGGAATATGTCCGGGGTTTTGTCGAGAAATGGGATGAACTCATCGATTGGGATCAGCGCGCGAGAAGTGAAGGCCGCTTTTTCATCGATGTTCTAAAGGCACGGGGCAAAGAGAGCGTTCTCGATGTCGCCGCTGGAACGGGGTTTCATTCCGTCCAGCTCCTCAAGGCCGGATTCGACGTCACTTCCGTCGACGGCTCCGCCGAAATGCTCGCCAAGGCCTTTGATAATGGCTGCCAGCATGATGTGGTGCTCAAGACCATTCATGCCGATTGGCGGTGGCTCAATGAGAGCGTGCGCGGTAAATTCGACGCGATCATCTGTCTCGGCAACAGCTTCACCCATCTCTTCGACGAGAACGACCGCAGGCGTGCGCTTGCCGAGTTCTACGCCGCGCTGAAGCATGACGGCATCCTGATCCTCGACCAGCGGAATTACGACCGCATCTTGGACGAGGGCTTCGCCAGCAAGCACAAATATTACTATTGCGGCGATCAAGTCACGGCCGAGCCGGTCCATGTGGACGACGGCCTCGCCCGCTTCGAATACGTGTTCCCGGACGGCTCGCGGCACAATCTCAACATGTTCCCCTTGCGCAAAAACTACACGCGCAAGCTGCTGCGCGAGGCCGGGTTCCAGCAAATTCATTCCTACGGCGACTTCCAAGAGGAAGGCGAGGAGACCGATCCCGACTTCTTCATCCATGTCGCGGAGAAGAGTTATGGCAGCAACTGATCAGACCATTGCGCTTGCCCGCGATTACTATGACAGCGCGGAAGCGGACGATTTCTACCGCACGATCTGGGGTGGAGAGGACATTCATGTGGGGCTCTACGATCAAGGCCCCGATATCAGCGCCGCGAGCCGGCGCACCGTCGAGCGTATGGCGGCGAAAGCCGGCTCACTCGAAGGCAAGCACGTGCTCGACTTAGGCTCGGGCTATGGCGGGGCGGCGCGCGTCCTCGCCGAGCGGTACGGCGCGAAAGTTACCTGCCTCAATCTCTCGGCCGTCGAGAACGAGCGCAACCGGGCCCTCACCCGCGAAGCCGGCCTCGACGATAAGATCACCGTGGTCGACGGCTCGTTCGATTCTATACCCTTCGAAGAAGGGACGTTCGACCTTGCCTGGAGCCAGGACGCCATTTTGCATGCGCCGGACCGGCGCGCGGTGCTCGACGAGGTCTCGCGCGTGCTGAAGCCGGGCGGCGAGTTCATCTTCACCGACCCCATGCAGGCGGACGCCCTGCAAGATCCGACTCCGCTGAAGCCTATCTACGACCGTATCCACCTACCCGATCTCGCGTCGTTCGGCTTCTATCGGGAGGAGCTCTCCGAGCGCGGCTTCGAGGAGGTCGAGGTCGAGGAACTGACCGGGCATATGCGCACTCACTACTCCCGCGTCACCGAGGAGCTGGATGCACGCCGGGACGAACTCGGCGCAAGCGACGCTTTCGTCAACCGCATGCTCAAGGGTCTCGGCCATTGGGTTTCAGGCGCCGAAGGCGGCCTGCTCGCTTGGGGCATCATGCACTTCCGTAAGGCGGCTTAGTGGAGGCAGGCCGCGACAGCGGCTCGGACTCTCCCCTCGCCCATTGCACGATCGGAGTGCCGGCGAGCGCGAAACTCGTGGTCCTGATCTTCGTGGTCGCGACCATCGGCTGGCCGACCCTGGCCGAGGAGAGCTTCGCCGCGGCCCGAGACGTCATCTCGGAGTCCGCCGGCTGGCTCTACGGCGCGGTGGTCTCAGCAGCGCTTATCATGTGCGTGGTTCTGGCGCTCGGCCATTGGGGGAAGGTGCGGCTCGGCGCCGACGACGAAAGGCCGGAATTCGGCTGGCTGTCCTGGGCCGCCATGCTGTTCGCCGCCGGGATGGGCATCGGTCTCGTATTCTGGTCGATAGCCGAGCCCCTCACCCATTATGCCGGCAACCCGCTAATCGCGGCTTGGGGGCCGGACCCGTCGAGCGTGATCCGGGCCCGCGTGGCCATGGAAATCACCTTCTTCCATTGGGGGCTCATGCCCTGGGCGCTCTATACGGTCGCCGGACTGATCTTCGCCTATTTCTCGTTTCGCAAATCCGAGCCGCTCACCGTCCGGTCCGCCATGCGCCCCTTGATCGGCGACGGCGTCAATCGCTGGCCGGGGAAGCTTGCGGATGTGGTCGCCATCGTCGCCACCGTGTTCGGTCTCGCCACGTCGCTCGGCTTCGGCGCCGATCAGATCAATGCAGGGCTCAATCGGCTGTTCGGCTGGCATGTCTCCACGGAGCACAAGCTTCTGCTTGTGGCGGTGATCTCAGGCGCGGCGGTGCTTTCCGTCAGCTCGGGCCTCGACCGCGGCATTCGGCTGCTGTCGCTCGCCAATATCTGGCTCGCGGCACTCATCCTTGCGGTCGTGCTTGTTTCAGCGCCGCTCGAACCGATCTTGCGCAACTTCACGCTTCGGCTCGGCGACTACCTGGCGCTGCTGCCGTGGCTCACCTACGAGACGGCGAGCGATGACACGGGTTGGGCGTCATCGTGGACCACGTTTTACTGGGGCTGGTGGATCAGCTGGACGCCGTTCGTCGGACTTTTCATCGCGCGTATCTCGCGCGGGCGCACGGTGCGGGAATTCATTCTCGGCGTACTCCTGGTGCCGACGGGCATCACGTTTATCTGGCTGTCGATCATGGGAGGCGGGGCGATCTCCGCGGCGCGTGCGGGACCGGCCATTATCGAGATCGCCAAGAACGCCCCTGCTCTCTCGCTCTACGTCATGATCGACTATTTGCAGACCGGTGTTTTCGCCACGATCGTCGCTGCCGCGGCCACCTTGCTGGTCGCGATCTTTTTCGTGACGAGTGCCGATAGCGGCACGCTCGTCGTCACGACCATGCAATCCGGCGGGCATACCGAGCCGCCTATACTTGAGCGCGTGCAATGGGGCGTGGGCATCGGCGCGGTGGCCGCGGCGCTCCTGATCGCCGGCGGTCTCGGCGCGCTTCAGGCCATGGCGATCGCGGCCGCGCTCCCCTTTTCCATCGTCCTCGTCGCCTTAGGGGTTGGCTTCATGACTGAGCTGCATGAAGATGCTACCCAGCAACGTAAGGCGCGACGGGCCTCCCGGAAGTCACGCCGCACCGGCTGAGGGACGCTTGATTGACGAAAACCATCCTGTGTTTCGGCGATTCAATCACGTGGGGCTATAGCCCAAAGAACGGTTCGCGGCTTCCGCCGGAAGATCGCTGGCCCCGCGTGCTCGAGAGCACGTTAGAGGGCCGCGCCCGGGTGATCGAGGAAGGGCTGAACGCCCGCACCGTGGCGACCGATGAACCCTCGCGGCCCAATCGCAACGGTCTCGCGATGCTGCCGACGCTGCTGGAATCCCATGCGCCGCTCGACGTGGTCGCCATCATGCTGGGCACCAACGACAGCGCGCCAAGTTATGGTCTCACGGCAGGCAAGATCGCCATGGATTGCGCAGCGCTGATCCGCGCCGTCAAGGCGAGCCTCGCAGGACCCGGCGCGACGCCACCCAAAGCGCTTCTGATTGCACCCCCTCCTCTCGGCTCGCTCAGCGCGGAGATGTCCCTGTTCTATGGGGGCGGCCAAGCGACATCGCGTGCGCTCGGCGAGGCTTACAAGACCATCGCCGAGAGTTTCGGCGTCTTGTTCCTCGACGCCGGGACAGTGACGAAAGTGAGCGCCGTCGACGGCGTTCACCTTGATCCGGAAGGCCAGCGTGCGCTCGGCCAAGCGGTCAGTGAGGTTCTGATGCCCGTCCTTTAGCCGGGAGAATTATCGGGGGCAGTTCACCGTTCGAAAACAGTGCTTCGCTACGATCGGCCGCGAGGAGACACGGCATGGCTCAGGCTCCAGGACCGGGTGACGGCGCAACGCTTGCCGTCTATCGCGAGAAATTTCGAAGAGTGCTCGGCAAGGACTTCCAACGTCCCGTGCTCCTCGAGACCAACGCCCATGAAGGCCCGGTCTATGTGGCCGCCGAGCATGCGCTCTATTTCACGACCGTGCCGGAGCCCGGCCCGAAAAACATCGCGATCATGCGGCTGCAGCTCGCGGGCGACACATTTCCCTTCACCGCGAGTACCCTTGAGACCGTCCGCCAACCCTCCAACATGGCCAATGGCATGTGCCTCGATCTTAAGGGTCGGCTGGTCATCTGCGAGCAAGGCACACGGGACGCGCCGGCTCGGATCAGCCGCATGGTCTTGAAGACCCGCGCGGTCGAGACGGTCGTCGACCAGTGGCGAGGGCTCCACTTCAATTCGCCGAACGACGTGGCGGTGAAGTCCGACGGCACGGTGTGGTTCACCGATCCGAACTACGGCGAGGTGCAGGGCTTCAAGGCCGCGGCGGAGGTCGGCGCCTTCGTTTACCGGCACGATCCGGCGACGGGCGAAACGGCGGTGGTCGCGGACTCGTTCAACAAGCCAAACGGGCTCGCCTTCTCACCGGATGAGCGCGTGCTCTACATCACCGACACCGGCGCCAATCAAGCGCCGGGAACCTATTTCGTGAACCTGCCCCATCACGTCCGCGCCTTCGATGTGCACAAGGGCGGGCATCTGCGAAACGGGCGGCTGTTCGCCGTCGTCAGTCCCGGCGTTCCCGACGGCATCAAGATCGACACACGCGGCCGCGTCTATACGTCGTCGGCGACCGGCGTGCAGGTGTTCACACCGCAAGGCGATCTGCTGGGAGAGATCGTGGCCCCGGGCGTGGCCAATTTCACCTTCGGCGGGCCGAAAAACGACGTGCTGTTCATTCTCGGCGACACCAAGATCTGGCAGGCGAAGTTAAAGACACGCGGGG
>CAYWIA010000005.1:5118-33766 GCA_964458245.1 uncultured Methyloceanibacter sp. | reverse complement strand
GCGAAGGGCTTATAGCCTTCCGCCGCGAGGCCTGCGGCGAAGGTCACCGCGTGCTGCTCGGCGATGCCCACGTCAAAACACCGCTCGGGCAGGATCTCGGCGAACGTATCGAGGCCGGTGCCCGACGGCATGGCCGCGGTGATGGCGACGACCTTGTCGTCGGCGCGCGCTTCGGCGATCAGCGCCTTGGCGAACACCTTGGTGTAGCTCGGCGGGCCGCCGGCCGGCACTTTCTCCTGCGTGCCGGTGACCACGTTGAAGCGGCCGACGCCGTGATATTTGTCGGCGGACTCCTCGGCCGGGCCGTAGCCCTTGCCCTTCTGCGTCACAACATGGACCAGGATCGGCCCGTTCTGCATCTTCTTCACGTTGCGCAGCACGGGCAGCAAATGGTCGAGATTGTGCCCGTCGATCGGGCCGACATAATAGAAGCCGAGCTCTTCGAACATCGTGCCGCCGGTCCAGAAGCCCCGCGTGAACTCCTCGGCGCGGGCGGCGCGGCGGAACCAGCTCTTGGGCAGCAGCTTGTGGGCCGCCTGCTTCATCCAGCGGCGGAAGCTGCGATAGGTGCCGCCGGAGATGAGCCGCGCCAGATGGGCGCTCATGGCGCCGACGGGCGGAGCGATCGACATGTCGTTGTCGTTGAGGATGACGATCAGGCGCGAATCCATGGCGCCTGCATTGTTCATGGCCTCATAGGCCATGCCCGCGCTCATGGCGCCGTCGCCGATCACGGCGATCACATTGTTCGCGCCGCCGGAGAGATCCCGGGCCACGGCCATGCCCAGCCCGGCGGAGATCGAGGTCGAGGAGTGCCCCGCGCCGAAAGTGTCGTATTCGCTCTCGGCGCGCTTGCAGAAGCCGGACAGCCCGCCCGGCTGGCGCAGGGTCCGGATGCGGTCGCGGCGTCCGGTCAAGATCTTGTGCGGATAGGCCTGGTGGCCGACGTCCCAGATGAGCTTGTCGCGCGGCGTATCGAACACGTGATGCAGCGCCACGGTGAGCTCGACCACGCCGAGCCCCGCGCCGAGATGGCCGCCGGTGACGGAGACCGCGCTCACCGTCTCCCGCCGCAGCTCGTCGGCGAGTTGCTTCAGCTCCTCGTCGGCAAGTTTGCGCAGATCGTCGGGCGTCTGGATCGTGTCCAGCAAAGGCGTGGCAGTCTCGGCGCTCATATGTTGCCCCAGCAAAGTTCCGAAAAAAGCCCCAGAAGGATCAGGACGTTATACCTTGTTCGGCCCTCTATGTGGACTTCGGAGGCCCGGGCGGCAAGGGTTTGGACCTTAGCGGAGAGACCGCCCCGCCCCAAGGCGTTTGTCGGCGGCGGGAACCCGCTAGTCCTCGACGTCGAGCGGCTCCGCGCCGGTCGGCTCGCCGTTCTGATTGAGGGTGATCTTCTCCACGCGCGCCTCCGCCTGGCGCAGCAGTCCGTCGCAATGGGCGCGCAGGGCCTCGCCCCGCTCGTAGATCAGGATCGAAGCTTCGAGCTCCACATCGCCCTTCTCCAGGCGATCGACGATGGTCTCGAGCTCCTTGAGCGCGGCTTCGAAGCTCATGGTCTTGATGTCGGTTTCGGTGGGCGTGGCCATGGCTTGGCTTAGCTCATGCGCTTGGACGCCTCAAGCGCCCATCAGGGTCTTGACGTGGACGGCGCTCGAATCGGCGAGCGCCTCCAGATCGTAGCCGCCTTCGAGGGTCGAAACGAGCTTGCCGCCGGCGTGTTTCGCGGCTGCCGCCATCAATTTCTCGGTGACCCAGGCGAAATCCGGCTCCAACAGCCTGATCTGAGCCAGCGGGTCCTTCACATGCGCATCGAAGCCGGCGGAGACCAGGAGGAAGTCCGGCGCGAACTTATCGAGCGCGGGCAGGATGCGCTCCTCGAAGGCGGCTCGAAAATCCTCGCTTCCGTCGCCGGGCGAGAGCGGCGCATTGCAGATATTGCCGACGCCCGTCTCGTCCTTGGCGCCCGTCCCCGGAAACAGCGGCATCTGGTGGGTCGAGCCGTAGAACAGATTCTTGTCCTCCCAGAAGGCGGCCTGGGTGCCGTTGCCGTGGTGGACGTCGAAATCGATCACCGCGATGCGCTTCGCGCCGTGCTTGGCGCGCGCGTGGAGCGCCCCCACCGCCACCGAGTTGAACAGGCAAAAGCCCATGGCCTTCGAAGGTTCGGCGTGATGGCCCGGCGGACGAACGGCGCAGAAGGCATTGTCGGCCTCGCCCGTGGCCACTTGATCCACGGCGCGGAGCACGGCGCCCGTGGCGCGCAAGACCGCCTCCCAGCTCCCCGGCGACACCACCGTGTCCGGGTCGAGCCAGTTGTGATGCTGCTTGGGGATCTCCGCCTGCACCATCTCCACATAGGCCTTGGGATGCAGGCGCTCGATGGCGTCGAGACCGGCGCGCGGCGCCCGCTCGCGCTTCAGCTCCGCGAAGTCCTTGCCGGCCAGCGCATCCTCGATGGCGCGCAGCCGGTCGGCACGCTCGGGATGGCCGAAGCCCGTATCGTGTTCCAAACAAGCGGGATGGGTGAGAAGCAGCGTGGTCATGCGGTGTTCATGATACCCGACTGGGCCCGAGGCGATAGCTTGACCGGACCTGGGTAACACGCGAAATGGGGACCGACCATGCCCGTTCTCCCCGCCAGCGAAGAGGCCATTTCCCAAGCCGCGAAAGCGCTCGTCCGCGGTGAGATCGTGGCCTTTCCCACCGAGACCGTCTATGGGCTCGGCGCCAACGCGCGCGATGCCCACGCCGTCACGAAAGTGTTCGCGGCCAAGGATCGGCCGCGTTTCAACCCGCTCATCGTGCACGTGCCCAATATCGCGGCGGCGGAGACCTATGCGGCCTTCGACGAGACGGCGCGGAAGCTGGCGAAGGCGTTCTGGCCCGGCCCGCTGTCGCTGGTGTTGCCGAAGCGTCCGGCAAGCGGCATCGCGGATCTTGTCACGGCGGGCCTCGATACGATTGCGCTCCGCGTGCCGAACCACGCGACCGCGCAAGCGCTTCTCAAGGCGTCGCAACTGCCCGTCGCCGCGCCCTCCGCCAACCGGTCCGGACGCATCAGCCCAACGACCGCGGAGCATGTGGCGGCGGAACTCGGCGATCTTCCGGCGATGATCCTCGACGGCGGACCATGTGCGCGCGGCCTGGAGTCGACGGTGGTGCGTGTCACGGGCGAGACACCGGTGCTGCTGCGGCTCGGCGCCGTGGCCCGCCACGAGGTCGAGGCTGTTCTCGGGCATCCAATTGCGCTGGCGGACGAGGACGCGCCCATCGCTTCCCCGGGCCAGCTCGAACGCCACTACGCGCCGAATACGCCGTTGCGGCTCGACGCCACGGAGGTAGGACCGGACGAAGCGCTGCTGGCATTCGGGCCGGAGGCGCCACAAGGCGCGCTCACGACCATCAATCTGAGCGCCGCGGCCGATCTGGCGGAAGCCGCCACAAAGCTCTTCGCCAGCTTGCGGGTGCTCGACAAATCGGGCGCCTCACGCATCGCCGTCATGCCTATTCCCGGCCAAGGGTTGGGCGAGGCCATCAACGACCGCTTGCGGCGCGCGGCCAAGACGCGCTAGCCCTCACCCATGAGCGAGACCCCGAAGCTCCTCCCGCCGGCCGCCGACACCATCGAGACGCTGGTGCGTATCGTCGGCGCTCAGCATGCCTTGCACGACGAAGCCGGCATGGCCCCGTACCTGACCGAATGGCGCGACCGCTATCGCGGCCAGGCGGCGCTCGTGCTCAGGCCCGGTTCGACCGACGAGGTCGCCGCGATCCTCAAATGCGCCAACGCGGCGCGGGTCGGCATCGTGCCGCAAGGCGGGAATACGGGCCTCGTCGGCGCGCAAATCCCCGATGAGAGCGGCAGCCAAGTCGTTCTCTCGCTCACGCGTCTCAACCACGTGCGCGATGTGGACCTCGCGTCCAACACCATGACCGTGGAGGCCGGCCTGACGCTCGCCATGGCGCAGCAAGTGGCCGAGAGCGCGCACCGCCTGTTTCCCTTGAGCCTCGCCTCGGAAGGAAGCTGCCAGATCGGCGGCGTGCTCGCGACCAATGCCGGAGGCCTTGCCGTGCTCGCCTACGGCAATGCGCGCGACCTGGCGCTCGGCCTCGAAGTCGTACTGGCCGACGGACGCGTCTGGCACGGGCTGAAAGCGCTGCGCAAGGACAACACCGGCTACGACCTCAAGGACCTGTTCATCGGCTCGGAAGGCACGCTGGGGGTCATCACCGCGGCGGTGCTGCGCCTGTTCCCGCGTCCCATGGAGCGGGTGACCTGCATGGCGGGCTTGAACGATCTGGCGCGCGCGCCGGAGTTCTTCACCCGCGTGCATGAGGCCGCGGGGCCGATGTTGACCGCCTTCGAAATTTTACCGCGCATCGGCATCGAATTCGCGGTGAAGCACGGCAACGATACGCGCGAGCCCTTCCCCGCCCCACACGCCTGGTATCTGCTGTTCGACTTGACGAGCCCGCGCGTGGGCGAGGAACCGCACCTTCTGGCTGAGACGCTGCTCCAGGAAGCGATCGAAGGCGGCGAGATCGCCGACGCCGTCGTCGCTACCTCGATCAAGCAAGCGCAAGATTTGTGGCGGTTACGCGAGCTGATGAGCGAAGCGCAGAAGCCTGAAGGCGGCAGCATCAAGCACGACGTGTCGGTGCCGGTGGCGCGTGTGCCGGAGTTCATCGCCCGCGCCAACCAGCTCGTGGAGTTGATGATCCCCGGCGCCCGGCCCGTACCCTTCGGTCATCTCGGTGACGGCAATATCCACTACAACGTGAGTCAGCCCATCGGCATGGACAAGGACGTGTTTCTCGCCAACTGGGAGACGCTGAACACGGCGGTGCATGAGATCGTGCTCGATCTCAACGGCTCGATCAGCGCCGAGCACGGCATCGGCCGCATGAAGCGGGACCTTCTGCCCCACGCGAAGGGTGATGTGGCGATCGCGCTAATGCGCAAGATCAAGGAGAGTTTCGACCCGAACGGCATTCTCAATCCGGGCAAGCTGCTATGAGTGAAAAACCTCCGTACAAGACCCAAGACGACAAATGGATCGCGATCGACGACTATATCGCCGAGAACTTCCTCGATGAGGATCCGGCCCTCGACGCGACGCTTGCGGCAAGCGAAGCCGCCGGCCTGCCCGAGATCCAGGTGGCGCCGCTGCAAGGCAAGCTCCTGATGCTGCTGGCCGCGTCGCTCGGCGCGCGGACCATCCTCGAGATCGGCACACTTGGCGGCTACAGCACCATCTGGCTGGCGCGGGGCCTGGTCGAGGGCGGGCGGGTCGTTACGCTCGAGATCGATCCCGGCCATGCGGCAGTGGCGCGCAAAAACTTCGAGAACGCCGGCGTCGCCGACCGTATCGAGGTACGCGTGGGCGCGGCGCTCGACACGCTGGCTACGCTGCACGCCGAACATGCCGGGCCGTTCGATCTCATTTTCATCGACGCCGATAAGCCGAGCACGCCGGACTATTTCGATTGGGCCGTGAAGCTCGCGCGCAAGGGCACGCTCATCGTCGTCGACAACGTGGTGCGCGAAGGCGCGATCCTCGCCGCACAGAGCGAGAACAAGCATGTGAAAGGCTTACGGGGCTTCTATGCGCGCGTTGCCGTCGACCCGCGCGTGACCGCCACGGCCATACAGACCGTGGGCAATAAGGGCCATGACGGGCTCGCGATCGTACGGGTGATTGCGGAGCCGGACTAAGCTCCGCGCTAAAGTTGGCCTTCCATCTTGCGCGTGGCGCTACGGGTCACTTGGCTTTGCGGAGCGTTGCACTTCTTGAGATAGTCTTCTTTGTCATCGCCGGTCAGGCTGCGATTGGCGGCCTGCTTTTGGCAAATCTCCGGCATTTCCGCTGCAGTCGCCTGTTGACCTCCGCCTTCTCCGCCCTCTCCGCTCACTTCCTCATCCGCGGCGAAGACAGGATTGGCCGCGAGCAAGAGGGCCGTGACGGCGAAACAAATCGTCGGTAACGAGAGTTTGCGGTTCATGTTGCGGATCCTCTACGTTATCCTTCCTCGAACTCTTATCGCTATCACACGGGGCGTTACCCTCCAATCCCTCGATGGTGACGTGGGCTATTAAATTTTGTTCAGCCGATAGCGGTCCGAAACTTGAGCGCAGTACAGTTGCGCGCAGTACATGGGAGGTTGGCTTGAAAAAACTTTGCTTAGCCCTTGCATCGACCGTCGTCGTCGCTGCGGTTTCGGCGATGCTCTCAGGCGTTTGCTTGCTATTGCGAGGCTCGGAGCAGTTCTGCCTGGGGGGTGGGGCCAGCACGCGTCTTGTGGCTGGGCGGAAAGCAAGGCTTTGCTTGAATGCGCCAAGCGCACGCCTCGCGGCAGCTACTGCTGGATAACTTTTTGCCGGGGATAGATAATCGGTTGCGCCGTATGACCGCGTTCTCGTGATGCTGGTGCGGCTCTCGCGCGGTTAGCGATCCTTCTTCTCCGCCAGCAATTCGGCGTGGGCCGCTTCTATGGCCTTCATGTCTTCGTCGCTGACCTTTGGAAACTCGAGGTCTAGCTTCTCCAACTGCTCTATGAGCGCGCCGGCGACGACGAGCCGGGCGAACCACTTCTTATCGCACGGCACCACATACCAGGGCGCATGCTTGGTCGCGGTGTTGCGGATCGTGTCTTCGTAGACTTCTTGATACTGGTCCCACAGCTTTCGCTCCTCGACGTCATAGGGCGAGAACTTCCAAGTCTTGTCGGGGTCGTCCACCCGGGCGAGCAGCCGTTCCAGCTGCTCCTCCTTCGAGATGTTGAGGAAGAATTTCAGCGGCACGGTCCCGCTTCGTGCGAGATGCCGTTCCCAGTCATTGATGTCCTGGTAGCGCTCTTTCCAAATGTCCTTAGTCACGAGCTTCTCCGGGATGTTCTGCTTCTCCAGAAGCTCGGGATGTACGCGCACCACGATGGTCTCCTCATAGTAGGAGCGGTTGAAGATTCCAATGCGGCCGCGGATCGGTAGCGCGACGGTGCAGCGCCAGAGAAAGTCGTGCGCGAGCTCGAGATGGCTCGGCTGCTTGAAGGAATGCACCGAGCAACCCTGCGGATTGACGCCTGACAGCACATGCTTGATGACGCCGTCCTTGCCGGCCGTGTCGATGCCTTGCAGCACCATGAGAATGGCCCACTTGCCTTCCGCGTAGAGGCGCTCCTGAAGTCTCGCGAGCTTCTTGACGCCGACTTCCAAGATTTCCTTGCCGTCCTGCTTGTCGAAGTCGACATCGCCGGTGTCGCCGGGATCGAAATCCTTGAGCTTGAATTTATCTCCGTTGGTGACGCGGTAACGCTCGATGATCTTGTCTGGCAGCATGTGTCCCCCCTCTTCGCTCCCGCTGCCTTTAGAGCAGCGGCAGCTGCAACGGCTCTTGGATGCCGGGCTCGTCTTTGCGTGAATCGTTGATCTTCGGATCGAGCTCGACCGCTTCGAACAGATCGTCGGCGGCGGGGCCGATCATGGCAAGGGCTTCCTCGGCGCTGACCCGCTTGGCATCGAGCCAATCCTCGTATTGTTCCGGATCGAGGACCACGGGCATACGATCGTGCAATGCGGCCACGGTACGGTTGGCCGCGCAGGTCAGGATCGTGACCGTGTCGAGCTCGCCGCCTTGCGGATCCTGCCAGCGCTCATACAGTCCGGCAAAGGCGATCAAGCGCGGCGGATGCGGCACCAAATGGAAGGGCCGCCGCTTCCCCTTCGGCCCCGTCCACTCGTAGAACCCGTCGGCCGGAATCAGGCAGCGCCTTCGGCGCGCCGCATGGCGGAAGGATGGCTTCGCCAGCACCTCTTCCGAGCGGGCGTTGATCAGGGTCGGAAATTTCTTCGGGTCCTTGACGAAGCCGGGCAGCAACCCCCAGCGCATCAGCCGGAACCGGCGCGCGCCCGCTTCGTCCAGGAGGACGACGGGAATGCCTTGGGTCGGGGCAATGTTGTAGCGCGCCGGGAAGTTGGGGGTGTCGGCGTAGCCGAAATAGGCCCGCACGGCCTCCGGAGGCGAGGTCAGATTGTAGCGGGAGCACATACAGGGCCTTCCGGTAACGCTTTGGCAATCATAATCGTGCGAGCTTCTCGCTGAGGACGGTTTGCCTATGTTGCCCGATGAGAATCGTAACGCCCGAGCGGCGGAAATCCAGGAAGATGTGAGCCGGGAGGATATTGTCTCGGCGTTCCGCTCGGCCATGGTCGGCCACTTCCGATCGCATATTCCGGGCACCAACATCAACGAATCGACGCTGCTGGCCAGCGACTATCTCAATCACTTCCATGAGCTGGTGATGCTTCTGGAAGCGCTGTCGTCCGAGCCGGATGCGTTCTCCGAGGATCTGCTCGCCTGGCGGCCGCTGACCTACGAAGAGCACTTCACCCACTCGGGTTTCCGGGACAAGAACCTGGCGATTGCCGCCTATCGCCGTGCACCGCAAAGAATCCGGGCGCGCTTCGACGATGCGGTGGCCCGGCTTCATGGCGAGGCGCTGTCGCTGGTGGTCATCGTCGGTAACGAGCTCGGCGGCGGCGGCAACCTGGAGAAGACCTGCCTCGAATCGGCGGCCCGGCTGCGCATCCTGATCGACGAGGCCAACGCCATCGCCAACGGCGAAATCCCCGCGGAGCGCGGCGAGACCGAGCCTCAAGGCGAGGTCAGCAATCAGGCCGCCATCGACGCCCTGTTCGGCACCTAAAGACCTCTCTGGAGAGCGATATTCGCGCCATCCGGGGGCGCGCCGCGTGGCTAGATTTCACCATGAATTGGGCGTAGTGAGACCCCATGGCACGGCTTGCGAAGCCTTTGGCGCTGCTCGCCTTCGGGGTCCTTTGGGTGGCCACGGGGTCGGTCGCCTATGCCCCCCCGGCCGAAGCCCAGTTCGGCTGGTTTTTCGGCCAGCCGAAACAGAAGGTTAAGCCGCAAGTGCGGCGCGCCCGGCCGCCGGGCGACGACCTGCCGCCCATCACCCCGCGCGAGAGCCTCGCGCCGCCCCCGCCGGACGACCGCCCTTACGACAACAAGCTGATGCGGCTCGCGGAAATTCTCGGCGCCGTGCATTACTTGCGCGAGCTCTGCGGCGCCGAGGAGGGGCAGATATGGCGCGACCAGATGCAGGAGATCCTCCGGAACGAGGGGACGACCGCGGTGCGCCGCGCCAAGCTGGTCAACAAGTTCAACGACGGCTATCGCGGCTACCGGCGCACCTATCGCACCTGCACCCAGTCGGCCACGCTCGCCACGCGGCGTTTCTCCACCGAGGGCGCGCAAATCGCCGCCTCCTTGGCGCAGAGCTCAATCTACGCGAGCGGCCCTCAGGCGCAGGTCCAGGAGCCTCAGGAGCAGGAGGCGGAAGCGGGCGCTTTGACGCCCGAGCAGACCGAGACTTCGACGGCCACGCCAAATACCGCAAATTAAGAGTAAAATTTAACCGTTAGTTCACTCCGTGCCACAGGCAGCAGACGAGGGGTGTAATTGTGACAGTCGAGGTTTCCGCGGCTGAGGGAGGCACCCGGTGCGGACGGCAAAGCGGCCATTGCAACATTCCAACCCAGGCGACGCCCAAAAACAGGAGGCGCTGCGCTATATCCTCGATGCGTGGGAGGAAGCGCTCCACGACGGCATCGAGCCGGAGATGCTCGCCAACGCCGCCCTGTTCGCTGCCCTGGCGGACCTCATCGACGTCTATGGCGAGGGCGCCGTGGCAAAGATGACCGCGGGCCTGTCGCGGCGCATCCATCACGGTGAGTTCACCTTGCGGCGCACCGCGCAGTAGCTGGCTAGCGGAAGTACCGCACCAATCCCTCGACAATCAACGCCGCGCCGAAGCCGAACAAGATAAAGCCGGCGACCCGGTTGATCACGTTCAGCCGGCCCTCGGTGAGCTTGTGCCGGAAGGTGGCGATCAGCTCGGATAGGCCGAGCCACCACAACAGGCTGCCGCCCATGATGGCGGCCACCAGAATCAGCGCCTCGAGATTGGTGTTCAGGCCGCCGATGAGCGAGCCAAGACCGCCGATCATCGCGGCCATGCCCAGGACGGCGCCGGGATTGGTCACGGTGAGAATGAAGGTCTGCGGGATAATCCCGGTGTGTTCGAGAAGATGAGACCGCTCGTTGACGGGGGTGGCCAGCACGGGCCGGCACAACAACAGCGCAAGCCCAAAGGCGATTAGGAGCATGCCGCCCACGAACTGGATGGTGTCGCCGTAGGCGACCATCACGTCGGAAATGGCCGCGATACTGAAGGCCCCGATCGCGGCAAGCACGCCGTCGCCGAGAACCGCGCCTAACCCCGCGGCCAGGCCTCCCCAGAAACCGCGCGAGACGGCGCGCTGGATCACCAGCACGTTGACGGGGCCGATGGGTGCCGCCATGAGCACGCCGATGCCCAGCCCGGCAAGCACGAGCTGGATGCCGGACAGCACAATTTGCGCGCCTGTCTGCAATGCCTCTAGCCTACTCGCCCGTTCATGGGCCGGGGGGACACGCCGCGATCCAGATCCTGGCGGTCCAAGTCGTGCCTAAGAGCAATGTCTTGCTCCAGAGCGACGTCTTGCCCGAGAACCATGTCCGGCCCAAGGCCAACCTGGACTTGCAGTTGGTCGCCGTTCTGCGAAATTGACTGCTTACGCATGGAGTTATGCATGAATCGGCGGAAAAATCTGGTCACGATCACCCTGGCCGCATTGGTAGCGGGCGCTGCCGTGCTTGTCTACGCCGAGGGCGGCGACATCCCCTCACCTGCGCAAGCAGAAGACAAGACCGCGCCTGCGGACCACGCCGACCGCCTGCCGGACCCGGCCGGAAAGGCAGAAGATAAGGGCGCGCAAGCAACCGACGGGCCAAAGGTGCTCTACGACGCCACGGCCCTGCCCGAACCCGTGCAGCGCATGTTGCGAGACATCATCATCGCCGCCCGAACCGGCGATATCGAGGCAATGCGGACCGTGCTCGAATCGAACGAACTGAAACCCATGGTCGCGGCGGCGCATGTGGCAGATCCCATCGCCTATTGGAAAGAACAGTCGGTCGACGGCTCAGGCCGCGACGTGCTCGCCGCCATGCTGAACTTGCTCGATTCCGGCTTCGTGCTGACCGGGAAAGACCATGACGCGATGTATGTCTGGCCGTATTTCGCCGAAGCCGACCTTGCCAAGCTCACGCCGGCGCAGGAGGTGGAACTCTACCGAGTCGTGCCGCCAAAGCGTGCGGCAGCCATGAAGAAAAAAGGCAAGTACGACTATTATCGTCTCGGCGTGTCCCCAAGCGGGGTGTGGCACTACTTCATTCAGTAGATCTGCTCAGGTGCGTTGCGGAAGTGCTTCGCCGAAGCGCACCGGCGCGCCGGCCGCCTCTCCCAGCTCGCCATCCCACATGGCACGACGTCCGCGGACGATGGTGCCAACCGGCCAGCCTTTGACCTTGTGCCCGGCAAACGGGGTCCAGCCGCATTTGCTGCCAATCCACGCGTCCTCGACGACCCGCTCGGCCTTGAGATCGACGATCGTCAAGTCTGCGTCGTAGCCGACGGCGATGCGTCCCTTGCCGGCGATGCCGAACAGACGTTGCGGGCCGGCACTGGTGAGGTCGACGAAACGGGCAAGGCTCAGGCGGCCCGCGTTCACGTGATCGAGCATCACAGGCACCAGCGTCTGCACGCCGGGCATGCCCGACGGAGTGGCGGGGTAGCTGCCGCCCTTCTCTTCGAGTGTGTGCGGGGCATGGTCCGAGCCGAGCACATCAACAACGCCTTGCTGCAGGCCCCACCACAGAATCTCCTGATGGGCGCGATCCCGCAGCGGCGGGTTCATCTGCGCGCGGGTCCCTAGCCGCTCATAGGCGTCAGGCGTCGCGAGTGTTAGATGCTGCGGCGTGACCTCGACGCTCGCCACATCCTTGTGAAGCGACAGCAGTTCCATCTCCGCGCCGGTCGACACATGAAGAATGTGAATGCGCTTTCCCGCCTCGGTGGCGAGGCGCAACAGTCTCTCGGTCGAGGCCAGTGCCGCAGTCACGTCGCGCCATTCCGAGTGGCTCGACGGGTCGCCCTCGCGCTGCACAGAAACGCGCTCCTTAAGCCGCGACTCGCACTCGGAATGGAAGGCGCAGCGGCGCCTGATCGTGGAGAGCAGGCGCGCCAGCTCGTCTTCGTCATCGACGAGCAGATCGCCGGTGGAGGAGCCGGCGAATATTTTGATTCCCGCCGCGCCGGGCAGGCATTCGAGCTCGCCGAGATGGTCGATATTGTCGTGGGTGGCGCCGACAAAGAACGCGAAGTCGCAATGCATGCGGTTCGTAGCGGCGGCAACCTTGGCGGCCAAGGCGTCGGCGCTGGTGGTGGGCGGCTTGGTGTTGGGCATCTCGAACACGGCCGTGACGCCGCCGAGCACCGCCGAGCGGCTGCCGGTCTCCAGATCTTCCTTGTGCTCCATGCCGGGCTCACGGAAATGAACCTGGGTGTCGATGACGCCGGGCAAGATATGGAGGCCCCGCGCATCAATGGTCTCGCCCGCCACCCCTTCCCCGATGGGGCCGATGGCGCGGATTTGGCCGTCGCGGATGCCGATATCGGCGGTCCCCTCGCCCGCCTGATTCACCACCGTTCCGCCCTTGAAGACGATATCAAAGGTCTCGGCCATGATTGCGGCTCGCCTCCCTTGCGGGCTCTCGCCCCCGCCCATAGATTCGTCCGCCTTGGTAGCAGAAGGGCGCCCCATGAGTCATTGCCAAGCCACACGGCTTTCCGATCGCGGCGTCTTGTGCGTCCGCGGGGCGGATGCGCGCAAGTTTCTCCAAGGCGTGATCACCAACAATCTCGACAAAGCAGAAGAAGGCGCGGCCGTACACGCGGGCCTCTTGAGCCCGCAAGGCAAGATCCTGTTCGATTTCTTCGCGGTGCCGCATGGCGGCGACATCCTCATCGAAGCAGCCAAAGACACGCTCGGGGAGCTGGCGAAACGGCTCGGCTTCTATCGCTTGCGCGCGCAGGTCGAGATTGCCGAGGCACCGGAATACGACGTAGCCGCCGTTTGGGACGGTACGCCGACCCTGCCCGAGGAGGCGATCGCCTTTGCCGACCCGCGGCTTCGGGCACTTGGCATGCGGATCTTGTTGCCGGAGAGCGCCGCGATCGGCCGTCTCGCCTGCGCCGAGGCCAGCGAGAGCGCCTACCACGCGCGCCGCATCCTGCTCGGCGTCCCCGAGGGCGGGCGCGATTATGCGCTCGGCGATACATTTCCCCACGAGGCTCTGTTCGACCAACTGAACGGGGTCGACTTCAAGAAGGGCTGCTTCGTCGGACAAGAGGTGGTGTCGCGGATGGAGCACCGCGGCACGACACGCAAACGGGTCGTGCCTGTCGAGGGCGACGGTCCCTTGCTGAGCGGCGCCGAAGTGAAGGCCGGAGATCTGCCCCTCGGCACCATCGGTTCGGTAGCCGGAACGCGCGGGCTGGCGCTGCTTCGCTTGGACCGGGCCGCGGATGCCGCGTCGAAAGGAACCGCGCTCACAGCAGGCGATGCGACCATCACCCTATCCCGTCCGGCTTTTGCCGGGTTGGAAATGCCAGCGGCATGACAGGCGCCGCCGCTCTCAAGCGCTGTCCGTGGCCGGGCACCGACCCGCTCTATGTCGCCTATCACGACGAGGAATGGGGCGTGCCCGAGCGCGATGACCGTGCGCTCTACGAGAAGCTGGTGCTCGACGGCTTTCAGGCCGGCCTCTCCTGGATCACCATCTTGCGCAAGCGCGACGCTTTCCGCCGCGCCTTCGACGACTTCGCGCCCGAGAAAATCGCCCGCTACACGCCGAAAAACGTCGAACGCCTGATGCAGGATGCAGGCATCGTGCGAAACCGCATGAAGATCGAGGGGGCGATCGCCTCGGCGCGTGTCTGGCTCGACATGATGGAGACGGGCCCGGGCTTCTCGGCGTTCCTGTGGGACTTCGTGAACGGCGAACCGATCCTCAACCGTTACAGTGCACTGGACCAAGTCCCTGCGGAGACGGCGCTCTCGCGCGCCATCTCCAAGGAGCTCAAGTCACGTGGCTTCAGATTTTGTGGGCCGACGATCGTCTATGCCTTCATGCAGGCCACGGGCATGGTCAACGATCATTTGACGACTTGCCACCGCTACAAGGCTTGCGCCGACCTCGGGCGGCCTTAAGCGTCAGCCGCGGCCGCGCGGATCCATGCTGCGCGGATAGGTGCGCTCTTCCTGGATCTTGCCGTCGCGCTTTCTGATGCGAACGGAGCCCATCTTCTTGACGGCTCTTTCAAGCACGCCGCCCTTGGTGGCAGCGGCTTTGGTCTTGAACCGTTTGATGACCTCGCCTGATCCCTCACGCTTTAGTTCCCACTTTTTACTCTTATCGTTGTGGCTGAGGGAAAATCTGGGCAGTTTCGCCATGGTGCGTTCTCCCGACTCTCTGATTGAGTTGCCTCCGCTCAAATGAGACCGCGTATGAATGGCATCCGAAGCGTGAATCGTCCATGATTTTTCTCAACGAGACCGCTTGACTTGCGCGCGCGGACTCGATCCGTGTCTTGTCGCTGCAGATGAGGACTTGAGACCGTGAGCAACATCGCCGCCAATACAGCACCTCGCGCATGGCAGCGCATGCTGAGCGGACGGCGGCTCGATCTGCTCGATCCTTCGCCGCTCGACATCGAGATCGAGGACATCGCGCACGGGCTCGCGCGCGTCGCCCGATGGAACGGGCAGACGCGCGGCGACCACACATTCTCGGTGGCGGATCACAGCCTGCTCGTCGAGGCGATCGCCAACGATCTCGACTCCGCTCTCTCCAAAGAGCACGCGCTCGCCGCGCTCCTGCACGACGCCCCGGAATATGTCATCGGCGACCTCATCAGCCCGTTCAAGGCGGCGTTATCGATCGACTACCGCGCTTTCGAGGCAAAACTGCTCGCCGCCATCCATCTGCGGTTTGGGCTTCCGGCGGACCTCCCCGAGGCCGTCAACAGGCTGATCAAGCGGGCCGACAAGATCGCCGCCTACTATGAGGCCATTGGTCTTGCAGGCTTTTCCCGGGACGAAGCGCGGCGCTTTTTCGGCCAACCCCGGGGGCTCAGCCCCGCTCTGGTCCAGGCGCTGACGCAGTTAAGCCCCCTTCCTGCGGCAGAAGGCGAGGCGAGGTTCTTGAAACGGTTTCATCAGCTTGCCAGATGAACGGCGTAAATGCTGCAATCGATTCGCTAGCCAAGAGAGGCCCATGGACACCCTGATTTCCGAGAGAGATGGAATGACAGCGCCAGGGGCCATGTCGCCGGACACGATCTTCGTCTCGCCCTTGAGTCTTGTGCACGACACGGTCGCCGACGTCCGGGTCAGCCATCTGGTGACCCTGATCAACGGCGAGACGCTGATCGAAACGCCGCCCAGTATCGTCAAGGAACGCCATCTCAGGCTGTCGATGAACGACATTTGCGAGGCGCGTGACGGACTCGTCGTGCCGTGCGAGGACCATGTCGCGGAACTGATCCAGTTCACGCTCGACTGGGATCAACAGGCGCCGCTTCTCATTCACTGCTGGGCCGGCATCAGCCGCTCGACCGCCGGGGCCTTCATCGCGCTGTGCGCACTGAACCCGGATAGCGACGAACATACGCTTGCCCGGGTGCTGCGCCGCGCCTCGCCCACCGCATACCCCAATCGCCGTCTTGTCGCCCTGGCGGACAATGTCCTAAGCCGCAAAGGACGCATGAGCGCTGCCGTGGAGCATATCGGGCGTGGTCAGCTCGCCGAACAAGGCCTGGTCTTCTCGCTTCCCGCCCGGCCCGCGGCGTAAGCCATGATCGGCGCTCCGGGCAACAACGCGGCCGCCGCGGAACCGTCCACCAACGACCCCCAGATCGAGCTCGGCCTGAACGCGGCCATTGTCATGGTGCGCGATCAGCAGCCGCATATCCTGGTGGCGCGGCCCGGAACCGCGGGGCCGGGCACCTGGGATGCGCTGCCTTTTGGTCCATTCGCGCCGCGCGCGCACCGTACCCTCGAGATCGGCTTGCGCGAGTGGGTGAAACGCCAGACCGGAATCGAGCTCGGCTACGTGGAGCAGCTCTACACGTTCGGCGACCGCGGGCGGCATGCGGAGCCAGGCGGCGCGCATACGCTCTCGGTCGGCTATTTGGCCCTCTCACGTGGCGCGACCGAGGAGATGATGGGCGCGCATTGGTCGCCCTGGTACGCCTACTTCCCTTGGGAGGATTGGCGGGACGGTAAGCCCGAGATTCTCACGGAGGCAATCGAGCCGCGCCTGAAAGAGTGGGCCGAACGCCCCCCGAGACCCAACGAGTCCGCGCGCGCCTTGCGGCGTCCCGAGCGCCTCAAGATCGGCTTCGGTATTGGCGGGGGCTGGGACGAGGAGAAAGTGCTGGAGCGGTATGAGCTGCTGTACGAGGCCGGGCTCGTCGAGGAGGCAAAGCGCGACGGGCGCTCGGCGGCAAGCCAATGGGACGAATTGCCGGAGCTTGGCAGGCCCATGGCGCTCGACCACCGGCGGATCCTGGCGACGGCCATGGGGCGTCTGCGGGGAAAGCTGAAATACCGGCCGGTCGTGTTCGAGCTGCTGCCGCCCGAGTTTACCCTTTATGATTTGCAAAAGACCGTGGAGGCGATCTCGGGCACATTGTTGCACAAGCAGAATTTCCGGCGGCTCGTCGAGAAAGGCGGGCTGGTGGAGCCTACCGGCAACGTCTCGACGGAGACCGGCGGGCGCCCTGCCCGGCTTTACCGTTTCCGCCGCGAGGTGGTGCTGGAGCGCCCCGCCCCGGGCTTGCGGGTCAAGGCGGGCCGTGGGTGACGGAAGCGCCTTGAACTCGCCGAGCCTGCAACCGACATTGGACAAGGTATGATCATGACCTGGCAGCCATCGAACCGTTTGTGCTGGGCGCGGCTCGTCGCTCTTGCGCTCATTGCGGCCTCTGTCGCATTTCTTCCCGCGGCGGGCCATGCCGAGGAACGTACCATCGACACCGAGACGGGAACCATCAAGGTGAAGACCCTCGCCGAGGGCCTCGATCATCCCTGGGGCATGGCGTTTCTCCCCGATGGCCGCTTACTGGTGACCGAACGCGCCGGAGATCTGCGCATCGTGAGCGCGGACGGAACGTTGACGGAACCTCTGTCCGGAGTGCCAAAGGTCGTGGCCGAGGGGCAAGGCGGCCTGCTCGACGTGGCGCTCGATCCGAATTTCGCCGAGAACAAGCTGGTCTATCTCTCCTATTCGGAGCCCGGCGACGGGGGCGCCAGCACCGCGGTGGCGCGTGGACGGCTTACCGAGAACGCCGTGGAGGACGTGAAGGTCATCTTTCGGCAGACGCCAAAGGTCTCCGGGGGCAACCATTTCGGCGGCCGGCTGGCCTTCACCCCGGACGGCAAGCTCTTCATCACGCTTGGCGAGCGCTTCAAGTTCGAGCCAGCGCAGGACCTCACCAGTCATCTCGGCAAGATCGTGCGGATCAATCCGGACGGCTCGGTACCGCCGGACAATCCCTTTATCGGCCAGAAGGATGCGCAACCGGAAATCTGGTCCTACGGCCATCGTAATGTCGAGAGCGCGGCCATTCATCCCAAGACCGGCAAGCTCTGGACGCTTGAGTTCGGGCCCAAGGGCGGCGACGAGCTCAATATCCCCGCTCCCGGCCTGAATTACGGTTGGCCCGTCGTGAGTTGGGGTAAGCATTACGACGGCAAAGATATTCCCAATCCGCCGACCCATCCGGAGTTCGCCGATGCCGTGCGCCATTGGACGCCGGTGATCTCGCCGTCCGGCATTACTTTCTACACCGCCGAGGCCTTTCCTGGGTGGACTGCCAACACCATTCCCGCCTGGAAAGACAACCTCTTGATCGGCGGGCTCTCGTCGCAGGCAATCATTCGCCTTACACTCGACGGAGAGACCGTGACGGGTGAAGAGCGCATTCCCATGGGTGCGCGTATCCGCGACGTGGAGCAAGGCCTCGACGGCGCCATCTACGCGCTCACCGACGCTGGCGACGGGGCAGTCTTGCGGATAACCGCACAAAGCCCGTGAAGCCCGCGCTTTCCCTTGGTTTTTTTCGGATTTTTGGGCCGTTCCGCGGTGTTGCGCGTTTTCGATGCGGACCTGCGGGCCCTCGACCTTCATCCCAGTCTGGTGCCCGAGGCGGTGAAGCTCACCGCTATGCGGCTGCTGATCGACCGGGCCCACGGCAACGACCCCAGCGCGGAAGAAAGCCGCGCCGCGGCGGAGATCATCGCTTATTGCATGATCGGGGCAGACGCTTTTGCCGGCGCCAACGGCCTCCCGCTCACCGAAGCGGTCGAACACCGCATCGAGGCGGCTCTTGGCCATGGCATGAGTTTAGATGCGAAGCTCGTTTTGCTGACGCTTCATGCGAAAGTGATCCAGCCGAGCGTAATCGATCAGTTTCAGCTGGAAGCTGACCAGGAAGGCTGAAAGCCGGAGCTCTCAAAACGAAAGCCCCGGCTTCAAGCAGACCTAGTTGGTCTTGGTATCGCTGTCGCTGTCGCTGCCGCTGTCGGCGCCAACCGTCGGGTTGGGCTTGCCGGTTGCAGCCGAGGAATCCTCAGGCGCCGAGCTTTGCTCCTTGGCGGCCGTCGAATCGTCGGAACCGGTGACATCGTCCATCGAGTCCTTTTCAGCCGCCTTGTCGGCCGCATCGGACGACTCAGGAGCCGAGCTTTGCTGCTTGGCGCCGGTCGAGGTGTCAGCACCGGTGATGTTCTTGTCCGCAGAGTCGTCTGCGGCAATCGCAGGGGTGAGACCCAGAACGAGCGCCACCGCAGTGCAAGTCAGAAGATGCTTCATTGTGGTCCTCCTTGGGAGAGATTGTGTTCTAATTGCGCCGGGGGGTTCTGCTCCGCGGCGACGTAGAAACGTCCGGCATCACATTTTCGTTCCTGTGCGTGCCGGCCGACAGCGACAGGTTGCTCGTGCTCGCATTTTCGGGTAGCGCCCATAGTCCGAATAGCGCTACGCCCTACCGCACCCATGCCGCCCATCATCTCCGTCAAAGACCTGTCGAAGACCTACGGCACGGGTCTGTCCGCGCTCAAGGACATCAATCTCGACATCAACAAAGGTGAGATCTTCGCACTGCTCGGGCCTAACGGCGCAGGCAAGACCACGCTCATCAGCATCATCTGCGGCATCGTCACGCCGAGCTCCGGCTCGGTGACGGTCGGCGGCCACGACATCGTCACGGGCTACCGCGCGGCGCGCTCCATGATCGGGCTGGTTCCGCAAGAGCTTACCGCCGACATGTTCGAGACGGTTTGGACCACGGTGTCCTTCAGCCGCGGGCTCTTCGGCAAGTGGCCGAACCCGGTCTATATCGAGAAGATTCTCAAAGACCTCACGCTGTGGGACAAGAGGGACTCCAAGCTCATGACGCTATCGGGCGGCATGAAGCGGCGCGTTCTCATCGCCAAAGCCCTGTCGCACGAGCCTTCAATTCTGTTCCTCGACGAGCCTACGGCGGGCGTCGACGTGGAGCTGCGCAAAGAGATGTGGCAGGTCGTACGGAATCTGCGCGATTCCGGCGTGACCATTATCCTGACGACGCACTATATCCGCGAGGCCGAGGACATGGCCGACCGGATCGGCGTCATCAACAAAGGGGAGCTGATCCTGGTGGAGGACAAGCACGAGCTGATGCACAAGCTCGGCCAGAAGCAGCTAACGCTTCAGCTCCACGAGGCGATCGACACGATTCCAGCCGAGCTCGGCAGTCACGACCTGAAGCTTGGCAATGGCGGCAGCGAGCTTGTCTACACCTATGACAGCCAAGGTCCGCGCACCGGGATCACTCATCTCCTGACGGACCTCTCGCAGGCCGGCATCCGCTTCAAGGACCTCGATACCTCTCAAAGCTCGCTCGAGGACATCTTTGTCGATCTGGTGAGGCGCGACCGATGAACCTCCCGGCAATCATATCGATCTACAAATTCGAGATGGCGCGCTGGGGCCGCACCTTCCTGCAAAGCCTGGTGTCGCCGGTCATCGCGACCTCACTCTATTTCGTCGTGTTCGGCGCAGCCATCGGCTCGCGCATTACCGAGATCGAAGGCGTGCCCTACGGCGCCTTCATTGTGCCCGGGCTCATCATGCTGACGCTTCTCACCCAAAGCGTGGCCAACGCCTCGTTCGGCATTTATTTTCCGCGCTTCACCGGCACGATTTACGAGCATCTTTCGGCGCCGATCTCACCCGTGGAGATCGTGGTCGGCTATGTGGGCGCGGCGGCCACCAAGTCGATCATTCTCGGGTTGATCATCCTTGCCACCGCGGCCCTGTTCGTGCCGCTTCAGATCGATCATCCCGTTTGGATGGCAGGATTCCTCGTTCTCACCGCCGTCACCTTTAGCCTGCTCGGCTTCGTTATCGGCATTTGGGCCGACGGCTTCGAGCAGCTTCAGCTCGTACCGCTTCTCATCATCACGCCGCTGACCTTTCTCGGGGGCACGTTCTACTCGCTGAACGTCCTGCCGCCGGTGTGGCAGACCGTGTCCCTGTTCAATCCGGTCGTCTATCTGGTGAGCGGGTTCCGCTGGAGCTTCTACGGCACTTCCGATGTGAGCATCGAGGTCAGCCTCGTCATGATCGGGCTGTTTCTCGCCATCTGCCTCGGCGCGGTCTGGTGGATCTTCAAGACAGGCTATCGCCTGAAGAGCTAGGCCTGCGGTCTCCCCAAGATGATGCCGTTCCGCGCCTAGCCTCCCAAAGCCGTTAGGTCCTTGAACGTCAACTCGTGTTGGACGCAATTAGATATTTTGGTTCCAAGGAAACTCAAAAAGCCTGGGAAGACAATTCAACGCACCCGCGCACCTAGTTTTTGTCATCGAAAATCTCTATATATGCTCTGAGGCTGGTCTAAGCCTGGATATAGAATATTTCCCAATATTTTTGGTTTAAACGAAGGTTACAGTCCATGACGACAATCGATTTCACTGCATCTGCTGAGCTTTTTCCGGCCAGAAGCTGGAAAGCGAAGGCGCATGGCATCCGTTACAAGCGGTTCGACGACGCGGCCGAGGCCGTCCGCTACGCGATTGAGGATTTGCCGCCTGAGTGCCTGCTCGGCACCTATCTCGAGGTCGAGGAAGCGCGGTTCGACAGCCGCGGCATCCGGCGCCTCTATGAGCGCGAGGACTTCCCTCACAAGAGCGCGCCGAAAGCAAAGCGCGCGAAGCGCACGAAGGCCGCCTAAGGGCGAATCCTCCCCCAAACTAACAAGCCGCCCCCGAAGGGGCGGCTCTAATTTCGTCAAGACTGGCGTTGTCCTTTAAGGACTACGCAGCCCTGATGGTGGCAACAGCGGTCTTGCCGCTGCGGCTGTCGACCTCGGTGTCGAACTCCACCTTCTGGCCTTCGGCCAGGTCAGACATGCCGGCGCGCTCAAGCGCAGTGGCGTGAACGAAAACGTCCTTGCTGCCGTCGTCAGGCTGCACGAAGCCAAAGCCCCTTTGAGAATTGTAGAATTTCACAGTGCCCGCAATCATCGGGTTCGTCCTTTCGTTTAAGTCGGTACAGTAGTGCTCGAGCCCACGCGGGATGCGCGGTCTAGAACGAGATGTGTCGATGTTTGGGAGGGGTCTGATCGTGCGCCTCAGCGCGCGGCCACATGGTCCGGCCAAATGTCGATGGGCATCACATAGGCGCAAAGCGTGGCTTTTGCAAGGCACGAAACGTCGAGCCGTGGTAGAGCCGAACCAAAGGCAACCGAGGGGGACCACATGGCCAATCAGGGAAAGGCTGAGGCGGCAGCGCAATCGGGGGACGAACCGACGCTTCATCGCTCGATCGGGCCGACGCAGATGGCGCTCTACGGTCTCGGCAGCATGCTTGGCGCCGGCATCTACGGGCTGATGGGAAAGGCGGCGGGTCAGGTGGGCAATGCCGTGTGGCTCGCCTTCGTCGTGGCCTTGGTCGCCGCGCTCCTCACCGCACTCTCCTATGCCTCGCTCGGCTCGCGCTACCCACGCGCCGCGGGCGCCGCTTACGTGACCCAGCGCGCTTACGGTTTTCCTCTGCTCAGCTTCATGGTCGGACTGGCGCTGGTCTGTTCGGGTCTCACCTCGATCGCCACCCAGAGCCGGGTGTTCGCCGCCAACCTTATCGAACTCGTCGGGCTCGACGGACTGCCGGTGGCATGGCTGGCATTGGGCTTCCTGTTGATCATGGCCGGCATCGTGTTCCGCGGCATCCGCGAATCCATGTGGGTCAACGTCCTTTGCACCATTGTCGAGGCATCCGGCCTCATCCTCGTGGTGGCGGTCGGCTTTTCTTACTGGGGTTCCGTCGATTATTTCGAAACGCCCGCGGCACCTGGCGACGACCATGTCATTCTGATCGTCATGCAAGGCGCGGTGCTCGCCTTCTTCGCCTTTATCGGCTTCGAGGACATGTACAACGTGGCGGAGGAGGTGCGCGACCCGCAGCGCACGATTCCGCTCGGTCTGATCGCCGCCATGGTGGCGGCGGCGATCCTCTATATCGCCGTGGCGATCACCGCCGTCTCGGTCGTGCCGTGGCAGGAGCTTGGCACGGTTCCAGGGCCCATAACCGAAGTCGTGGCGCGCGCCGCGCCCATCATCCCGCCCATCCTGTTCACCGGGATCACGCTGTTCGCCGTCGCCAATACCGGCCTTGTGAACTTCATCACAGCCTCGCGTTTGCTCTACGGCATGGGACGGCAAGGGCTGCTACCGGCGTTCTTCGGCCGGGTGCATAACGACCGCCGGACGCCGCATATCGCCATCCTGGTCCTATTCCTCATTCTCGTGCCGCTGGCGCTGGCGGGCACGATCTCCGAACTCGCCTCCGCCACCGTCTTGCTGCTGCTCAGCGTTTTCGCGGTGGTGAACGGCTCGCTGTTCGTGCTGAAAGGGCGCAAGAGCGAGGAGCCGGGCAAGTTCGAAATTCCCCGGTTCGTGCCCGCGCTTGGCGTGATCGTCTGCGTCGTACTCATCTCTGTGCGGGTCTCGACCGGCGATTGGCGCGCACCGGCCATTGCCGGAGGACTCTTGCTCGGCTGCTTGGTGATCTATCTGGCCATGCGGTCGCATACGCTGCCCGCCGGCGGCAAACTCGAACACGATCAGTAAGCTAAAGACCTGTCCTTAAGGCGCGGAGGCGGCGAGGCTTCCGTTCCCCGGCTTGCGGGCCGGGATCGGCGCCGAGCCCGCCACGGGAGGCGAAACGGCGGCCGCATCGTCGGGCTCCTCGATCTCGTCGAGCTTGTAGACATCGCCGAAGGTCTTCACCTCTCCCTGGTCGTCCACCAGGACAGTGAAATAGGTCATGTGCACGGGGATAGGCTTGTCGAGCTTGACCGCCGTCTTCTTGCCGCCGGCCGCAGCCTGAGCGGCCTTTGCCGTGCTCCACCCATTGCTCTCGGCCAAGAGTACGCCTGCAAGCTTCTCAGGATTGGCAACGCGCGGCTCGCTTTGCCCCTCGGCACGGACGGCGCGGGTCAGCTGCGAGCGGATGATCGTGTCGTGCAGATAGATGTCCCGGTCATTCGGGTAGAGGAATTGGACCTTGCCCAAAATGTTGGTGGGGCCTGGGGCCTGTACGAAGGTCAGCTTGGAAAGGTCGACCGTGTCCCAATCGATCTTGCTCGGATCGATCGCCCTGCCCCGGTTATTGACGGTCAGTTGGTACTGTTCGAGGATCGAGGTGGCGCCGCCACCGAACAAGCCGCCGCTCTCGCGCAGTTTCGGCAGGACGTCCCTGCGGATCACCGACAGGGGCACCACGCGTTCGGGATTGAACACAATCTCCGTCATATCCGCCGAGAGCACCGGCGTGGGGCTGCTGGAACTTCCGACGACGACCTTCTCGGACGTCGCCGTTTTTCCGTCCTTGACCACACGGAGCATGAATTCGGGGATGTTGAGCCACACATAGGTCTCACCGAGTGTCTCGGGCATCCAGCGCCAGCGATCCATATTGACCTTAAGACGCCCCTTGTCCGCTTCCGTCTGTGCTTTGAGCAGGGCCTGGCGCAGCCGCGTGAACTGCTCATGCTTGGGATGCAGATCCGCTAGATAGGTGTCTGGCGCCGAGGCGGTGGAAATCTCGGTCAGCACCGTCTCCGGCGGGCGGACCGTTGGGCTCTGGTCGTAGATCTTGCTCAGCGCGCTGGGCTCGACAAGCCCGCCGCGAGCGGCGCGGGCATATTTCAGGATCGCCAGGGAGATCGCGATCTCGGTCGCAGCCTGGTCGTCCGTCAGGGTGGGCTGGTAGCTTGCCGGGGGCACCCGGAAGAGGCTCGGATCAAGGCCCCATTCCCCTGCCCTGCCCATCTCGCCGAGAACGGCTTGGCCTCCCGGCGAGATGCCGGCGCTTGTGAGCCAGAGCGCGGGGCCGTTATGGGCGGTGTAAAAAGCCTCGACTGCGGCAATGTCATCCGGATGCGCCCCTTGCCGCAGGACAGGATCGCTAAGCTTTTCGCGGATCGTCTCTATGATGAGGAGCTCCTGCGGAACCGCAGGCTCCGCCATCGCCTCTTCTTCCTCTTCTTGGACGGGTTCGTCCGCGGCACCCGGCAGCATCGCGACCGATTCGGCCTCTTGGGCCTCGCTGGCTGCGAGTGCGGCTGGGTTGTCGTCGATCTTGATTTCGATACCGGGGGCCGCAGTTTCCGGTTGCTCGCCCCCCATGGACAAGACGCCGATTAGCACGGCAAGGACCAAAACACCTGCCGCCCCAAGGATCGCGACTAGTGACTGTCCACGCATCCCGCTAAACCCCGCTCTCGGCGATTAGGTTAGTCCCCGAACGCAGGCAGGGCCACCACGAATTGCCCGGTCTCGAGGCGCGTTCTCACGTGGTGGGTCCGATTTGCCCGCTACCCGTTGGCAATGCTTGATGCCCAGGGGTCTTGATGCACCGCACCAAACGCCTATACTCTATGTGAGGATAGGGAGTGGGCCGGCCTTGCGCCGGACCTTTTTAGACCCCATATATACTCATTATGAGTATATATCCACAAGGAGGCCGTGAATCCATGGCGACAGTTCAGACCGGGAGCCCCGAATGGGAAGCGAAGGCACAGGCCGTGCTGCCGCCCTCTCTTCTGCCCGATCTCGCCTATACGCCCGAAGTGGCGCGCGAGACCGCTCATCTTTATGAGCGTGTGTCACGCGTGATCCCGCCGATCGAGTGGCCGGGCTTCGCGCCCTATATCAAGGCCATCAACGATCTCAAGCGGGCGCGAAACGCGGTCGTGCTGGCGCATAACTATATGACGCCGGAGATCTTCCATTGCGTCGCCGATGTCGTCGGCGACTCGCTTCAGCTTGCGCGCGAGGCCTCCAAGGCGGACGCCGAGGTGATCGTGCAATGCGGCGTACATTTCATGGCCGAGACCTCGAAGCTGCTGAACCCCGACAAGACGGTGCTGATCCCCGACAGCCGTGCCGGCTGTTCGCTTGCGGCGTCGATAACCGGCGCGGATGTGCGCGCGCTGCGCGAAGCTTATCCCGGCGTGCCGGTGGTCACCTATGTCAACACCTCGGCCGACGTGAAAGCGGAATCCGACATTTGCTGCACGTCGTCCAACGCCGTGCGCGTGGTCGAGTCGCTCGGCACCAAGCGCGTGATCATGATCCCCGACGAGTTCCTGGCGAAATGGGTGCAGACGCAGACCGATGTCGAGATCATCACCTGGAAGGGCCATTGCGAGGTGCATGAGCGCTTCACCGCGGAAGAGCTGCGCGCCTATCGCGAGGCCGATCCCGGTGTGAAGATCATAGCGCACCCGGAGTGTCCGCCCGATGTGATCGGCGAAGCGGACTTCACCGGCTCGACCTCGGGCATGATCAAGTGGGTCGAAGACAACCAGCCTTCCAAGGTGTTGCTGGTGACGGAGTGCTCGATGAGCGACAACGTCGCGGTCGAGGCGCCGAACGTCCAGTTCGTGCGGCCGTGCAATCTCTGCCCGCATATGAAGCGAATCACACTGCCAAAGATCTTGGACAGCCTCGTCTTCATGAAAGAAGAGGTCACCGTCGATCCGGCCGTTGCCCCGCGCGCGCGCGCCGCCGTCGAGCGGATGATCAATCTCAATCACTAAACAGGGCGCGCCCCATCGGCGCGAAGCGGATGTGACGAGGACTGGCAACAGGCGCATGGATGCGCACCGCACGGGCGACCGCATTGTCGTGGTCGGTGCGGGCTTGGCGGGCCTGTTCACCGCACTCAAGCTCGCGCCGCTACCCGTGACCGTCATCTCGCCTGCGCCTTTCGGCGAAGGTGCATCCAGCCTCTGGGCGCAGGCCGGCATCGCCGCCGCGCTTGCCGAAGGAGACACGCCCGAGGACCACGCTGCGGATACGGTGCGCGCCGGCGCCGGCATCGTCGATGAGGCGGTAGCGCTGCTCATGGCGCGGGAGGCGCGCCAGCGCATCGAGGACTTGCTGCGCTACGGCGTGCCTTTCGACAAGGACCTCGAGGGGCGGCTGGCACTCGGTCACGAGGCGGCACATCGCACCAGCCGTATTCTGCATGTGAAAGGCGATACAGCGGGCCGCGCCATTATGGGCGCGATTACCGAGGCGGCGCGGGCGACGCCCTCGATCAGCGTGCTGGAAGGCTACACCGCACGGGATTTGATCGTGCGCAACGGACGCGTTCAAGGCATCGCCTTGGCGCCGGCGGACCGAGACCCCGACAAACAAGGTCTGCTGCTGCCGGCGCGCGCCGTCGTCCTGGCAACCGGTGGGGCCGGGCAGATCTATGCCATCACCACCAACCCTAAGGAAGCACGCGGCGAAGGCGTGGCCATCGCCGCGCGGGCCGGCGCCGTCATTGCCGACGCCGAGTTCGTCCAGTTCCACCCGACCGCGATCGATATTGGGCGTGACCCGGCGCCGCTGGCCACCGAGGCTCTCCGCGGCGAAGGCGCGCTTCTGATCAACAGCAGGGGCGAACGCTTCATGCGCGCGGTGCATGAGGACGCCGAGCTTGGCCCCCGCGACGTGGTGGCCCGTGCGGTCTATCGCGAAGTGATGGGCGGGCGCGGCGCGTTTCTCGATTGCCGTCCGCTCGGGCCCGCGCTGATCGAGGAATTTCCCACGGTCGCCGCCACTTGCCTGTCCGCCGGTATCGATCCCACGCGAGAACCGATCCCCGTGGCGCCCGCCGCGCATTACCACATGGGCGGCATTCTCACCGACGCTCAGGGGCGCAGCACCGTGGACGGGCTTTGGGCCTGCGGCGAGGTTACCTCGACCGGGGCGCATGGCGCGAACCGGCTTGCTTCCAACTCGCTGCTGGAGGCAGTGGTGTTCGGGGCACGGGTCGCGGCCGACATCGCGGCCGCCATTCCCCCTCTTCCGTCGCGGAATTTTTCCGCCGCAGCGACCGAGGACGCTTCCGCCCGTCACGACGCGGAGGCTGAGCAGACCTTACGCCGGACCATGTCGGCGGAAGTCGGCGTGATCCGAGACGCGGGCTCGCTGTCCAAGGCGCTCGCCACCATCGTTACGCTTGAGCGGGAGAACGACGGCGATCCGCAGCTGGCCAATATGCTCACCACCGCCAAGCTGGTGACGGCCGCCGCGCTGGCACGCAAGGAAAGCCGCGGTGCACAGTTTCGCAGCGACTACCCGGCCTCGGATGAGTTCCAGGCAAAGCGCAGCTTCCTTACGCTGCGCAAGGCTGAGGAAATTACCCGTGAGGCGGCGGGCATCTCAAGTCCGCCGCAACTGCGGGTGGTCTCGCAAGGATGACCAAAACATCGCCGTCCCGACATGAGCTGCCCAAGCTGCTCGTGGACCGGGCCGTGCGCGCGGCGCTGGAAGAAGATCTGGGGCTCGGGGGGGATATCACCACGGACCCCATCATTCCACCGGACGCACATGGCCAAGCCGCCATCGTGGTGCGCGAGCCCGCGGTCATCGCCGGACTCGATCTGGCCGAAGCGACGTTCCGGACACTCGATCCAAACGCTGGGTTTACCCGGAGCGCCGAGGACGGTGCGCATGTCGAGGCCGGCGCCACCGTCGCGAGAATCGAGGGCCGCACACGGGCGCTGCTGACAGGGGAGCGGACGGCGCTCAACTTCTTCGGCCGGCTGTGCGGCATCGCCACGCTGACGGCCGAGTATGTAGCGAAAGTCGACGGGACGTCCGCCCGCATCGCCTGCACGCGGAAGACAACGCCGGGGTTGCGTGCTTTCGAGAGATACGCGGTCCGGTGCGGCGGCGGGGTCAACCACCGCTTCGGCCTCTATGACGCGGTGCTGGTCAAGGACAACCACATTGCCGCGGCCGGCGGGCTCGGGCCGGCGCTCGAACGGCTGAAAGCGCGCGGCGGCCACACGGTCAAGATCGAGGTCGAGGTGGACACGCTCGAACAGCTGGAGGAGGCCTTGCGGTTCCCGATCGACGCCGTGCTGCTCGACAACATGGATATTGCCACGCTCGAGAAGGCCGTGAGACTAGCGCGCGGCAAAGTGCTGACCGAGGCCTCGGGCGGCGTGAACCTAGAAACTGTGGCTGAAATTGCCCGGACGGGCGTCGACCTGATCTCGGTCGGGGCTCTTACTCACTCGCCCCGTAACCTAGACTCATCGCTTGAGTGGGCGCGGCCGCGCTAGTGCCAGC
>CAYWIA010000005.1:0-5018 GCA_964458245.1 uncultured Methyloceanibacter sp. | reverse complement strand
TGACCGAATTTGTCACGGACTCGCCGACGGCGCTGACCGAACCTGAAACGGCGCTGACCGCCGAAGCGAGAGACAGCGTCGGCAACAGATAACCGTCCTCATCGTCAGACTCTGCATCGTTCTCGGGCGCGGCCGACGCCTCGACAATGTAAGGCTCTTCGTTGCGCTTCTTATAGAAGATATGCGCGCCGATCCGATCGACCTTGTTCATGCGGCGCGCCCAGCGGGGGCTGACATAGTTCGCGTGATAGAAGGTCGAATAGCCCACTTCGGGGAGCCATAGCTCGCCGGACATGATGCGCTTGGAGAGATCCTGCGCCAGCGCCCATTGCTCGTTGTCGCGGGGCGTGTCGGAGTGGCCGTCGCAGGCGAAGGAGAACTGGCAGCCTTTGCGCATCTGTCCTTGATAGACGACGCCGCAGATCGTCTGCGGGAAGACCGGGCTGCGAACGCGATTGAGGATGACCTGTGCCACGGCGACCTGGCCGCGCTCCGGCTCGCCGCGCGCCTCGAAATAGATGGCGGTGGAGAGACACCGGCGCTCGCGATCCTCGAACTCGGCTTGCGACTCGCCCTGATAGCGGAAGTTGAGGGCCTCTTCGTTCGGCTGATAGGCGATGTCGTGCGGGTCCGGACGGAAGGCATCAACCTGGAAATCGGCGTTGAACGGCGAGGAGTAGCTCGCGTTCATGAAGAGCGAATTGTCGGGACGCCGCCTCTCCGGAACCTTGAGGGCGACCTCGGTCGTGGTGGGCAGCAGGCGATCGGCTTTGGCGTCGCGGCTAACGCCTCCGGCGACCACTTTGGCGAGACCCGCGCCGCCGGTGAGGCTCGCGGTAATGAGCTGCTTGCCGGCGTCGGTTACGGCCTGTGCCGCCGCATAGTGATCGGCGCGCGGGCCTTTGACACCGGTGGTGAAAAGCTTGGCCGCTTCGCCGGAAATCTCGCGCGGCGCGGCGGATGCGTCGGCGGTGCGTGTGGCGGTGTAGATGGCTTCGGGGGCGGTCAGGTATAGCTCGACCTCGGTCGCGAGCTTGTTGCTCGTCGCAAGGACGTAGCCCATACCGATGAGGGGAAGCGGCACGAACGCAGCAACCGCGTGCCACATCCGACGAGACGAGCGCCGGCCCATTATCCCTCCAGGTCCCCGTAAGGAAGACGGCCGGTCTCGTCCGGAAGTCCCCTTGTCATTTACCCTAGCAGCACGTCCTCGTAAGGCCTCGCGAGTCTAGAGCGTCCCCAAAACAACCAGGCAAATTGGTGGGAAGTCGCCGACTTCGTTTGTGGCAGTCCCCCACCGGATCAAGCCAGGAATCCCCGTTCGTTACCCTTAACGCTGCCCGATAATTTAGGGCAAATTGTGTTGGTCGGCAACGACCGCCTATTTCGACCGCCAAGGGCTAATTATCCGTTAGCGTTTGCCTTTTCAGAGTCGCCTGGGCGGCGGCAAGCCGGGCAACGGGCACCCGGTAGGGTGAGCAGGACACGTAGGTGAGGCCGATTTTCTCGCAGAATCCAATGGTTTCCGGGTCGCCGCCGTGCTCGCCGCAGACCCCGATCTTGAGGTCTGGATGGACGGCCCGGCCGCGCTCCGTGCCGATTTTCATGAGCTCGCCCACCGCCACGTCGAGGGTAACAAAGGGATCGTGGTGAATAATCCCTTTCTCGGCGTACTCACTTAGGAATCGGCCGGCGTCGTCCCGACTCAAGCCGAACGTGGTCTGCGTTAAGTCGTTGGTGCCGAAGGAGAAAAACTCCGCGCTCTGACCGATCTCGCCGGCCATGAGACAGGCGCGCGGCAGCTCCACCATGGTGCCGACCTGATAGGCGAGGTTCGTTTCGCGCTCTTTCTCGACGGCGCGCGCGGTCGCCGTGATGCGCTCCTTGATGATATCGAGTTCGGCCTTGACGGCCACGAGCGGCACCATGATCTCCGGCGTCACCCGTTCATGCAGGGTCTTGCCGGTCTCGATCGCCGCCTCGAAGATCGCGCGCGCCTGCATCTCGACGATCTCCGGATAGCTGACGAGAAGACGCGCGCCGCGCTGGCCGAGCATGGGGTTGAATTCGCTCAACACGCTGATGCGTCGCTTGAGCCGCGCGAGGCTCACGCCCATGGCCTCGGCCACGTCGGCGATGGCCTCCTCACCGTGCGGCAGGAACTCATGGAGGGGCGGGTCGAGCAGACGGATGGTCACGGGCAGCCCGGCCATGATCTCGAACAGCTCGATAAAGTCCTGACGTTGCGCCGGCAGCAACTCCGCAAGGGCCTTGCGTCTGGTTTCCGGGTTCTCGGCCAGGATCATCTCGCGCATGGCGATGATTCGATTCTCCTGAAAGAACATGTGCTCGGTGCGGCAGAGCCCGATGCCCTCGGCGCCGAAGTCGCGCGCGTGGCGCGCATCGGCGGGCGTATCGGCGTTGGCCCGGATCTCGAGGCGGCGGAAGCTATCGGCCCATTTCATCAAGCTCGCAAAGTCTTCCGAGAGCTCGGGCTGGCGCATGGTCACGCGTCCCTTGATGAGCTTTCCCGAAGAGCCGTCGATGGTGACGATATCGCCCTTGTGCAGCGTGTGCCCGCCGGCTTCGAGGGTCTCGCGCTCGAGATCGATATGCACCGCGGCGGCTCCCGCCACGCAAGGGCGCCCCATGCCGCGCGCGACGACGGCCGCGTGGCTCGTCATGCCGCCGCGGGTGGTGATGATGCCGACGGCGGCGTGCATGCCTTGCACGTCTTCTGGCGAAGTCTCGATGCGCGCTAGGATCACCGTGTGGCCTTGCGCTTTCATGTGCACCGCCTCGTCGGCATCGAACACGAGCTCGCCGGCGGCCGCACCCGGCGAGGCCGGCAAGCCCTTGGCGAGAACGGTCATCTCCGCGTTGGGGTCGAGGGTCGGATGCAGAAGCTGGTCGAGCTGCGCCGGATTGAGGCTCAGCACGGCCTCCTGCTCGGTGATGATGCCCTCGCGCGCCATGTCGATCGCGATCTTCAGCGCGGCTTGGGTGGAGCGCTTGCCCGAGCGGGTTTGCAGCATGAACAGCTTGCCTTCCTGCACGGTGAACTCGATGTCCTGGAGATCGCGGAAGTGCTTCTCCAGCGCCGCGCAGGCCGCCTTGAGATCCGCGAAGGCTTCCGGCAGGAGGGCCTCCAGCGATTGCTTGCCATTGCCCGACGCGGCGCGATCGTTCTCGGTCAGGGGCTGGGGCGTGCGCAGGCCCGCCACCACGTCCTCGCCTTGCGCGTTCAGCAGAAACTCGCCGAACAGTTCGTTCGCGCCGGTAGACGGATTGCGGGTAAAGACGACGCCGGTGGCGCTGTTGTCGCCTCTGTTGCCGAAGACCATGCTCTGAATGGTGACGGCGGTCCCCCAGTCGTCGGGGATATCGTGGAGCCTTCGATAGGCGATGGCGCGCGCGTTCTGCCAGGAGCCGAACACCGCGGCGATGGCGCCCCAAAGCTGCTCATGGAGATCCTGCGGGAAGGGCTGCTCCAGCTCCCTGCCGACCAGGGCCTTGAAGCGGACGACGATCTCCGCCCAGTCCTCGGCGGCGAGCTCCGGATCGAGCTCGAAGCCTTTGAGATTTTTGTAGTTCTCGAGGATCTCCTCGAACATGCCGTGGTCGATGCCGAGCACCACGTCGGCATACATCTGTATGAAGCGCCGATAGGTATCGTAGGCGAAGCGGCGGTCGCCGGTGAGCCGGGCCAGGCCCTCGACCGTCTCGTCGTTGAGGCCGAGATTGAGCACGGTATCCATCATGCCCGGCATGGAAGCGCGCCCGCCCGAGCGCACCGACACCAGCAGCGGATTGTCCACATCGCCGAACCGCGCGCCGGTGATCTTGCCGACCTTGGCCAGCGCCTCGTCCACCATGGGTTTCAACGTCTCGGGCAGCTTGCGGCCAAGCTCATAGTAAGCGGCGCAAACTTCCGTCGAGATGGTGAAGCCCGGAGGCACGGGGAGACCGAGGCGCGACATCTCGGCCAGATGCGCACCCTTGCCGCCGAGAAGCTCCTTGTCCCCGGCGGAGCCGTCGGCGCGTCCATCGCCGAAGGTGAACACCCATTTGGGCGCCGCTTTTGCCTCCACGGCTTCGTTCATCGATTCCATGATCCTTTCTCAGCCAGCGGTCCTTTTAGCCCGTCCTGCGGGTGTCGCACAAACAAGGCGGAGAAAAAGACCTAAGGACGAACCGGTCGCGGCGTCTTCGCGTTCCGATGTGCGACGAAATCGCCGCTCGGAATGACCCGTGCATTCGGGGGCTTGGCCACCCCATAGGCCCAGGCGCTCACCGTACCACCGCCCAGAAGCGCCACCCGCAGCGGCAGGCGCCGGTAATTGCGGTCACCGGACTCATAGGCATCGAGCTCGGCCAGCAGCTTGGCGTCGGGCAAGGCAAAGACGTCACCGAGGATGTGACGCTTCTCGCGCTCGTCGAACATTGCCGCGGGATACCAGCCGAGATCGTAGAGGCGTCCCGGCACTCTGCCCTTGCCCACGAGACGCGCCCGCGCGAAGAGCCGCCGCGCCATGGGATGACCGCTCTCGGAGCGGAGCGTGCCGTAGACGAAGATATGGCTGGGATCGCTCATCAAGGCAGGTCGATACGTCCATTCTCTTGCATGGGCCAAAACGGATTGTAGGCGACCTCCCAGACATTGCCGTCGGCGTCGGCGAAGTAGCCGTTGTAGCCGCCCCAGGACGCTTTCTCGGCCGGCTTCAAGATCGCTGCGCCGGCGGCACGCGCTTTGTCCAGCATCGCGTCCACTTCGCCTTCACTGGCGCAGTTCATGGCGACGACGATCCCGCCATTGCCGGTCCAGAGATCTGCGGCCTTCGCGTCCTCGACCTGCGCCTCGCGTGTCCAAAGCGCCAGCACGACGGAACCGGCCCGAAAGAAGGTCACGCTCTCTTGGCTGGCGCTGGACTTTTCAAGGCCGAGCCGCTCATAGAAGGATGTGGCCTTGGCGATGTCGGCGACGCAAAGCGTCACGAGGCTGATATGCGGCGACATGA
>CAYWIA010000004.1:22645-34538 GCA_964458245.1 uncultured Methyloceanibacter sp. | reverse complement strand
TGCCGCCGCCCCGAGGAGGAGGTTACTTCTACTGCGGGCTTTCGGAGTCTTCCGGTGCTGCCTCATCCGCGCTACCGGACGAGCCGCTTTGCAGTTCCGGGAAGGTTTTGACCAAGTTTGCCCCCATCAGCGGCTTCGCGGCGCCTTGGTGACAGGTGGCACAGGACACTTGCGGCACCTGTCCGTGGGGCCCAAGCCGAGCGGCCGGCAGCACCGACTTCAGCGGCTCGAGATAGGTCATGTTGAGGTTGCGGACCATCTGAATACCGTCATAAGCGACGGCACGCCGCGGGCTGCTCTGGTCCCAGGACATGAAGGACCGGGAGTTGTGGCAGTAAACACAGTTGACACCGAGCGCCTCCGAGATGCTCATCATCAGACCATAGGTGTATTCAGTCTGCTTGATGGACGCGCGATTGCCTTCCGGCAGCGCCGTCGTGCTGACCACCCGGATGCTGTCTGCGCCTTCCTTGCTGGCCAAGAACGCGGTGTAGGGATCTGCAGGCAACGAGGTCGAGCCCGTTACAGCCGAAGGATGATTCTGACCCGCGATGGTGTCGCCGCCAGGCTCGCTGAACCAGATATTCATCGGGACAGGATTGCCGCGGTGGCATGTGTAGCAAGTGACACCGGTATTCGCGACGTGGGACTTCCAGTTCTCGTTGATGTCCCGGTTCATCTGAATCATCCGCCGGGCTACGACCTTCGTGTACTTCTCGTCGGATGCAAGGTTGGTCGGCACATGGCAGTAGTTGCAACCTTCCTTCGGCGACACCCATGCCGTGATCGCGGTCATGAGGCGCAGGAACTCGGCACTCGACAAATCGCCGAGGACCTTCACGTTCTGATATTGCTCGCCAGCGGTGGGCCCGCCGATATCCGCCGGCAGCTCCGGGATCGAGGGTGGAAGCTTGTCGACGCTCGCCTTGTCGAGATACTGGCGAAGATCCGTCGTCTGGACCATGCCGAGGCCGCGATAGCCCTCCTGCACGCTCTGCACCGGCGGCCGGCTCCAGTTGTTGTTAACAAAGCCGTAGCCGAGCAGGACGACGGCGATGACTGCAATCGGATGCCACGCCTTCATTGCGCCCCCCCTGAAAGAGCTGGGTCAAGGACCGTCCCGAAGACACTTGGGTACATCGGTGCCACGTGGTGCTTCACGGCCCACAGATACCAATTGTCGACCACGGTGCCGGTGAGCAGAATGCCGATGCCGCCGGTCAGCGGACAAAGGACGGCGAACCACCACGCCCAACGGTGAATCGATTCCGCGGTTGCGTTGAAGCCCATCGTCCAACGCCAAAACAGCGCCCCGCGCTCGAATGCGGTTCCCCTATCGACGACCTGCTCGATTTCCCGCTCAGCTCCATAGCGGCTCGCCGCCAGCACGGTCGCGCCATGCATGGCGAAGAGCAACGCCGATCCATAGAGAAAGACGATCGAGAGCATATGGAACGGGTTGTAAAAGAGATTGCCGTAGCGAATGGAGAAGGCCGCCGTCCAATCGAGATGGGGGAAGATGCCGAAGGGAACGGCTTCGGCCCAGCTGCCCATGAGAAGCGGCCGGATAAACCCGAGCACAAGGTAAAGCCAGATCGCCGAGGCGAAGGCCCATGCCACATGCGTACCCATGCCGAGCGCACGGGCCCGCCGATACATCCGCGCCCACCACAGCAGGATCGACGTGGTGAGGAAGAACCCCGCCATGAGCCACCAGCCTCCTTCATTCAGAGGAGGAAAGATCTGAGTGCCATAAGCGGGCGCAGGCGGCTCGAGCGCGAGCCACGGCAGCTGGCGCACAAACTGGATGGGATCCCAGTTCACCGAAGCCCACATATTGAGTCCGATGATCTCGATCGCGGCAATGCCGAAGATCAGGGACGCGATCCCGAGCCAGCCGAGATAGATCGGACCGATTTGCGCATCGCCGATCTTGCCAAGCCAATAATCGAACCTGGCTCCCCCGATGCGTGGAAGGGATCCGATCGGCAGCGCCACACCTGGGTCGGGTAAGGCGCTCCGCACCTGCACTTGCGTGAAGATATTCTGATAGGTCGCCATCTTCGTCCCCCGGCCCTAGTGCCAAATTGGCAAGTTAAGCCACCAGTTCCACCATTCGGGCCAGCCACGGGTCCAGAAGGGGCCACTGATGACGATGCAGACTGCGCTCCAGAATGAAGCGCTAATGGCGAGAAAGAGCCCGAGCCGATGAATGCCGAGCGTTCCGATCGAGTAGCCGATGGTGTCACGGAAGAACGTGTTCTCGTGCTCAGCGGTCTTTACTACCTCGCCCTTCTTAGGGTTGGTCGCCGAGAGAACGAGTCCTCCGTGCAGCGCGAGTGCGAGCGCATTGGTGAAGAAGAAGCTCACCGCGATCATATGCGCCGGGTTGTAGTGGAAGTGCAGAAACTGATAGCCGACGTTCGACACCCAGTCGAGGTGGCTCATGATGCCGTAGGGAAAGCCATGTCCCCAAGCGCCCAGCAACAGCGGGCGAACCACTACCAAGGTGAAATAGGCCAGAATGGCGAAGCTGAATGCGAAGGGCACGTGATAGCCCATGCCCAGCTTTCGCGAGATTTCCACTTGCCTGAGCGCCCACGATACGAAGGCGCCAAGTGCGCAGACGGTAATGAGCTGCCACAAGCCGCCTTCGAGCAGAGGCGCGAGGGCCAGACCATATTTGAGATCCGGCGGAGCGATATTGATCTGCCAGAGGTTCCACGTCGGTCCCTGCGACGCGCCCCACAAGATCAGCGCGGTACCGAGAATGGTGAAAAAGATCGTGGTAACGCCAAAGAAGCCCACATAGAAAGGCCCTACCCAAAAGTCGAACAGATCGCCGCCTATCAAGGTTCCGCCGCGGGTGCGGTACTTCCTTTCGAAACTGAGCATTGCCATCTCTAAACCCTCCCACCCCTCGGGCAGGCCTCATTGGTTTGGCCTTGGTGTTGGGGAGTGGCGAGCTTCGGCCTTCGGCCTTACTCGCCACTCGCCCCTACGTTCGCTGCCCCTAAGGATTGGGCGCAGATTGCGACGCGGTTGTTCTCGGTCCTTCGATCCAGTTGAACCGGTCGGTGCTAAGCAGAATGAAATGGATCAGCAACGCCAGTGCGAACAAAAACGTGAACAGAGCGATCAATGTCCGCCGCGGGTCGAAAAGCAGCCACATTCTCCACATGACGATTCCTCCTTATGCCACCAGTGAAACGAGGTGGCCGGCTGCTCCCAACACATCATCGAGCGCCGCATAGCCCTCCGGGCCAGGCAGCCACGGCCGCCACATCCACACGAGGATGTGCGCAACAATCGCGATGATCGTGAAGATGATGAAGCTGGTCATGAATATGCTGTGAAATTCCTTGGCTTCATTTTCGGTCAAACCCGAAAGTGAGCCGGTCCTTTCAATTGCCATCTGGATTCTCCCTATGCTGGCCTTCGACTCGTTACCGCGAACCCCCGCGGCCGGGATAACCGTGACCGACAGTGTCACGGCCTATTTCGCCCCGGCCTATGCCGGGGGAACCTGCTCGCCTAGATCATGAATGCGTAGGTGGCGCATATGCCCGCTGCATTCCGGGCCTCCTCAAAGATCGATTGACGGTGCATCGCGCTTCCGCGATGTGAAAACCACGTCCATGACCAAAGCCTCTTCATGACGGCCACGACGAGAAAGATGCTGAAGCAAATCGCATGAAGTAGACGAAACTGGATGGGCTCTCCCCGATGCCTTGCGGTCAATTGCGTGCTCATGGCTTCCTCTCACACCTCAAAAGTAAGCTGATGATCCCAGCGCGCGCTGGGTCCACCAAGATCGGGAAGCGGGGAGGGTCGGGGGGCATCATGCCGCTTGACCCTCCATGACCGACACGCGTGCCTGGCCGACGCGCAGCGCGGTCACTCGCTCCTCTCCGGCGCGGCGAGTTGCACGCTCGGCCGCGTCGCGCAGACGCTTGGCTGCAGAAATGCGCACTAGCACCGGTTGAGATTCGATAAGTTCATCGAGAGCGGCCTTGGCCGCGTCATCCCAGGGAAGCTCTTCGTGAAGGCGCGCAGGTGTCGCCTCTACCTTGTCGAGTTCGGTTCCCAGCGGAATAATGTTAAACAGCGCGTCGAACAGCGCGTTACAGACTTCCTGCAGAATGTAGGTTGCGCCGGCGTAGCCCATGAATGGCGTGCCGGTATGGCGGCGGATGATCGCGCCGGGGAACGACGCGGGGATATAGATCGCGCGCGCCCCAATCTCCGAGAGGTACATTCGCTCGTTGTAGCTGCCGAACAAAATCAGCGGCGTCTTCTCGGCGACAGCGTTGCGAATCTCCTGGTTATTTGGCTTCACTCCGGCGCAACGCGCGAACGCGAAGGTGCAGGGCAAACCGAGCTCTTCCTCGAGGAAGTTTCGCATGCCTCGCGAATAGGTCTCGTTGGCGACGATGGCAAAGCTGGCGGTGCCGAAGAAGTCCTGGGTGACCGAACGCCAAAGATCCCAGAGAGGCTTGATGGTGGTGTGCTTTTCCCGCTCGATGAATGGCTCGGGGTCGATTCCGGTGAGCTCGCCCAATTTCCGCAGGAACTTGGTGGTGGAGTGGAGCCCGATCGGCGCCTGAAGATAGGGCCGTTCCAGTGCCTCGCACAGGAGCCGCCCGAACTCGCGATACATGCAGATATTGACGTCGGCTTCGACAAGCTTCGGCACATCGGCGAGATGGCTTCCGAGGGGGAACACCATGTTCACCTCGCAACCCATGCCTTCCACCAATCGCCTGATCTCGGCGAGGTCCGACGGCGTGTTAAACGTGCCATAGATGGGGCCGATGATGTTGACCCGGGGCTTCTCCCCTTCCCCGCGCTGCTCGCGCGCCGGAATTTTCTTCCGTCCGTATTGGGTCCAAAGCCAGGTCAACGCACGGTCGGCCGACTGCCATTGATCCTCGTCGATCGTGCGCGGCAGAAAGCGCTGGATGTTCGTGCCCTCGGGCGTAACGCCTCCACCGATCATCTCTGCGATCGAACCGGTAACGACGACGGCGGGCAGCTCCGGGTCGAGCGTGCTATGCGCGCGGCGCATGGCCCCTTCCGTGCCCGTTTGGCCTAGCTCCTCCTCGCCCAACCCCGTGACCACGATGGGCAGCTCGTGCGGCGGGAGCGCATCGGTGTAATGCAGAACCGAGGTGACCGGCAGGTTCTCGCAGCCGACCGGCCCGTCGATGATGACCTGCAAGCCTTTGACCGCCGTGAAGACGTAGACCGACCCCCAGTAACCCCCGGCGCGATCATGGTCGAGAACCAACATCAGATCATCTCCTGGGCCTTGCGCTTCTTCGCCTCCTTGTCGAGGCGGCGCTTGGTTTCGGCTCGGAACTGCGGATTGTCTTTGGGCACGTCTTCCCAAATGCCGGCGGTGTAGCCTTCGCCAACACCACCGAAGAACGCCTTCATCTCATCGAAGCGCGGCTTGGATTGCAGCGCGGCGTTGATCACTTGGGCGAGTGAACCGGCACCTGCCGGTCCCATGAGTGGTCGCGCCGAGATAAGGTTGGTGAAGTAAAGAGAGGGAATCGCCCTCTGCTTCGCCTTCTGCACGACAGGTGTCGTACCGATGGCGAGTTCGGGCTCAAACTCTTCAACCGCCGCGAGATCTTGCTCGAGCGATGCGCGATAGGTGACATGCACGCCCTTGGCTTCCAGCCAATCGCGATCAGGCTCGGACCAGGGCGTGCGTGGACAGGCTGTGCCGACATAGCGGACGTCTGCACCGCTCTCCAGGAGAAGGCGCGCGACGAGAAGCTCAGATCCCTCGTAACCCGAAACGGTGATGCGGCCGTCGATCGGCAACCCGGACAGCGCGCCGCGGATCGCCGGCAGGATACGGTTCTTTGCGGCATCGACCGTCTTTCGGTCAACGCCGCAGGCGTCGCCGATCGCGTCGAGCCAAGCGGCCGTTCCATCGTGGCCGACCGGCGCCGAACCGACGATCTTCCGACCGGCCGCCTCGAACTCGCGGAACGAAGCGGTGTAGAACGGATGAATCGCCGCCACCGCGGCGCAATCGAGCGCGGCGTAGAGCTCCCGCCACTCCCGTGTCGGGACAACAGGCCCCGCCGCGAGGCCAAGCGGCTCCAGCAGGGCGCCGATGCCGATCGGATCAGCGGGAAACATCTCGCCGACAAGCGTCACTGTCGGCTTGTCCGACTTGCCGCCGCGGGGCGCCTGCACGGGGCCTTCCTCCGCCTCGGTTCGCGCGAAGTGGAGCATCGCGGCGGCAAGAACGTCCTTGGCCTCCGCGTGTGTTGGCACGCCAAAGCCGGGGACGTCGATGCCGATAATGCGCACGCCGTTTATCACATCCGGCAACAGTCGGAGCGGCACGCCGGAAGCCGTGGGCACGCACAGATTGATGATCACGATCGTGTCGTAAAGTTCGGGGTCGGCGAGGTCGTGAACCGCGGCCTTGATGTCCTCGAACAACTTCCCGGTAACGAGCGTCTCGGAATTGAAGGGCACATAGCCGACGGAGCGCCTGGCGCCGTAGAAGTGCGACGTGAACGTGAGACCATAGACGCAGCAGGCAGAGCCTGAGAGCACGGTGGCTGTGCGGCGCATGCGTAAACCGACCCGCAAAGAGCCGAAAGCAGGGCACATGCTTTGCGGTTGGTCGTGTGGACCCATTGGGTAGTCTTTGGCGTAGCGCTGAAGGGTGTCGCTTTTTCCGGCCTTCTCGGCGGCGCGGCGCATCTCGTCGGCACCCGCGTGACAGCCCAGTCCGTCGCTTTTTATTGCCTCGCTATGGATCGCCGGCGTGGATTCGGGCACGGACTCAGCGCCGTCATGCTGCATCGGCGCATGGGAGGCGTCGTCGTAAAGCACCTCGGCGCTCTCGCCCGCCTGCCGTTCCCACTCTCTTTCCAGCCCGCTCACGCCCAAACAGCCCTTCTCTCAGACAGATTCGTAGATCACCTCGAGCGATGCCTTCTCAACGATCGCTCCACCGCACATATCCTCGGGAGTCGCCGGCAAAAGCGTGACGCCGCGACCGACCGCTTCCCCCTTGAACAGGCCAAGCAGGCCGTCCTGATCAAATGGCTTGGGCCGCACGGGCGGCGCCTCGGCGACATTGGTTCCGAGGTCCTCGAAGAGCGATGACCATTGATTGCCCGGTGTGCCGATGATCTCGTAGTTCGCGCTCTTGCGCCTAATATCGTCGTGAGCGGGAATTGCCGCGAGCACCGGGATGCCGGCACCGTCGCAGAAGGCTTGCGCCTCGCCGGTCCCGTCGTCCTTGTTGATGACCATACCGGCCACGCCGACATTGCCGCCAAGCTTGCGGAAATACTCGACCGCAGAGCAGACATTGTTGGCGACGTAGAGAGACTGAAGGTCGTTGGAGGCGACGACGATCACCTTCTGGCACATGTCTCTTGCGATCGGCAGACCGAAGCCGCCGCAAACCACGTCGCCCAGGAAGTCGAGCAGCACGAAGTCGAAGCCCCAGTCATGGAAGCCAAGCTTCTCCAAAAGTTCGAAACCGTGGATGATCCCGCGACCGCCGCACCCGCGCCCGACCTCGGGACCGCCGAGTTCCATGGCGAATACGCCATCCCGCTTGAAGCAGACGTCGCCGATCTTCACCTCTTCGCCGGCGAGCTTCTTCTTCGACGAGGTCTCGATAATCGTCGGGCACGCGCGTCCACCGAAGAGCAGCGATGTCGTGTCACTCTTGGGATCGCACCCGATGAGCAGCACGCGCTTGCCCTGCTGCGCCATCATGTAAGAGAGGTTGGCTAGCGTGAAGCTCTTGCCGATGCCGCCTTTGCCGTAGATCGCGATGATCTGCGTTTCTTTGGTAACCTCGCTCGTCACCACCGGATCGGGCTCGACCGATGCTTCTTCGCGGAGGAAGTCATACACCTTGGTGCAACCCGGCGCATTGGCGGCAGCGTCGTAGGACATGCTCATGCGCAACTTCTCCAATCCAAGATCATCTTGAGGCAGGCCGGATCGGTGAAAGCCGTTCGATAGGCTTGATCCGCGTCGGCAGCCGGCTGCCGGTGGGTAATCAGATCCCCGAGAGACAGACGACCGCTCTCCAGAAGTCCTGTCACGGCGGCCATGTCAGCGGGGTGCCATTCAGCCGCGACGCGAATGCGCGCTTCCTTCATGAAGGCCGGCGGAAAGGTAAAGCTGAGCGGATCGGAATAGAATCCGGCGAGAACGATTTCGCCGCGCGGCGCGAGCCGCCCGACAAGCGTGTCGAGCAGCGTGGCATCGCCGCTCACGTCGCAGATGATTCCGTATTGCCGGCGAGCGTCGTCGTCCGGCGCCACGACTGCGTAGCCTGTGGCGCCGTGCGCGCGGTCGGGATTGGTTTCCCAAACCGTCGGCGCGGTCCCTAGTGCAACGGCAACACGGGCCAGCAAGCGCCCGAGCACGCCGTGGCCGACGATCAGCTCAGGCGGCGTGTCATTCACACCGATGGCGTGGTAGGCCGTCGCAGCGAGCGCGAGAAGCACCCCCTCCTCTGCGAGGTTCTCGTCAAAAGGAACGACGCGGGCGCCGGGAACGACGACCCTCGACGCGGCACCGCCGAACAAGCCGCGGATTTCGCCGAAGCATCGGGCGCCGGGAACAAAAACGCGGTCGCCGACCCGTGCGCCGGATCCTGGTCCCGCGCTCGCGATGCGGCCGACCGATTCATAGCCAGGAACGAGCGGGTAGCCCATGCCGGGGAAGGAAGGCATTCGACCCGACCAGAGCAGCCGCTCGGTCCCGGTGCTGATCCCGCTCCATTCAATGTCGACGATGACGTCGTCATCTCCCGGTGCGGTTAAGTCGATGCGGCTCAGAACGAGACGCTCGGGCTCTTCCAGCACAACAGCTACGGTATTCATCCCCATAACCCGCAGGTTCGACACCCCGGTTCAAAAATGCCCAGAACAGGGGCACTTCCCTGACTGTCAGTCTAGGCTGACTGTTGAGGATGTCAAGTCTACTTAACAGTTGTGCGCGTCAAGATGCCGTGACAACGCCCGTTCTCAGCACGCGGCGGCCGGTCTTGCAGCGGATGCGGGTGAAGCCGGATTGCGTGAGCAGCGCCTGTATCGCCGCGAAGCTGCGGGGGCGACCGCCCCCCATCGCCATGAGATAGAAGCCGAAATAGGCCCCACCCATGGTCTCGGCGCCGGGCGTATCGGCTAGGGGCTCGGCCAGAAGGAGCGTGCCGCCCGGTGCCAGGGCCGCCTTGGCGGCCTTGAGGATGCGAAGCGCCGTCTCGTCGTCGTGGTCCAGAATCACCCGGATCAGCGACACGAGATCGGCGCCTTTGGGAAGGGCGTCGGACAGGAAATCGCCCGCAACGACCTCGGCCTTGCCCAGGCCGGCCTTTTGGAGGCGTGCTTTTGCCCGAGCTGCGACGGCGGGCAGATCGAACACGCAGAGCTCGAGATTGGGCGCGCGAGCGGCAGCCGCGACTACGAAGACCCCCTCCCCGCCTCCGACGTCCAGGAGCCGCCGGTGGCGGCCGACCGGATAGACGTCGAGCACCTCCTCGGCAACGAGCGGCAGCGAACGCGACATCAGCTCGCTATAGGCGGCGACTTGCTCGTCGCCGAGGTCGCTCGGACTTGTGGCACCGGCATAGGGCCAGTAGGCGGATAAAGCCGTGCCCCCCTTCTCCCCCCGCAGTAGCGCCACGGGATCGGCGAGGTCGGCATAAAGATGCGTATGGTGCTCGATCATGGCGGCAATCCCTGAATCGCCAGCCACCGCTGCGCCTAGAGGCCCAAGACCGATGCCGCTCTCCCCGCGCGCTTCCAGAAGGCGCAAGGCGCGCGCCGCAGTGAAGAGACGGCCAGCGGCATCCTCGGAAAGACCGAGCCGCTTGGCGAGGATCGACTCTGGGAGCGGCCCGTCGCGCACCATGCCGAAAACGCCAAGCTTTACGCAGGCAAAAAGCACCTGCGAATAGACGAACCCGGCACAGAGATCGAATAGGGCGGCGGCGCGCCGGCGGGCAATAAAGCGAGTGAGTGGAAAGGCTCCGGCCCAGGAAAGAAATCGCGGATTGGTAAGAAGCCTGTCACGGACCGTGGCGAAGCGCTGTCGCCCGAATAGTGGCACCGGCAAAGCCTCAAGGCCGTTCGCCATCCGTGTCGCCTCTCGGCGGGGCTCAAGCTGCCCGCTGTGCAAGCCCCTTTGGCATGAAGGGTTGCGACTGGACGGCGATGGTCAGCCGGAGCTGCTGTGCACCATCGCATGGCGGGATCGACTCCATCGCCTCGTCGAGGAGCGCCTGAAGACGCGCCGCAGCACCCTCCATCCCAAGCGACTGAACCGCATTCGGTCGCGCATGGGCGATGTCCTGGTTGCCGGGCTTCCCGCGAACGGCCGGATCCGCTTTGAGGTCGCAAATGTCGTCGGCGACCTGGAAAGCCTCGCCAAGACACTCGCCGAGACGCCGCCACGCATCAGGTTCCCCGCCTGACGCCAGAGCCCCGGCAACGGTGGCGGCCGCGAACAGAGAGCCCGTCTTGGCCTTGTGATATTCGGAAAGCTTGACGCTCGGCTCGCACTCCCAGGCCTGTCCGGCGACGATCCCGCTGGGCCCACCTACTGCTTGAGAGACGACCTGCAAAAGCGGGCCTAGTCGGGCGGGCCACTCGGCAGCGGATTTCGCCAGCGTCTGAAATGCCAAGATGATGAGCGCGTCGCCGGCCAGCACGGCGAGTGGCTGGCCGTAGGCCCTGTGGACCGAGGGTTTTCCCCGCCTGATTTCGGCATCGTCGAAGCAGGGAAGGTCGTCATGTACGAGGGAAGCACAATGCAGAAGCTCGATCGAGGTGGCAGCCGCGTCGGCAAGCTCGGGGCATGGATCACCGCAGGCTTGGGCGACGGCCAGACAAAGTCGCGGCCGCACGCGTGCACCGCCCGGAAAGACCGCGTAGCGGAGCGCCGCAGAAAGCTGGGGAGGTCCGGCGGGACCTCCCGCGCTGGTAACGGCTTCCTCCAGGGCCCTCTCGATTCTCACGCCCGAGTCCATCGGCCGCCCCCCAGATTGTCAAGCTAGACTGTCAGTATAAACTGACATGTAGTATAGACAGTGAGGATGGGAACGCAACGCGATTTCGCGAGGTGAGCGTGACACAAGCGAACCGCGTGGCCGTGATCGGCGCGGGAATTGGCGGATTGACGGCGGCCTTCGAGCTCGCCGCCCGCGGTGTGGACGTCACCGTAGTCGAGAAAGAACCCGCCCCCGGCGGCAAGATGCGCGAGATCGAGATCGGCGGGCGCCCGATCGATTCGGGTCCGACCGTGCTCACCATGCGCTTCGTGTTCGAGCAGCTTTTTGACGATCTGGGCGAGACTCTCGGCAATCACGTGACCTTGCGCCCCGCCGAAATCCTCGCGCGCCATGCCTGGAGCGCAGACGAGCGTCTCGATCTGTTTGCCGACATCGACCGCTCGGCCAACGCAATCGGCGACTTCTCCGGAGCAGAAGAAGCAAGGCGCTTCCGCGTCTTCTGCGCCCGCGCCCGCGCCACCTATGAAACGCTCGAAGGTCCGTTCATCACCGCAGGCCAACCCACGCCCCTCTCGCTTGCCTTGAATGCCGGCATAAAGGGCTTTGGCGATTTGTGGCGCATTTCACCGTTTGTGACACTCTGGCGTACGCTTGGCACTTACTTCCACGATCCACGTGTCCGTCAGCTTTTCGGTCGCTACGCGACTTATTGCGGGTCCTCTCCCTTCAACGCCCCCGCGACCTTGATGCTCGTCGCACATGTCGAGCAGTCGGGCGTGTGGCTCGTGGAGGGCGGCATGCACCAGCTGGCTGTCGCGATTGCGGCCCGTGCCAAAGCCCATGGGGCCACGTTCCGCTATGGCTGTGAGGCCCAGA
>CAYWIA010000004.1:0-22545 GCA_964458245.1 uncultured Methyloceanibacter sp. | reverse complement strand
GAATTCGATGACATTTTCCAAGCCGGCCGCGTGCCTGGCGCGCCGACAGTCTATGTCTGCGCGCAAGACCGCAGTGCCGGCGAAGTCGAAGCGGACGGTGCACCCCGCACCGAGCGCGTGATGTGCCTCATCAACGCACCCCCTTGCGGCGATAGGCGAGAGTTTTCAACCGAGGAGATCGAGCGATGCCGGATCCGAGCATTCGCCCAAGTGGAGCGCTGCGGACTCGCGTTGAGGACGCGACCGGAAGCGACGGTGGCGACAACGCCGTCGGATTTCAATCGGCTCTATCCGGGGACCGGGGGGGCCCTTTACGGCCAAGCGTCTCACGGGTGGGCCGCCTCGTTCAATCGGCCGACGACAAGGACCAAGGTTCCGGGTCTCTATCTCGCCGGGGGCAGCACGCATCCGGGGCCGGGCGTTCCCATGGCGGCGCTGTCGGGACGCCTTGCGGCCGCGACCATCCTGGAGGACCTGACTTCAGCCAGGCCGTTCCGAAAGGCGGCTATGTCTGGTGGTATGTCGATGGCATAAGCGACGACGGCAATCATGCGCTGACCATCATCGCCTTCATCGGTAGCGTTTTCTCGCCCTACTACGCTCTCGCCCGGCGCTTCGGCCGCGGCGATCCGCATAATCACTGCGCGCTCAATGTCGCGTTGTACGGATGTTCGGCCAAGCACTGGGCTTTGACTGAGCGTACGCGTGAGGATCTCCGACGCGATGCGCGCTCCTTGCAGATCGGTCCGAGCCGACTCGACTGGGACGGCGACGGTCTCGTCGTCCATGTGGACGAGACCACCGTGCCGTGGCCGTCGCGCCTCAAAGGCGTCGTCCGCGTAAGGCCCGCCGCGCTGACTCGCTGCGTATTCGATCTCGACGGCGAGGGTCGTCACCAATGGCATCCGGTCGCGCCCTGTGCCGAGATCGAGGTCGTCATGGAGCGGCCGCGTCTCAGCTGGAGGGGGCACGGCTATCTCGACTGCAATTTCGGAGATGAACCGCTCGAAGCCGCCTTCGTTGAGTGGGACTGGACCCGCGCGCAGATCGGATCCCGCACCGCGGTTCTTTACGACACTTTCCCGCGTCACGGCCCACCGGTCTCCTTGGCCTTGCGCTTTGACCCCAACGGTCGGGTCGAGGAGTTCGCCGCGCCGCCGCGCGCCGACCTGCCATCAACCATTTGGCGGATCGCGCGACACGCCCGCTCGGACGACTGTACGCCGCACCTGATCAAGACGCTGGAGGATACGCCGTTCTATGCCCGCTCGCTGGTGGCCGCGCAGATAGCCGGAGAGCAAACCCTCGGCGTACATGAAAGCCTGTCGCTCGATCGCGTCGCCAATCCGATCGTTCGGGCGATGCTGCCATTCCGCATGCCGCGACGACGCTGGCGGCGGTCGTGACTAGTCGGCGACTTTCTCAAATCCGCGCTTAGCCGCCTCGCGATTGCGACGTCTGCGAAGGAAATAGATCATCGAGCCGATGGCGAGCACTAAAAAGCCCCCCAGCGTGGTAAGCGCCAGGATGGGCAGCAATTCATTGGTCTCCATTGTCTTTCTTCTCCGATTCGCTGGATTCCCGGTCGGGCTGCCCAACAAAATTGACAGCTAACAACCGTCCAACGCCGGAAGACCGAAATTCGATCCACGCCCTATCGCTCCTCGTCGGTGCTGTTCCGAGGTCCCGGGGGCGCATCCTCCTTGTCGCGCTTGTCGAAGCGCCGCGCCACACGCTCCAGGACCAGCCAGCCGACGGCAAACGCCAACACGACGAAAAGTTCCATGAAGGCGAGCGGGTTGAAAGAGGCCATCTAGTCCTCGTCAGGATCGGACGGCTTCCGGTTGCGCGGTTCCAACGCGCGGCGCGTGCGAACCAGATCGATGATTGCCAGCGTCAAGACGGCGCCGAATACGACGATCAGCTCGATGAGACCGAACCTCTCGGCCATCAGGCGCGGCCGATGGCCACCATCGCCGAGAGATCGCGCCCGAGAGCCGCAAGGACCATCGCGACGATGCCGTTCGCATCGAGACCTGCCTTCGCATACATCGCTTCGGGCTTGTCCTGATCGATGAACGCGTCGGGCAGCACCATGGTTCTCAGTTTGAGCTTGCCGTCCAGCAGACCTTCCAGACTCACGAGCTGCATGACATGCGAGCCGAAACCGCCGAGGGCCCCTTCCTCTATGGTGACGAGCACTTCGTGATGGCGAGCGAGTTGCAGGATCAAATCCCGGTCAAGAGGCTTGGCGAACCGCGCATCGGCAACGGTGGCCGGCAGCCCCAATGCAGCAAGCTGCTCCGCCGCCTTGAAGCATTCTTGCAGGCGCCCGCCCAACGACAGAAGTGCCACGGCACAACCTTCGCGCAGCAGCCTACCCTTGCCGACGGCCAGCGGTACGCCCTCGTCCGGCAGGGCTAAGCCTGTCCCCTCACCGCGGGGATAACGGAACGCAACCGGCCCGTCGTCGATGGCCGCCGCAGTCGCCACCATATGGCGCAACTCAACCTCGTCGGCCGCCGCCATGACCGTGAAGCCGGGCAAACAACTGAGATACACCACGTCGAACGAGCCCGCATGAGTCGGGCCGTCGGCGCCGACGACCCCGGCCCTGTCGATGGCGAAGCGGACGGGGAGTTTCTGAATGGCCACGTCGTGCACGACCTGGTCATACGCGCGCTGCAGGAAGGTCGAGTAGATCGCCGCGAATGGCTTCATGCCCTCCGCGGCAAGGCCGGCTGCGAAAGTCACTGCATGTTGCTCGGCAATGCCGACATCGAAGGTGCGGTCGGGGAATTCCTTCGCGAAGAGATCGAGCCCCGTGCCGTTCGGCATCGCAGCGGTGATGCCGATGATGCGCTCATCCTTGCGCGCCTCGATGGCGAGGCTCTCGGCGAATACGCGCGTGTAGGACGGGGCCTTGGCCTGCGGTTTGTCCTGTGCGCCAGTGACCACGTTGAACTTGGTCACGCCATGATACTTGTCGGCCGATGCCTCCGCCGGACCGTAGCCCTTGCCCTTCTGCGTTACGACATGAACCAGGATCGGGCCCTGCTTCGTGTCGCGCACGTTCTTGAGCACCGGTAGAAGCTGATCGAGGTCGTGACCATCGATGGGCCCGACATAGTAAAAGCCAAGCTCTTCGAAGAGACCGCCCCCCGACCAATAGGTGCGCGAAAGCTCTTCCATGCGGGCCGCGCGGCGCTCCCACTCCTTCGGTAAACGGTGCGCAAGCTGCTTGGCGATGTCACGCAAGTGCAAATAGGTGCCGCTCGATGTCATGCGCGCGAGATAGCGTGACAGTGCCCCGGACGGCGGAGCGATCGACATATCGTTGTCGTTGAGGACCACGATTAGGCGCGAGTCCATGGCGCCGGCATTGTTCATGGCTTCGTAGGCCATGCCGGCACTCATGGCACCATCGCCGATCACGGCGATCACATTGTTCGTCTCCCCCTTCATGTCGCGCGCGACGACCATGCCGAGGCCCGCAGAAATGGAGGTGGAGGAGTGCGCGGCTCCAAACGGGTCGTATTCGCTCTCGGAACGTTTGGTGAAGCCGGAAAGCCCGCCGCCTTGCCGAATGGTGCGGATGCGATCCCGCCTTCCGGTCAAGATCTTGTGGGGATAGGCCTGATGGCCGACATCCCAGATCAACCGATCGGCGGGCGTGTCGAACACGTAATGCAGCGCGACGGTAAGCTCGACCACACCGAGCCCCGCGCCGAGATGGCCCCCCGTTACCGATACGGCGCTGATCATCTCCTGCCGAAGCTCGTCGGCAAGCTGCTGCAGCTCGTCTTCTGGAAGCTTCTTCAGATCGGCCGGCACCTTGACTTGGTCGAGGAGCGGCGTTGCGCTCTCGCCCGCCGCTTTCGTGATGACCTTCATCGCTTCCCCCTTTTCCACTCAAACTGTTGCCCGTGTAGGGTCGGTAACCGCCCCGGCACGGCGGCGCTCAATACGCTCAAAGAGATCGATGACCCAAATGGCCCGCGCCTGAAAATCCCACCATCGGTGCTCTTGGCGCGAGGCAGATGACGCCGGACCATCGCTGATGCCCTCGAGGAGAAACTGCGCCTGCTCGAGGCAAAGCGCTCCGAGAGCCGACTTGTCCGTTCGGGCCGCGGCCAACACATTGACCAGGACTCCGAGCTTGCGCTTGGCCGAAACAACGGCGCGTTGCGTTACAGAATCGAGCCCCTGGCGCCGAAGCTCTTGGCCGATCTCCGCGTAAAGCAGGCGCGCGGCACGAATACCCGGCCGGCAACTCGCCGGTAGCGCGGCGATGCCTGCGTCGGACCGGGCGTAAAGTGCGTCGGCCGCATCGAGCACACGGCCGATCACCGGGCGCAGCGCGGGAAGGCAACGCGGCTCGGCCAGCCAAGCTTCGCCGTCGATGCCTGCCTCACGAAGCCAGTCAAGCGGCAGATAGAGGCGGCCCGCGCGGGCATCCTCGCCGACGTCACGGGCAATGTTGGTAAGCTGCATGGCCACACCGAGATCGGCGGCGCGCGCCAGCAAGTCAGGGGCCCGCACACCCATGAGGATCGCCATCATGACGCCGACTGTCCCGGCGACCCGCGCTGCATAGGCTTGGAGCGCGGCAAGGTTTTCGTAGCGCCGCTCCTGTTCGTCCCATGCCAAGCCTTCGATCAACGCCTCCGGCAGATGCTGGGGAATAGCGAACCGCTCAACGATCTCGGCCAATGCTCGATCGGCCGGGTGAGCCGCCGGCATCCCCCGGTAGACGCGGTCGAGGCGGACCTGCAACCGATCGACTGCGGCAGGACCGCGTTCGATGTCGACGGAATCGTCCGCGAGCCGGCAAAATGCATAGAGCACCGAAGCCGGCTCGCGAATGCGGCGCGGGAGGAGAAAGGACGCCGCATGAAAGGTGCGCGACCCCGACCTGAGCAGGGTTCGACAGGCCGCGATGTCGGCAGCGCTTCGATAGGATTCAGAGGAGCGCTGCATGAGGCACTACCTGATCTAGAATTTTCGCAGAGCACAGGACGCCGGGCACGCCCGCGCCAGGATGGGTTCCGGCGCCGACCAGATAGAGCCGATCGACGTCCTCGGCTTTATTGTGCGGCCGGAACCAGGCACTTTGGCTGAACAGCGGCTCGAACCCGAACGCAGCACCCTTGTGCGACAAGAGCCGGTCGTGGAAATCCTGTGGCGTCATCAGCCGCGAGGTCACGATGTGCTGCTGGAAGCCGGGGAGCACGATTTCGTCGAGAAACTCGGCGATGACACGGCGATAGGCTTGCGCCTTCGTGCTCCAGTCGACGCCGGCGTCGAGATGCGGAACAGGCGAGAGCACGTAGAAGGCGTCGCAGCCCTTGGGGGCCAGAGAAGGATCGGTCGCCGTCGGCCGATGCAGATAGAGGCTGAAATCCTCGGCGAGGATGCGGCGCTTGAAGATGTCTTTGAGCAGGTCTCGATAGCGCGGTCCGAGCAGAATGGTGTGATGCTTGACGTCGGGATATTGCCGCGATGTACCGAAATACCAGACGAACAGACCCATGGAGTAGCTGGCGCGATCCAGCTTCTTGTCTGTCCAGCGGCGGCGCGCCGCTGCGGGAAGAAGTTTCCGGTAGGTCCAAGCTGTGTCGGCATTGGACACGACGATGTCGGATTTTATGTATTCGCCCGTCGTGAGGCGCACGCCGGTCGCGGCCCGGCCTTCGATGGTGATCTCGCCGACCTCAGCGCCGCAATGTATGTCGTTACCCTGACGCTCGATCAGACCTACCAGGCCCTGCACCAGCTTGCCCATCCCGCCCATGGGGAAATGCACCCCGAAGCGGCGTTCCAGGAAGGCGATAAGGCCGTAGATCGAGGTCACCTTGAACGGGTTCCCGCCGACGAAGAGCGGATGGAAGCTCAAGGCGAATCTCAATCGCGGATCGCGCACAAATTTCGACGCAAGCCCATACACGGTCTTGTAGCTTTGCAGGCGCACGAACTCCGGCAGCACCTTGGCCATGTCTGACCACGAGCTGAAGGGCACGGCACCCAACTCCTCGAAGCCAACGCGGTAAATCTCCTCGGCCTGCCGCATGAAGGCGTCGTAGCCCGCGACGTCGTTTGGGGAGAGGCGCGCAACTTCGGCCCGCATCGCCTCGTCATCGCCGAGGCAATCGAGCTCAGTGCCATCGTGAAAGCGGATACGGTAGAACGGGTCGAGCGGTCGTAGATCGACGTCCTGTGCAAGCTCGCGCCCGCACAGCGCCCATAGCTCCTCGAGCAGGAAAGGCGCCGTAACGATGGTGGGACCGGCATCAAAGGTAAAACCATCCTGCCGGAAAACATAGGCGCGACCGCCGGGAGCATCGAGCTTTTCGAGGACTGTGACCCGATAGCCCCTCGCCCCAAGCCTGATCGCGGCGGCTAAGCCGCCAAAGCCGCTACCGATCACGACGGCATGCCGGCCCGGCCTACCGACCCGCGCTGCGTTGCCCCGAGCAGATGCGGTTGTCAACATTACTTGACATTAGCGGTGTCACTTATTTTTGCCAAGCGAGAAAGCGAAGACGTCACGCATGAGCCGGCACGCGATTCCGATGCGCCACCCTCACAACGATTTCCGCGATCTCCTCGGGCCGTTCCTCGTGAGCGAGATGGCCCAATCCGCGCATTACGACGACCTCCGCCTTGGCCACGCGCCCGCGGACCTTGAAGGCGTCGTCGGGTGAAATCGCCCGGTCCTGCGTTCCAACCACGAGGACAAGGGGCACCTTCAGCGCGCCGAGCCGCTTCGAGAAGGCCGCCAAATCCCATCTCGACATCATGCCGAGCGCCGCGGCGACATGACTTTCGCTCCGGAACAGACGTGCGTAGTAGCCGACTCCCTCAGACCCCAAGCTGGAGCCGGTATTGCGGATCAGGCGATCGACCGCGGCGGGATTGTCGGCGCGCCAGGCCAGCAACCGCGGCACGAAGGGATTGAGCACCAGCAATTTGGCGAGCGGCGAAAAGAACTGGCCGGCCACGCTGCCGAAGGGCAGCAGCGCTCCATTCAGGCTCACCACCGACTCCGGCGCGATAAGCCCGTCCAGACACATCTCGATAAGGATCGCCGCCCCCGCCGAATGTCCAACCACGACGGCCGGCTTGACTTTCAGACTTCTGAGCAATTCCGCGAGATCACCGGCCATCGCCGGGAGCGAGAGGCGCGGCGTCGGCGGCAGCTCCGTGAAGCCATGTCCCGGCAGATCCGGCACGACGACCGTGAAGGCCTTCGAGAGGATCTGCGCAAGCTCGCCGTAGGAATGGCTCGATGCGCCGGTGCCATGCACCAGCAGCAGCACCGGGCCGGAGCCCATCACCTGGACATGCCACGTCAGGCCCGCGGCGGAAACGAACAGGCTCGCCTCGCGGTTTGGCCAGTCCTTCCCATCGCGCTCAAACTCGAGCTTGCCGGTCACGCTGGGCTCCCGATCCTCGCCTTGACCTCCTCGGAGAGCGTTCTTGCATCTGCATACGGCAGGGGGAGGTATTGCGCGCCCATGGCTTCGGCGAACCGTTCGGCGCCGGCGCCGGCCCTCTGCGAGGTATCGACCAGAAGAACGGCAATACCCGTCTCGCGCAAGGCGCACGCAGAGCCGATAGCATCGCGTTCGGCCGCTTCCCGCCCCTTGCTGCCATCGCGGGCGATATTGGGGCGTCCGTCGGTCAACACCACGACTGTCGGCGTCTGGTGCTTGCGCCTGATCGCGATCGCCAGCGACGCAGCCTCTTCCAAGGCCTTCGCCAGCGGCGTGCCACCGCCTCCTGGGAGATCGGCGAGGCACCGCTTGGCCCGCGTGAGCGAGCGGGTCGGTGGTAGCAGGAGCTCTACCCCGCGGCCACCGAATGACAGCAGCGCCACCTCGTCGCGGCGCACGTAACAATCGGCGAGAAGTAATTCGACCGCGCCTTTAGCCTCGGCGAGGCGATTGACGGCGCTCGATCCCGAGGCGTCCACCACGAAGATGGTGACCGTCTCACGCCGGTCCTTCAGGCGCTTGATCCTGAAGTCCTCCGACCGAACCTCAAGGCGCCGAGTACCGCTCTCGCCCGGCTGGACGCGACTCCGCAGGCGCTGCCAGGGCGCGGCAGCCCGCAATGTTTCGAGAACGTTCAACCGCTCGCCGGCGCGCAAATCGCCGCGCCGCGTTCCCGCCGGACGGCCGCGCCGCAGTGTCCGCTGACGTTGACCCGCGCGGCCGGAGGCCGAGCCGTGCGACCGAGGCGACTGCCGGCCGACAAGGCGCGCAAGGAGGTTCCGCGGAATTGCAGCTTGGGCCGCGGCCAGCACGATTTCCTGCAATTCGGCGGCGCTCGGCGTGGGTTGTTCGGGCGCCTCCGGGGGCTCCGGATCGGAAACGTCCTGTTGCTCTTGGTCTTGCGGCGTCAGGTCTTGCTCTTCTTCGTTCTGCGCCAAGGGAATGCGCGTGGCGCGGGGCGCAAGCACGAGTCGCGCGGCGGTCGCCACATCTTCTTCGTCCACGACGGCATGGCCCCGCAAGGCGGCGAGGCAACGGGCAGCTTTCAAAGCCCGCAGCGGTGCGTTGAGAGAGCCGATGCCGAGTGCTACGGCAACGCCGCACAGAGCCTCTATAGTCTCAGCCGTCACGGCAACACTGCGCAGACGGTCTTTCGCCTGAACGATCTCTTCGGGGCCGATTCTCGTGTCACGTTTGGCATCGCGAAAGTCGCCGTCGCTTATCTCATTGAGATTTACATGGCATGCGAGCCTATCGAGCAGCCCCGCCGGCAGCCGCTCATCGTCGCCGATGCCCTCATCGAGAGCTATCACGCCGAACCGCGCCGGCAGACGCTGAGTAAGGCCGTCACGCTCCATCGCCACCTCGCCCTTGTCCATAGCGGCGACGATACGGGCAGCGACGGCGGGTGACATGCGCTCAGCCAACGGCACGAGAAGCAGGCCGCCATCGGAATCCGCAAGGATGCCGCGCTCGACGATGGGTTTCCCGGCGGCCAGCGTCGCGGCGAGATCTAGCCCCCCGAGAAGCCGGTCGTCGGTGATATGGGCGGGCAGCCGGCGCAGACGCGTATTCGCTGGCAGGAGTTCGCGCAGGAGGTCGAGCCATGCCTCGCGGGCGTCGCCCGAGCGGCCGCGCAGCGAGACGCCGCCAAGCCCGGTCCCGTCGATCGCAATCAGGATGGCTGCGAGGCGGGCATCGCCGGCGCGTGTCCAGTCCGACGGCTCGCTGACGTCAGGCACCGAAGAGTTCCTCTACGGTGCGATCGATCCGCACCGTGGAGCCTCCTTCATCGAGCGGGTTCCGTCTCAGCCGATGGCGCAGCGCGGGCGCCGCGACCTTCCGAAGATGGTCCTGCGTCACCGCCTTATCGCCCTGGAGCGCCGCGAAAGCACGGGCCGCCCGCATCAGTGTGAGCTCTCCGCGAAGGCCATCCGTGCCGACGCCGATGCAAAGCTCCGCCGCCTTTTTGAGCTGTGCGTCAGGTGTCTTGATCGCATTGAGCCGCTTTCTGGCGGCGCCGACCCGCTCGCACATGCGCGTCTCCTCTTCCTGCCAAGCGCCGATGAACTTGCCTGGATCGCGCTCGAATGCATCGCGGCGCCGGACCACCTCGACACGGGTGGACACGTCGTCGGGCGTTCGCACCTCGACCGAGAGACCGAACCGGTCGAGAAGCTGCGGCCTGAGTTCGCCCTCCTCCGGATTGCCACTGCCGATCAGCACAAAGCGCGCCGGATGCCTGATGCTCAAACCCTCGCGCTCGACGACATTCTCTCCCGAGGCCGCCACGTCGAGCAGGAGGTCGACGAGATGGTCCTCGAGCAAATTCACCTCGTCGATATAGAGGAAGCCGCGATGCGCCCGCGCGAGCAGTCCGGACTCGAAACATTTCTCGCCACTCGAGAGCGCACGCTCCAGATCGAGCGCACCGACCACCCGATCTTCGGTCGCGCCGAGCGGCAGGTCGACCACAGGCACCGGCACCAATTCGCTCTTGAGGCGGCCACGAGCCGAGCGCTCATGGCATTCCTCGCAAGCGGCTCCGTTGGCGCCCGGATCGCAGTGATACCGGCAGCCGGAGACGACGCGCATGGGGGGCAGAAGGCCGGCAAGCCCGCGCACGGCGGTGGATTTGCCCGTGCCGCGATCACCGAAAACGAGGACCCCGCCGATTGACGGGTCGATCGCAGCCAGAAGCAGCGCGAGCTTCATTTCATCTTGGCCAGCGATGGCCGTAAATGGGAAAATCGGTTTCACTCGTCCCCCAAACGCTTAAAGCCAGGCGCGCATTTTGGAGAGGCTAAGCGGTCAACCTCTCCATATCGCCGATGCGCTCGGGTAGCTGGAACCTTACTTTCTCTTCGACTCCGTCGAGATCCTGGACCGTTACCAGCCTCAGCGAGCGCAAGCGGCAAATCGTGTCTTGAACGACGCTTTCGGGCGCGGACGCTCCGGCCGTGAGGCCGACCACCTCGACACCGTCGAGCCAAACGGGGTCGAGCGCCGAGGCCCCCTCGATCAAGTGGCTCTCAACGCCCGCCGCTTCACCCATCTCACGCAAGCGGTTCGAGTTCGAGCTGTTACTGGACCCCACGACCAGTAAGAGCTGCACCTGCTTGGCGAGCTCGATCACGGCCTTTTGCCGATTCTGCGTTGCGTAGCAGATGTCCCGGGTATCGGGCCCGAGGATTGCGGGAAACCGCCGCCGTAAAGCCTGGATGATGTCCTGGGTGTCGTAGAGGCTGAGCGTAGTCTGAGTTACATAGGCGACGCGTGCGGGATCTCGCACCACGAGCCGGTCTACCTCTTCCACCGAAGAAACGATATGCAGAGTGCCGGGAATCTGGCCGCTGGTGCCCTCCACCTCCGCATGGCCATGATGGCCAACGAGGATGACGTCGCAGCCCTTCTCGGCGTAGCGGCGGCCCTCGTTGTGAACCTTGCGGACGAGTGGGCAGGTGGCGTCGATGACGTCGAGCGCCTTCACGCCGGCAGCCTGCTCAACTTCCCGAGAGACGCCATGAGCGCTGAACACGGTGATGGCGCCGCGCGGAATTTCTTCGACGCTATCCACGAAGATGGCGCCGCGCGCCCTCAAGCGCTCGACCACGTGCTTGTTATGGACGATCTCGTGACGGACATAGACCGGCGGGCCATAATGGTTAAGCGCCCGTTCGACGATCTCGATGGCGCGCACGACGCCGGCGCAAAAGCCCCTTGGTCTAGCTAAGATTACACTTAGATGTGTCAACTTTGCTGACATGCGCGATATATAACACGGGCGGTGGAACCCGTCACGCATCATGTTCGCTATCCATCCGCACCCTAGGAGGCCCACGAATGCTGACTTATCTGTTCGCTTACCTGATCGCGCTGGTGGTTTTTGGAGTGATCGATGCGCTATGGCTCACCACCATGGGCGCCTCGCTTTACCGCGCCACCCTCGGCGATGTCCTGGCCCCGGCTGTCCGGTTGGGGCCCGCAATCGCCTTCTACCTGCTGTTCCCGATCGGCATTGTCGTGTTCGCAGTGGCGCCCGCGCTGAGATCCGGTTCGGTGGCGGAGGCCGCCGCCTATGGCGCCCTGCTCGGCCTCGTGACCTACGGAACCTACGACCTCACCAATTTCGCGACCTTGCGGAACTGGACGCTCAAGATCACCGTCATCGACCTCGCCTATGGCGCGGCGGTGGTCGCCGCCGTTGCTGTCCTCACGACGCTGATCTTGCAGTGGCTCGGGCGGACGCCGGCTTAGTCGCTAGGCTGGCACCGGCCGAAGCAGATAGTGGCTCACGCCCCACTCTTCGCCAGCGCGATGTCCGAACAGGCCGGCGGTGGCTAGGAAGAAGAGTCGCCAGCGGCGCTGCCAGAGCTTGGCGTCGTCTCCGTAGACCGGCTGCAATACCTGCGCCACGGCCCGCTCGTTGCGGTCCATGTTGGCAAGCCAGTCGTTGGCGGTTCGCGCGTAATGAAGGCCGCTCCACCGCCAGTCATCGACAACCTCGAACAGGCCGCGGAACTCGCGGATGAGACCATGGCTCGGCATGATGCCCCCAGTGAAGAAGTGCTGCGCGATCCAATCGGTTTGATCCGTGTGGTCGAAGGCGTATGGCACACGCGCATGACTGAACACATGCATGAAGAGAAGTCCGTCAGGCTTAAGCCAGGACCTGACATTCGCCAGAAGCGCCTCCCAGTTGGACACATGCTCAAACATCTCCACCGACACCACCCGGTCGAAGGCCGCGTCCGGGCGGAATCCGTTCACGTCGGCGCTGACGACACGAAGATTCTCCAGTCCGCGGGCAACGGCCTCGCCCTCGATATAGGCCCGTTGCGACCGAGAGTTTGAGACCGCGAGGATGCTGCTCTCCGGGAACGCCTCGGCCATGAAGAGGGAAAGCGAGCCCCAGCCGCAACCGAGCTCGAGAATTTGCTGTCCCGGGCCGAGCCGCGCATGGACCACGGTCTCGGCCAGCGCGCCTTCTTCCGCCTCGCCGAGTGTGGTGGTGCCGCCGCGATACAGGCAGCAAGAATATTTGCGCCGGGGCCCGAGCACGAGGCCGAAGAAGTCGGCAGGCACCTCGTAATGCTGCGCGTTCGCAGCGTCCGCATGGACGGCGATGGGACGCGCCCGCATCGCTCGCATGAAGTCGTGGGTGACCGCGTCGGCATCCTCCGGCAAGGTGCGCCGCGTCCGGGCCACCAACGTTTCGATGGCCAAGCGCGTCACCGCATCCGGGAGAGGAACCCGCTCGAAAGCGCCGATAGCGGCTCGCTTGAGGCTCATGCCGAATCCTCGGCCGGAGGACGCGGAAAGAACACGCTCGTGCGCGCCTGATAGGCGCGGTATGCGTCACCATGCTTGGCAACCATGTGCTGCTCCAACGGCGGCACGCCCGAGACATAGACAAGCAGCCAATACATGCACACCGGAGCGGCGAGCGCCAACCATCCCGATGCGTAACCACTGCCTAGTTCGATGGCGAAAAGCGGGAAGGCAAGCCAGAACACCCATTCGAAGAAATAGTTCGGGTGCCGCGACCAGCGCCATAGCCCCCGATCGCAGACGCGGTCGTCTTTCTTGCGAGAGGCGAGCCAATCATGGAGCTGCCGGTCGGCGAGCCCTTCCCCGAGCACGCCGAGCAGGATCACGAGAACGCCGATCCAATCTTGCATCCGGCCGAAAGGCGCCGGGTTATGCGCAGCTACGAAGACGGCAATGGCCAACGGCAAGGTTACCAGCGCCTGCTTTTGCAGCAAGATGAACATTTGCCGGCGGGCATGAGAGCCCCATTGGCGGATCAGCAGTCCGTAACGCGGATCGTCGGCACGCTGCAAACTGCGGCGCACGATGTGGAGCCCCAAGCGCAGCGACCAAGCCAGCATGATCACGGCGACCACGATCTGGCGCGTCGTGGTCTCGCCACTCAGCGGTAGCAGCGCCGAAACGACGCCGACCAGACCGAGGCCAAAGGTCCATACGCCATCCACGAACCCGCTGTTGCGCGTGCGCTGCTGAATTGCCCAAGCCCCCGCCATGATCAGCGAAAGCGCCACCATCTGCGCGAAAATCACCAGGAGGATCTCGGCAACGCTCATCGCCCTTGCGTTCCTCTTCTGACACCCTCCAAGATACGGATCGTGCTTGGGGGAGGATGCCCCGTCAGTGTGCAAAGCATGAACGGCGGCGCTGCCCGAACGCCCCGCGCATGAATCGAAAATGCCGATGCATCCAATCGCGTCCCGCGCACGTAACTGGAGTTCCGTGGCGGCCTCCCAGGCCCCGCCACGAGCTCGGCTTGGAACGTTCGCCTCATGCAGCCCTCCGAAAAGCGGCCTCTCGAAATCGCCATTATCGGCACCGGTATTAGCGGTCTCTCCGCGGCTTGGCTCCTCGCCCAACAGCACCGGGTGACGGTTTTTGAGAAAGCTTCTCGCCTCGGAGGCCACACCAACACTGTGGAGGTCGAAGGCCCGGACGGACGCATTCCCATCGACACCGGCTTCATCGTCTATAACACTGTCAACTATCCTAACCTAACAGAGCTGTTCCAGCATCTTGACGTTCCGACAAAATCATCCAACATGGGTTTTGCCGTCTCGCTTGGCGACGGCGCCTTCGAATACGCAGGGAACAGCGTGAAGAGCTTGTTCGCGCAGAAGAAAAACTTCTTCCGTCCACGTTTTTGGTCGATGCTCGCGGGCCTGTTCCGCTTTTATCGGCGGGCGCCTGGAGATCTGTCGCAGATCGCGGATCCCGATCTCTCCCTTGGCGAATATTTACGGCAGCATCGCTTCAGCCCGAGCTTCCAGCGGGATCATTTACTGCCCATGGCCGGCGCCATCTGGTCGGCGCCCCCAGAAACGCTGCTCGACTATCCAGCGGCGTCTTTCATCCGCTTTTTCGAGAATCATGGCCTGCTGAAACTGCAAGACCGGCCGGTCTGGCGGACCGTCGCAGGTGGCAGCAAGGCCTATGTGGCCAAGCTGACGTCAGGCTTCGGGGACCGGGTGCGGCTGAATTGCGCCGCTGTTTCCATCTCGCGGGATTCAACGGGCGTTGCGGTCCGGGACTCGACCGGGCAAACCAGCCGCTTCGATCATGTGGTCGTCGCCAGCCACGCCGACGAAGCCCTGGCGCTTCTCGCCGACCCGTCGCCACAAGAAACCGAAATACTCAGCGCCTTCCGTTACAGCCGCAACCACGCGGTGCTCCACTCCGACGCTTCCCTGATGCCAACACGGCAGGCGGCGTGGTCGAGCTGGAATTACCTGGCACCGGAGGGAGACAAGGGCCAAGGCCTTTGCGTCACCTACTGGATGAATGCCCTGCAGGGCATACCCGGCGAGCGGCAGTACTTTGTGACCCTCAACCCGTCGCCGCAGCCGCGCGCGGAAACCGTTCATTGCAGCGACATCTACGATCACCCGATCTACGACGCCCGGGCGCTTCGGGCGCAAGCGAAGCTTGGCACGCTTCAGGGCGTGCGAAACACATGGTTCTGCGGCGCCTATTTCGGCGCAGGCTTTCACGAGGACGGGCTGAAATCGGGGCTCGAAGCCGCCGAGGCGCTCGGCGGCTTGGTCAGGCCTTGGCATCGCGATAGCCTTCGGAACAGGCAGACCTCAAGCACCTCCACGATCTCGGCGACAGAGGCCACGCTCGTCCCGTGAAGACCGACTCCGCCCTCTATGTGGGTCGCGTGACCCACCACCGCATGCGCCCTCGACGCCATAGCTTGGCCTATCGCGCCTATTGGCTGCTGCTGAATCTCGAGGACCTGGACGCGCTCGGCGCGCGGCTGCGGCTGTTCTCACACAACCGATTCAACCTGTTCAGCTTTCATGACGCCGACCATGACGGCGGCGACGCCGGACCGCTCCGCGCCACGGTGGAGAGGCATCTGTCATCGGCCGGCATTGCGTTCGACGGCGGGCGGATCCTCCTGCTCGCCATGCCGCGGCTTCTTGGCTACGTGTTCAATCCACTCAGCATCTATTTCTGCTACCGGCGAGACGGCTCGATCGCGGCCCTCCTATACGAGGTGCGCAACACGTTTGGCGAAAGCCATACATATGTGATCGCCTCGCCCGAAGATCATGGCAGCGCCATCCGCCAGCGTTGCGCCAAGCGATTCTACGTCTCGCCATTTCTCGGCATGGACATGCGTTACGATTTCAGCGTGATCGAACCGGAGGCGACCGTTCGCGTCATCGTCCGCGGGTCGGACTCTTCTGGCGACCTGATCGTTGCGTCACTCCTCGGCCAGCGCGCCGCGCTGACGGATCTTGCTCTCCTCAAGCTCTTGTTCACCCATCCATTGATGACGCTGAAGGTCACGCTCGGCATTCACTGGGAGGCCCTGAGGCTCTGGCTGAAGGGTGTGCGCCTTCAGCCGAAGCCCGCCGCTCCGAAGGACGTGATCACTGCCGTTCCGGCCTCATCGACCCCGCGAGGCCCGGCATGAGCTGGAACCCGGCGCAAAGCACTCATTCCGGCGTGTTGCGTAAATCGTCGGTCCGGTGGCGCCTGGCGGCGACGCCGCTTGCAACCCCGCTTCTGCAGCGCTTGCTGGGGTCCTTCGACACCGGCGCCTTTACATTGGAATTGCCCTCGGGGGCGACCATCGTGCACCGCGGCGCAATTCATGGCCCTAACGCGCATCTTGTGATCCGGCGCTGGCGCACGCTGCGGCGCGTGCTTCTCGGCGGCGATATCGGTTTCGCCGAAGCCTACATGGCGGGCGATTGGGAAACGCCAGATCTCGTCGCCTTGCTCGAGTGCTGCCAACGCAACGAGGCCGCTTTGCAGGCAGCGTGGGAGGGCTTCTCGGTCAAGAGGCTGGTGGGACGCCTGCATCATGCCGCTCGAACGAACACCCGGCGCGGCAGCCGGCGCAATATCGAGGCCCACTATGATCTGAGCAACGCGTTCTATGCCGGCTGGCTCGACGAGGGCATGAATTATTCCTCGGCGCTCTTTGCCGATCCCACGCAATCCCTTGAGGAGGCTCAACGCGCGAAGCTCGATCGCGCGATCTCTCTTCTCGACGTTCGGCCGGGCAACCATGTGCTCGAAATCGGCTGTGGCTGGGGCGCGCTGGCGGAGCGTCTCGCGGCGAAACATGGCTGCCGCGTCACCGGCATCACCCTTTCCCAAGAGCAGTTTGCTTATGCCCGGAACCGCATGTCGAGTATAGACGATGCCGTCGCAATCAAGCTCCAGGACTATCGGGACACGACGGGCACCTTCAATGCCATCGTCTCCATCGAGATGCTCGAGGCGGCTGGTGAAGCGTATTGGCCGGCATATTTCGCGAAATTGAAATCCTGCCTAGCACCGGGCGGCACGGCGGTTCTTCAAGTCATCACCATCGACGATGCACGTTTCTCAGAATACCAGCGGCGTCCGGACTTCATTCAGCGCTATGTCTTCCCGGGCGGGATGCTGCCGACCGTCAAGCATATCGCGCGGCATGCCGAGGCGGCCTGCCTCAAACTTGAGTCCGGTGAGATGTTTGGCCAAAGCTACGCATGGACCCTGGCGGAGTGGCGCGCACGCTTTATGCAAGCACGACCGCCGGCGGAGACGCCGCATCTTTGTACGGAACACTTCAAGCGCATGTGGAACTATTACCTCGCCTATTGCGAGGTCGGATTTCGGACCGGCGTGCTCGACGTCGGCCTATATCGGCTCACGCACCGCTAGCCGTCCGCGCTCAGTGCGTCGTGCTCCCTTCAACCGGCGCAATCTGGCGCATCAGCCTCTGAAGCCGTGACAAAGCCAACGAGACCTCGGTGAAATCACAGCGGTCGCTGCGCCACCAGTCGCCCACCAGCTGAGCCGCCGGCGCAAACAGCGAGAGATGAAGCGAGCCGAGCGTAGCCCCCTGAACCCGCAATGCCTCAACGTAAGCCGTGACGACGCTTATATCTTGGGTCAAGAGAAGGCGCGTGAGTTGCGCGACTTCTTCCTCGCCAGCCACGAACTCTGCCTGATTCAATGGCTCCGCACTCCGTCCCTCTCCCTCCAGGCAATGCGCCAACAGGAGACGGGGAATGATCTCGCCTTCGATGATGCGGTTGAGAGAGGACCTCGCCGTCTTCGTCACTGCCGCCGCGGCCGCGCCATTCCCAATATTCGCAGGCTTCAGCCAGCAAAGCGCGAGCTGTCCGACCTTCGTCTCCCAATCCTCGAGCTCGAGGGGTTTTACCATGTAGGCGTCCGCCCCGGCCCGGTAGCAAATCTCGATATCCTTCGGATGAGAGGAGGTCGAGAGCACGACGATCGGCACCGTCCGCTCGGGATCTCGCGCGCGCACCCGCCGCAGAAGCTCCCGTCCATCGATTCCGGGCAGATTGAGATCGAGCATGATCAGAGATGCACGCTCCGCAAGCGAGCCTTGCTCCGACAAAAGGCATCCTGCCGCCGTTTTGCCGTTCTCGCACCGCTCGATTGGATTGTTCACGCCCGCAGCCTGCAGGGCATGGCGCAAGGCGAGAAAGTCTGTGTCGCTGTCTTCGACTGATATGATTGTACAGACACTCATTTGGACGCCTCCGGACCGAGAGTGAAGTAGAAGGTCGAGCCCCGGCCAAGTTCCGAGTCGACCCACATACTTCCACCGTGGCGCTCCACGATTCTCCGGGCGATTGTCAGCCCAGCTCCTACGCCCCCGCCATATTCCTCGGGCCCGTGGATGCGCCGAAAAATCTCAAATATGCGTTCCCTCACGTCGGCTTCTATGCCGATCCCGTTGTCGCGGACATAATACCGCTTCGGGCTCGTTTGTTCGACTCCAATCTCGACCCATTTTTTCGCCTTATCGTTGTACTTGATGGCGTTGGTGATGAGATTCTCGAACACTTCCCCCACGCGCACCACGTCGCAGTGGGCAAAGCCAAGCGGAACGGGCCGCCTGAGGTCCGTTTCCGTCTCCGATATCAAGACCCTACAGGAGACCAGCGCGTCATCGACCAAGGCATCCAGATCGGCGCGCTCGACCGAGAGCTCTGCCCTGCCCGTCCGCGAATATTGCAGGAGCGACTCGATGAGGTCGTCCATCCTCCGCGTGAGCTTGAGGATGGTCTCCAATTGCTGCCGTTCCTCGGGGTCAAGATCATCGAGGAGGCCGCGCTTAAGAAAACTGGCCATATGATGGATGCCGCGCAGCGGCTCTTTCAGGTCGTGCGAGGCCACATAGGCAAAGCTATCGAGCTCGATATTGGCTTCGGCGAGGGCCCGATTGGTCCGCTCTATCTCGGCGGCCCTGTTCAGGATGACTTCCATGATGGCCTGCCGCAGCTCGACCACCGCGTCCTTGTCATTCTTATGCCAAGGATCGCAACGGCCTGTGACGCTCTCCTTCCACAGAGCGAAAGAGCTTCTCGGCATGAGCCTGATTTCGCCGTCGGTTTCGCTCACCTTGACCGGCTTCTTCGGGTCGCCGGCCCATGTGACTATCTCGATATGCTCGGGGCGGAACCAAAGAACGAATTCCAACTGGTGCGTTGAGAGACGTGCGCTGAGGACTCCGCTTGCGACCGACTTGAAAGCATCGGCCGGCGGGTAAAGCTCAGGAAGCCGGTCCGTTGCCACAACGGCTTCGTTCGCCTTCACGAGCCAGGCAGCCAGCGCGCGGACCTCCTCTTCGCTCGGGGTCGCTCCCATCAAAGACACCTTGTCCCTGGAGACCACGGCGGCACCTTGCGCATCGATAAGCGACAAGAGATTGAGCTCGCGGTTGCGATCTCCGAGCGAAACATGCAGATCGGGTTCGCGGCACAGGGCCTCGACCAGCTGATCCACCACGCCGGTCATTCGCAATCGCCGGTCGGCGCCCTCGGCGTCCTCCTTGGCAGCGGTCAGAAGTGAGAGCATATGGGCCAAAAACTCGGCCGCCATGCGCGCCTCGTAGGGCACGTGACGCGGGCCGCTGTGATGCATAGACGATATGAGGCCCCACAGCGCGCCGTCTTTCATCAGTGGCATCACCATGGTGGATTTGACGCCCATGTTCTTGAGATAATCGGAATACATCACCGAGACGCTGCGCAGCATGGCGTAGCTCATGTCGATGGGTCTGCCGGTCTCGGGGTGATTTTCCGGAACGAGGGGCACCGGCACATAGTCGACGTCCGGTAAGTGCCTGAGCCAGCTCAGGGAGAACATGCGCCGTGCCGGCGCCGGTATGTCGGTCGCCGGATAATGCAGCCCCAAATACGGCTCCAAATCCTCGCGCTTGGCCTCGGCTATGACGTGGCCGCTGCCGTCCTCGGCAAATTTATAGGCCATGACGCGGTCGTAGCCCGTAAAGGCGCGGATACGTTCCACCGCAAGATCGAAGAAGTTCTGCAGGCCCTTGGTTTCCTGCAAAAGGGCGATCGTGGCGCGCACTTCCGAGTACAGATTGCCGTTCCCGTTCTGAAGATCGAGTTCCCGCGAGATCAGTTCGAGCTCGAGGATCAGAACGCCATCGCAGCGATGCGCGAAGATGTTGACCCCCCGCGCCGAGCCAGCAAAGAACTCCCGCACCACATGGACCGGAGTATTGTCCAGCGACATAAGCTGGAGGCGCTCGAAAAAAGTAGGCGCACCTCTCCCGAGGATCTCGCCGATGCTCTTGCCCAGCAGTTCCTCAGGCGGCATGCCGAGCAGCTCCGCGCTATTGGCGCTTGCTTGCAGGACGACGTAGTCGGGTTCCCCGACGATAAGCATTGCGCCATGCGGTTGGATGGCCCCTGGGAACTGCACGAGCTCGCGGTCGCAGTTCGAGAAATCGACATTCTTGGCCGTGACGGGAGTGTCGTCTGGGTCGACGCCGGTCATGGCTACCTCGGGTCCTAAGGTCCGGCCCGGCCGGCCGGATAAGCCGGCTGCGTCGCGGGCGGCTGCTGACCCACTACCACAGGTAGGACGACTTGCGCGCCGGCGACCAGCCCTTCCTGGAACATCAGGAAGGTTTCGATGGCTGTCTGAACCGCACGGTCGCCGTCGGACGACCTTGGCTCGATGCTGCTGATCGCGGCTAGACAGGAACGCCAGAGCTGTCCCGTCTCCCGCCCAAAGCCGTAGAAAAATCTGGCGCCCCGTTCGGCATCGAGGCCAAGCGCCGCGGCGATCTCCGGTAGAATGGCCCTGGCCCCTTTGGCGGAACCCTCCAGCACATAGAGACAGCCCAACCCGGCCGGGATGGTCTCGAGAGGCGGCGTGGGCGGCAAATCGAGAGTCCGCAAGCCATCGAGGGAAACCCCGAGGTCCTCCAAGTCCCGTTCCAGCAGGGCCGACCGGTAGGGCGACGGGTAGACGAAGCCAAGCGGTGAAAAATCCAAGCCCTGCAAGGCTTTTTCGGCAGCGACATGCAGCCGCCACAGCCGCGCGAGATGGTCGGCGTAGCGTTGCCGCGACGAGAGGCGCTCGCCGATATTCACCGCGAGCTCCAGATCGTCGTGCAGCGGCCGAGTAGAGGCGCGAAGCCGTTCGTGGAGACCGCCCTTGGACGCAGACATGGCACCCCTGTTGGTTTAATTGTTAGGTCGAGGTGTAACTCCCGCCTTACAGTGAAGCGGTGGAAGCCCCTGACGTCAATCAGGAACAACGAGAGTGGGCCAATGCGAGAGATGCAGTTGATTTATGCTTCGCGGCCTTTCGGTTATGACGAACTCGTGCTAGCCGGCATCCTTTCCTCGGCGCGACGCAACAATAGTCGGGACGGCATCACCGGGGCCCTCATTTGCCGTGAGGATTTGTTCGTGCAATTGCTCGAAGGCCGTCGCGACGTGGTGACCGCCACGTACGCCCGCATTCTTCAGGATGACCGCCATGTCGACGTTGTCACGTTATGGTCTGGCGATCTCGAAGAGCGGCTGTTTCCTAAATGGTCCATGCGCCATGACCCCGCGCGGAGCTGGATGTGGACTCGGGAAGAGGTGGCAGACGGGGCCGTCGACAGGGCTTCGACGGCGGAGATCCGCGGCATCTTCGAGAGGCTGGCCAGAGAGCCCGCCACGCCCTCCACGCTTTAGCGCCCGGCGAGAAAGGCCTCGACCGGCACCAGGGACTTCGCAGGCGCTTCTTCTTGCGGCACGTGGCCAAGTCCCGGAAAAGCGACGAGCCTGCTGTGCGGCAGGACTTTCGTGTAGTCGGCGGCGTTGCTGAACGGGATCATCGCATCTTTTTCGCCCCAGACCAGCAGGACGGGCGCCCGGATACGCCGTAACAGCGGCACGGGATCCTCGCGCACAGTTTGCTCCATTCGCGCGAGCATCGCGCGCCGAACGCCAGGCGCCAGCATCAGATCGTAATAGCGATCCACCGTGGTGTCGGTGAGTGTCTTTGGGTCGCCATACGCGGCGGCGAGATTTGTGCGGAGCAAGGGCTTGGGAAGCACGTACTGCATCGCCCGCGCCAGCGCAGGAATTTCCGGCTTTTGTCCATAGGTGTTGCCAGGGCTTTCGAAGCCATCCGGCGAGATCAGCACGAGCTTCTCCACGCGCTCGGGATTCTCGGCGGCGAAGCGCCAAGCGATCCTCCCGCCGATCGAGTTGCCGATGAAGCTGGCCCGGCCCACCTCCAGCCGGTCCATAAGAGCGATGATCACTTGCATCGTTCGGCCGTCGGTGTAGTCGTCGGTCGGATCGGGCTCCGACAAGCCGGAGCCAGGCAGGTCGACGCGGATGATGCGGTAATCATCATCAAGCGCACGTGCCCAAGGCTCCCACGTGTGAAGACTTGAGCCGAAGCCGTGCAGCATGATCACGGCCGGCCCGTCTTTCGGTCCCGTGTCGCGCACGTGGAGGCGCAGACCCGCAACGTTCACCATGTCACCCGGCGCGTCGAGATATCTGGCCTCGAGTGCCTCACGCGGTTTATCAGGGGTCCAGAGCCAAACGGCGCCGAGGGCAGTTGCGAGTAACGGAAGCGCGAGGATGACGAAGGCCGACATTCTCAAGTGATTGCTCGCTCAGGGCCTAATGAAGAAAGCCGAAAAGCCCGCGTCTGAGGGCCACCCTGACGATTACCAGAAGAAACGCAAATCAGCACG
>CAYWIA010000003.1:25694-37121 GCA_964458245.1 uncultured Methyloceanibacter sp. | reverse complement strand
GGACGAACAGCAGCCCGGCGACCACCGCATGCCGCGTCGCCAACATCGCACGCTGGCGCATGAGCTGGCGGCGGCGGCGCACCCGCTCCTTCTTGGCCAATGCAAAACGCTGGTCCCGCTGCCGCTGCAGCCAACGCTCATGCCGTTGCCGGTCGCGCTCCACCGCGGCGCTCTGGGCGCGCAGCCAGCGGTGGTGGTCGGTCAGATCCTCGTTGGCGCTGGAGAGAAAGGCTCCGGACTTGGCAGCCGTATCCTTGGCTGCGGCAACAGTCGCCTCGAACGCCGCAGTCTCTTTGGACTCGGCGTCCTCTTCCCGGGTGGACCAGGCACGCTTCTTACGCATTGGACTGGCCATGCCAAAAGGCTCCGCAAGAGACCCGATCGAGATCGAGCCTCGTAATCACCGCAAGACTCACTCGGTACGCAAGGGGAGCACGCGTGCCGGCGCCCGTGCGAAGCTCCCTCCCCCCGACCCCGGAGCCTCCGCCGCAAGACGAGCTGCCAGACATCATATTGCCTCGGCCCGGCGAGCCGCGGGCGCCGTCCCCGGCTGCACCCCAAAAGGGGACAAGGCAAGTCTCTCGGCTGTCAGCTCTCCGCTGCTCATAGCTTAGCGGTCAAAGCGATGGCGGCCAACGGCCAAACCCAGGGAATACGACTTTTCTATGAAGGTGTGGCGGCGGGGTAGACGCCGCTAAAGGTCGTCCAAACCGCCCAGAACGCGGTCGAAATCGCGCGCCTTCTGGTACTCGATGTCGGCCTGCCGGGCTCTCTGGGCGGCCAAGTCTTGACGGCACGCGTCATAGTCGGCGCTCCCCGGCTCTCCCTTGGCGCTGCGGCACTTGGTGTCGTCCTCGGCCTCGCTGGCCGCCTGCTTGGCCACCCGCTCGGCTTGAAGGTCTTCGCGTGAGGCGCAGGCGAAAAGGCCAAGCCAAAGAGGCAGCAAGGCGACCACGATCAAGACTTGTCTAGTCATCGCGGGTTGCTTGGGCCCGAATGATGGCGCGGTGATGGTAGCAAGACCTGGCTCCGAGAAGACTGTGCCTTGAGACTGCCCGTATGTCTGACTATCTCTCCCCCCAGCCCTTAAGAACGCCAGCAGCAGACAGGTCTCCGTGACAAACACTCTCCGCCTCTTCTCTAGCGCCCTGTGTTTTGGCGTTCTCCTCACCCTTGCCACCCCGCACGCTGTCCTGGCCGAGGCGAACGAGGCGGCCAAGACCGCTCAATCGGAAAACGAGAGCCAGGAAGTCCGCCTTCGGCTGCCGCCAACGGCGATCACCCATCATACGCTGGCGATGGACGGCGAGACGATCCCCTACAGCGCCGTGGCCGGCGCTATCGAGCCCCGCGACGACGATGGCAAGCCGACGGCCGAGATCTTCTACGTCGCTTACGCCAGGGAGCCCGAGGACGCCAGCCGGCCCGTCACCTTCGTTTTCAACGGTGGCCCCGGCGCCGCCTCCACCTATCTGCATCTCGGCACGATCGGTCCGAGAATCGTCGAGGCTACCGATACCGGCGAGTTGATCGGCCCGCCACCGCGCCTCATCGCCAACGACGCGAGCTGGCTCGACTTCACCGATCTGGTGTTCGTCGATCCTGTCGGCACGGGCTACAGCCGCGCCACCGGTAGCAAGGAAGACAAGGACTTTTGGGGCGTCGAGCAGGATACGGATTCGCTCGCCGAGTTTATCCGCCTCTATCTGACCGAGAACGGCCGCATGGGCTCGCCGGTCTTCATCGCCGGCGAAAGCTATGGCGGCTTCCGGGCCGCGACGATCACGCGCAAGCTGCAAAAGACCGGAGGCGTCTCGCCGAGCGGGCTGGTGCTGGTGTCGCCGGCGCTCGAATTCGCGCTGCTGCATGGCGAAGACTACGACCCCATGCCATGGGCGCTGGCCCTTCCTTCCTACGCGGCGGTCAAGCTCGAGAGCGAAGGCGTCACCACGCGCGAAGGTCTGGCCGAAGCTTTGAAAGAGGCCGAGCGCTACGCCATGACCGACTATCTCGTGGCCCTGGCCGCAGGCGCGGAGGAAGGCGGTGAGGCGGCGAGCGCGCGGGTCGCGGAACTGACCGGGCTTCCGCTCAAGGACGTCGAGCAACGCCTCGCCCGCATCACGCCCTCTTTCTTCATCAAGGAATTCGACCGCGCCGGCGGCCAGGTCTTGAGCCGATACGACGGCAGCGTCAGCGGGCCCGACCCGCATCCCTCGAGCGCCTGGCCGCGCGGACCCGACCCCGTGCTCGACGCAACCGTGCCGCTCTGGACCGCAGCCTTCGTGCAATATGCGCGAGAGGAGCTTGGCTTCAAAACCGACGAGCCTTTCGAGCTGCTGAACCGCCAAGTGAGCGGCAAATGGGACTACGGCACCAGCCCGACGCGACAAGGCTATGCCGGCGTGCTCGACGACATCCAGGAAGCGCGCGCGGCCAATCGCGCGCTCGAAGTGATGATCGCCACCGGCTACACCGACCTCATCACGCCCTATATGGCGCCGACCTATCTGGTGAAGCAGCTTCCGCCGCTCAACGGCGCAAGCCCGATCACCATCCAGGATTACGCGGGTGGACACATGCTCTATCTGCGGCCCGACTCCCGCCGCGCGCTCAAGCAAGACGTGGAGACGATGTACCGGCGGGCCCTGTCCTCCGCCCCATCGCAAGGCTGACGTCTAGCTGTCGGCGGACCGCGCAGGCCAGTACCGCCAAAGCACGGGGATCGCGCTCACCAGCAAGATGCCGAGCAGGACGATGATAAGCTCGGTGGGCCCGAGCTTCACCAGCTGATGGCCGATGGCCACAAGCAGCACCGTGTAGGGCAGCAGCGCCCCGAATGTCGCGAGCAAGAAGCGCCACGTGGCGATGCGCGTCACCCCCGCCACATAGCTGAGCGCGTCGAGATTGATGCCGGGAATGAGCCGGCAATAGAACACCGCCAACATCAGCCGCCTCTGCGAGGTCTCCTCATCCAAGAGCCAGCCGCCGAACTTGGTCTTCGCGAGTGCATCCATCCAGCCGCGGCGCTCGACGAAGTTTCGGCCAAGATGCCGGCCGATCAGAAAAGCGGTGAGCGCGCCGAGTAGCGCGCCGATCAGCACATAGATGCTGCCGAGCACGATGCCCTCCGTCGCACCCGCCGCAAGCAGCACGGGCGAACTCGGCACCACGCCGAACAAGGCCGCCAGAAAGCGTAAGGTGATAATCGCGATCGGCCCCCAGACCCCAAGCCCCGGCAGATCCCGCTCAACGTCGAAGCCGGCGATCTCCAACGCTTCAGCGCTTCCCGAAGAGAGAGACACAGCCAGACAGACCGCAAACGTTGCCAAGACGCGCGTCATGATATTTCCGCCATTTCCGCCGCGACGCGGTCCGCCGCCGCAAGAGATGCATTTCCGGTCTCCGCCCATTCCCGCGCAGCTTCCGCAAGCGCCCGGTACAGCCGCTGTTGCGGCCGCGACAACACGAGCAGTTCGGGATGCCATTGCACGCCGAAAAGAAAATCCGCACCCGTCGTTTCGACCGCCTGCACGACGCCGACCTCGTCCCGGCCGACAACGCGCAAGCCCGTTCCGAGCCTGTCGATGGATTGGTGGTGCAGCGCGTTTACCCGGCAGGGATTGCACCGCAACAACCGCGCCAGATGACTGCCCTCCTCCAGCGTCACGGACTTCCGCGGCAAGACCGTCCGCATCTTTCGGGCATTCTCGTAGACCTCGTGAATATCCGTGTGGAGCGTGCCGCCCAGATGCACATTGAGGATTTGCGCCCCCCGGCAAATTCCGAGCACCGGCATGCGCACGGCGATCGCCTTTTCCAGCAAGGCCAGCTCAAGCGCGTCGCGGGCCGGATCGATGCGCACGTCGGGCACCGGCGTACCGCCGTAAAGCTCCGCACCGATATCGTCTCCGCCCCCGATGATCAGACCAGACAAACCCTCGAGCGTTACCGTGTCGCCGGCGACGAAGCGAACGGCCTTCGCGCCCGCGCGCCACAAGGCGAGGCGATTCATCAGGAAGCTCCGCCAGCCCCCGCGCTGCGATACCGTGACGCCGACACGCGGTCTCATGCGACCTCGAGACCTTCGGTCCGCACCGCCCAATCATCCCGGTCGCCCTCGTGCGCAAGATAGGCGCGGCAGGTCGCCGCCAGACGCGCCCCGTCGGCGGCGAGCCGCTCGACCGCGACCCAGCGGTTCCACTCCCTTGCCAAGCTCCAATCTGGATCGCCGAGCCGCATATCGGGAAGACGGTAGTGAAACGTAGGCCGCGGGTTGATCTTCTCGTCGGGAAGTTTCGATCGAACCCGATCCTCGTCCAGAAAGGCAAGCAGCGGCAGCATATCGAGATCGCGATTGCGGGTGGGGTTCAGTCTCACATAATCGTCGATCAAAGCCGACTCATCCGGCCAATAGCTCTCGCCTGCGAGAAGCCGCACATACTCATCGGGAAAGGGTTCGGCGAAATTCAACAGCCGTCGCGTCGTATCCGGGTCGATTGCGCGCCAGAGCCACGGGCTGGCCATGGCATAGGCCTTCACGATGGCGGTGATGGTCCGCGCATCGAGACTCGGCGTTTCCGGATTGAGGTGCAGACCAAAGGCAAAGAAGGGGCTTGCCCCGGTGCCACGCGCGCCCGCATCCCGCAGCTCATCCATCAGGCGCTCGATCTCGGTCAGTTGATGGAGCGCGACCGGGGGCGCTTCGATCTCGAACGGCACGACGAGGCTAGCTGCCGCGCCGAATAAATTGCCGAGCTCGGCTTTCACCTCTTCGAGAAAGCTGCCCGCGTTTTCATCGTAGCCGGCAAAGCGCGTATCGAGCCTCACGGTGAAGTCGCCAAGCGCTGTTCCCTCCACGTCGAAGGCATTGGGATTGTGCTTGCGCAGAGTGCCGCCGAAGACCTTCCGGACGAGAAGCGAGGCGGGCTCGGCGCCAAGACCGCCAAACTCGATCTCCACGCCGACGCTTCTTTCCTCGTCGTCGGCGTTTGTAAGACTTGGCGGCAACTCGAATCGGTCTTGCTGGGGCATGGTGGGGCAGATAGATCACACGTGTTACTAGGGAACGACACCGCGCCCGCAAGGTTCCGTTGCGCGTGATCGGGCACGGCCAATCGGCTAGACTTCCGATTCTCGAAAGCCTCCGACGACCGCCTCTGACCTTAGGGATCGCGATGCCAACTCGACGTTTCGCGCTTTTTGCCGTGGCGCTGATGCTGCTCTGCGCTCCCGCCCTCGCCGAGGAGATCGCGGAGACGGAAGACGCGCACCAAGAGCCGCAGTGGCGGGAGTTCCATTTTCCCGAGCGTGGCTTCGTGGCCGCCTTTCCCGGCATCACCGAGAAGCCGAAGCCGGTAAGCACACCGGTGTCCGGTCAGAACCCGCTGCTGCAGCACGACTACCAAGTGAAGGCCGACAAGGACACGGTCTATAGCGTCGTGGTGTTCGAATATCCGGAAGGCCGCGCGCCGAGCCCTCCCAAGCCCGACTATTTCACCAAGGTGGTCGAAGCTTACGCCAAGGGCAGCGGCACACAGGTGCGGAACAAGGTCCCGAAATTGATCGACCAGCGGCCCGGTTACGAAGCGATCGCCGAGGATGGCCGCGGCAACCTCAATCACCTCATCACCCTCGTCGCCAACGGCGACCGCATCTACATGGTGATCTCCGCAGGGCCGAAGGGACATGCCAAGAGCGAGGAGGCCGTGCGCTTCCGCGACAGCTTCCGCCTGCTCGGCGGCCCGCCGCCTTCGCAGTCAGCCGACTCCTCGTCCGAATAGAGGCGTTCCGCTACGCCGAGCGCGCGCGCAACGCCTCCACGAAGCGCTGCACGTCCTTGGACGGTGCGTGGGTGAACAGGGTGACGATGACGGTCACCACGAACCCCACCGGCACCGCGAACACGCCCGCCAAAGCGCCGTGCACGCCGAGCCAATTGGCGATGGGACGCGCGGATGCCTCCCACTTCGCAAGCACGGCGGCCTCCGCCGCCGCGTCGCCCGCCAGGTAGTAGTCGTAGCGCAAGCCCTCGTAAGCGGCGATTTGTGCCGCCGTCGCATCGGACAGGAAGCTGGACGACTCGTAGAAGAGGAACGGAATGATGTGCGGCGCGATCATGTAATAGAGGCAGACCACGAGCCCTGCGACCATGCCGGCCAAGGCCGCGTCGCTTGTGGCGCGCTTCCACCACACGCCGAGGACCAGCGCGGGCAGGAATGCGCTGGCCGCGAGCGAGAAGGCCGCGGGCGCGGCCATCATGATCTCGTCCGGCGCGGCCAAGGCGGCCCACCCCGCAAGACCTGCGACCACGATGAGGGCAAGACGGGCCACGAAAAGCTGACGGCTGACCGGCGCCGCCGGGTGCAAGCCCTTGTAGAAGACGTCGTAGGACAGCGCGTTGCCGATCGAGAGCGTCAGCGCGGCGCCCGCAGCCAGGAGCCCCGCGACAGCGGCTAAGACCAGCACGGCCTCGGCGATCATGGAGAGCGTATCTCCGGCCGCGACCACCGCCGCCTCGTAGAGGGCGGCGAATGCGGGCCCCGCTACGCACAGGACCAGCACGAAAATCGGGGCGACGAGGAACGACACGCGGGCATCGACGGGCGACGGCGTCGTGAAGCTCCGCATCAGGAGGTAAGGCAACGATGCGACGCCGGCGGCCAGACAGAAGACGAGCGCAATAATATTGACGGGGCTCGACTGCGCGAACGCGCCCAGTCCCAAACCCGGCACCACCTCGTCCACAAGCACCGTGTCCAGCGCGACCGGCGCGCCTGTCTGCCACAGCAGAGTGACGACGGCGGCAAGCCCAGCCGCGAGCATCACCACGTAGTACGCAATCTGCGACAGGCTCAGCGAGCGCATCCCGCCGATCAGCGTGGCTACGAGGATCAGCGCGACCCCTGCGCCCACACCGGCCTTTGCCGAGAGCGGGAACACGGCGGCGGTGAGAAGACCGAATGCGAGGAGGACGACCGCGAGGGCCGGAAACGAGCACAGGATGACGGCCAACACCGCAAGCGGCCGGATCTTGTCGCCCCCGAAGCGCTCGGCGAGAAAATCGGGCACGGTGTAGCCGCCATAGGACCGCAGATACGGCGCGAGCAGCAGCCCCGCCAGAACGAGGCCCAGCCCTCCGCCAAGGAGCGGCGCGGTGACGCCGTCCCAATCGAAGCCGACCGCGCCGAACGCGCCGACGAACACGAGCGCCGCCATGGCGGACGCCGCGATCGCCAAGCCGTTGAGAAAGGCCGGTACCAGCCGTCCCGCGACATAGAAGTCGGAGACCGGACGCACGAGCCGCACGAGCCCTGCCCTGACGAAGATCAACGCCGCCGCCAGGATCGAAAGTTGGGTGCTTAGCGTTTTCGGCCTCCCTTCTTGCTGAACGTTTTGCTTGGCGCTACGGCCGCTCCGGCCGGCAGGACATCGCGCAGAAGCTCGCCGAACTGAACGAACTCGGCCTTGCGAGGCGAAGTCTTGCGCCAAGCCAGTCCGATCTCCCGTTTGGGCTCGGGCGCGGCGAAGCGCAACAGGCGAATGTCCCCACCGCGATGGATTTCGCTCGAGATCGCCATCTCGGGCAGAAGCGTGATGCCGTAGCCGTTCGCCACCATCTGCACAATTGTGGCGAGACTTGAGGCGCCGAAGCTCTCGCGGGCCTCGCGCGTCATCATGTGGCAGTAGGACAACGCCTGATCGCGCAGGCAATGCCCCTCCTCCAACAGCAGCAGGCGCTCGTCGGCGAGCATGTCGGGCGTGGCCGCGGGCGTGCGTTCATTCTCGGCCGTCGCCCGGGTCGCGAGGATGAAGGCGTCGTCGAACAAATGATGGGTCTCAAGCTCCGGCACGTCGATCGGCAGGGCGATGAGAATAACGTCGAGATCGCCGCTCACAAGCTCGTGCACGAGAGTCTCGGTGACCGTCTCGCGGAGCTGCAAGGACAGCGCCGGAAAGCGCCGCTGCAACGCGGGCAAGGCAGCGGGCAACAGATACGGCGCGATCGACGGGATGGCGCCCAGCTTGAGCACGCCGGCCAGCACGCCCTCTTGGCCCTTGGCGTAATCCACGAGGTCCCGGACGGAGGCGAGAATGGTCCGCGCGCGGCGCGCCACCTCCAACCCCTTCTCGGTGAGCTCGATGCCGGACTTGCGCCGCTCCACCAGACTGAGCCTGAGCTCGTCCTCGAGTTCCTTGATCTGCATGGACAGGGCCGGCTGGCTCACCGCGCAAGCTTGCGCCGCATGGCCGAAATGACGCGTCTCGGCGAGAGATTCCAGATAGCGGAGCTGTCTGAGGGACACCATGTGCGATAAGCGGCGCTTATGTTCTCTATTAGTAAATACGATTGGAAATTATCATGACCCGATCGCATATTCCAATCGCAGAGTTCGGGCGGCCATTCGGGTTCGCAAAGCTAGAGGGCCGTACCGACCATTGCTTGGTCTATAAACTCGCGGAAGGAGAATGAACATGCGTGAGTGGCACAAGCCGACGATCGAGGAGACGGAGTCCGGTATGGAGGTGACGAGTTACCTGCCGGCCGAGCTGGATCGCGCTTAGTCCGGCTTTTTCTCATCTCGGAAAACGCGAAGCGGCGATCCGGCGAGAGCCAGGTCGCCGTTTCGTTTTTTGGTTCTGGAACCTGGGCCGATAGCGCTCTTTCGGGCTTTCGGCTACCATGCCGCCATAGTGGCCGGATCTTGGTCTTCAGGTGTTCTTAATCCGGTATCCAGACAGTGTTCATGAACGAGTCATGAAAATCTCATTCGGTCTCACCATGTTTTAGCTTGGTATAGGCCGGTTCGAAGGCGTCACTTAGAAGCGCCGTTAGTAGACGAGTATTTGAGGATTGACGCGAATCAAAGAGGGCGGCGGCGGCGCTGAGCTACGTTATTCCTCCAAAAGACCAATGGTTGAGATCGAGGTAGAGAGCCGTGACCAAGATTATGAGCCCCGAGGAACTGGAGCAGGAATTGCGCGCCATTGGCGCCGCGCAGTACCACGACAAGCACCCCTTTCATAAGCTGCTGCATGGCGGCAAGCTGAACAAAGGTCAGGTCCAAGCCTGGGCGCTGAACCGCTATTGCTACCAGTCCGCGGTGCCGCGCAAGGACGCGGCGCTGATCAGCCGCTGCCACGACCGCGAGTTGCGCCGCGAATGGCTGCACCGCATCATGGATCACGACGGCTATGGCGAGGAGGAAGGCGGCATCGAGCGCTGGCTGGTGTTGACCGACGGCCTCGGCCTCGACCGGGATTACGTGATTTCGCGCAAAGGCGCCCTGCCCGAGACCGTCTTCGCCGTCGAGGCTTATGTGAACTTCGTGCGCGAAAAGTCCCTCGTGGAGGCCGTGGCGTCCTCGCTCACCGAGCTGTTCGCGCCGAACATCCACAAGGCGCGCATCTCCGGCATGCTGGAGAACTACGACTTCATCAGCGACGACGTGATGGCCTATTTCAAGCGCCGCCTCACGCAGGCGCCGCGTGACGCCGACTTCGCGCTTGAATATGTGAAGCAGAATGCACGCACGCCCGAGGCCCAACAGGGCGCGCTCGATGCGCTCCGCTTCAAGACCCACGTGCTGTGGGCGCAACTCGACGCGCTCCATCTGGCCTATGTCGATCCGGGGATGATCCCCCCGGGCGCCTTCGTGCCGGATCAGGCATGACGGGAGAGAAACGGTCTCCCGGCCGGCTCATTGTCGACCGCGAGACGAAACCGCATATGCCGCCCTACCTGAAGCTTCGCCATGATGCGGGGCGCGGGCGATGGGTGCTTCTGGCGCCGGAGCGTATCCTGACGCCGGACCAAACTGCCGTCGCGGTGCTTCAACTCTGCGACGGGAAAAGAACAGTGGAGGAGATCGCCGCGAAGCTTGCCGAGGAGTATTCAGCCCCCGCCGACGTGATTACCGCCGACGTGGTGGATTTGCTCCAAGGCCTAGCCGACAAGGGATACATAAAGGGATGACCGAGGAGCTCAGGACAGACGAACATTTTAGGAGCGTCACCGTGGACGACGAGCCGACCGCAGGCGTGGTCGGCGGCGAGGATGAGGCGGCAGAGCTCTGCGCCCGCGCGCCGGTCGGCCTCTTGGCCGAGCTGACCCATCGTTGTCCGCTGCAGTGTCCGTACTGCTCCAACCCGGTCGAGCTCGAAGGCGTCAAGAACGAGCTCTCCACCGAGGAGTGGTGCTCGGTGATGCGCCAGGCGGGCGAGATGGGCATTCTCCAGGTGCATCTATCCGGCGGCGAGCCCACGGCGCGTAAAGATCTCGAGGAGATCGTCAAGGCCGCGTCCGAAGCCGGGCTCTATTCGAACCTCATCACCGCCGCCGTCACCCTGAAGCGCGACCGGTTGGAGACCCTCCAGAAGCTCGGGCTCGACCACGTCCAGATTTCGTTCCAGGACGTCGATCCCGAAGGCGCCGAGAAGATCGGCGCCTATCCCGGCGCCACCCAGAAGAAGCTCGAAGTCGCCCGCTGGGTGACCGAGATGGGCCTGCCGCTGACCATTAACGCGCCGATCCACCGCCACAACATCCATAACGTGCCGCGCTATATCGACATGTCGGTGGAGCTCGGCGCGCAGCGCCTGGAGATCGCACACGCGCAGTATTACGGCTGGGCCTTCCTCAACCGCGCCGCGCTGATCCCGACCTACGAGGAGACGCTCGCCTCGATCGATTGTGTCGAGGCGGCCCGCGAGCGCCTGAAAGGCGTGCTCACCATCGACATGGTCGTGCCCGACTACTACGCCAAACGGCCGAAGCCGTGCATGGGCGGCTGGGGCAAGGGCTTCATGAACATCACCCCGGCCGGCAAAGTGCTGCCCTGTCACGCGGCCGAGAGCATTCCCGAACTCGCGTTCGACAATGTGCGCGACCGGAAGCTGCTCGACATCTGGATGAACTCGGATGCGTTCAACGCCTTCCGCGGCACCGACTGGATGAAGGAGCCGTGCCGGTCATGCGCCTTCAAGGACATCGACTATGGCGGTTGCCGCTGCCAGGCCATGGCGATGACCAAAGATCCCCGGAACACCGACCCGGCCTGCGCCTTGTCGCCCTATCACAACGAGATGGTGAAGCTCGCCAAGGACGAAGCGGCCAAGCCCGCGACGGAATTCGTCTATCGCAACCCGCGCAACGCCGCCGCGGCTCTGAAGTCGAAAGAAGAGCCCCTCGTCCCGGCCGAGTAGACGAAGAGATAGACGTCCCCAAAAAAGGCGCCCCTTTCATGGGCGCCTTTTTCATGCACGACGTGTTTGGGACTAAGCCGCGAGCCTTGCATCCGCCGGGATGGGCCCACGCCCATCCGTCCCGGACAGCACCCGGTAGGCATGGATGAAAGCCAGCGTCGCCACGGGCATGGCGACCAGCAGCCCCACGAAGAGGGCAAGCATCCCGACGAAGACGATCAGCGC
>CAYWIA010000003.1:0-25594 GCA_964458245.1 uncultured Methyloceanibacter sp. | reverse complement strand
TGGCGACCAGCAGCCCCACGAAGAGGGCAAGCATCCCGACGAAGACGATCAGCGCGAGCAGCACGACGAGCCCGAGTAGCGACCAGCGACAGCCGCGACCGATCCGCATGCTCTCCTTCATCGCCTCGATGGGACCGAGATCCCTGTCGATGACAATAACCGTGGAAAACATGAAAAACAGCATCGCGAGGATGCCGGGCACAATCAGCAGAACGAAGCCGATGCCGATCGCAAGCCCGACCAGGATCGACATGAGCGGCGAGAAAAAAGGCCGTGACGCCCATGCCGACAAAGGTGCTGAGCGCAAGATTGACGAGACTGCCAATCACGGACACATCCTCGGCGGAAGAGCCAAGCGCGGAGTCGATGCCGTTCGAGACCGCCCCGACCACGCCATAAGCAAAGACGATCACGATGGTGGCGCCCACGAAGAACCAGGGGCGCTTCTTGAACGTCTCCCACCCGAACCGAATTGCCGATCCCGCCGTGAAGCTCATGCCGGGAACCTAGCATCGACGCGCCGATTCGGGGGACGGTCATCGATTTTCCCCACAGAACCCGCGAGCGTACGAAGCTGGGCAGCTCGGTAGTTTTACCTGGCAATAATTCCTGCCTAGGTTTCCACCTTGCAATGCCTATTTTCTTATCGGTACCATGCGACCCAACACTCGGCTGGCCCTTTGAACCCGCCGGCGAGGGCCATTTTGGGTTCTGACGCAACGCGTAACCGGCGCGAATGGTCCCGCTATGAGCATGTTCCGGGCTTTCCGGCCCCTCCCCCGTGTTGTATTTGCTGCCGCCATCCTTGTGGGGGCCGCAACCGGCCCGGCATGGACCGCTGACGAAAGCCATCCTTCGAAGGAGCGCGAGGGCGGCGTCAGCGTTCAGATGCCGCAATCGCCCGAGATGCAGCCGGTCGACATCGGCTATCTTCGTGAGATCGTCCCGCATCCGCGCCCGGCCTCGCGTCTGGACGTCGAGCCGGACGACGCCGGCATCGACGGTGCGAAGATGGGCGTCGAGGAGAACAATGCGGGCGGACGCTTCATGGGCCATTTCTACGGCCTCGATGTCGAGACCGCGTCATCGCCAGAAGAAGCGCTGACCGCACTCAAAAAGCTTCAGGAGTCCGGCCATAACTACATCATCGTCGATGCCTCGGCGCCGACGCTTCTGCAACTCGCCGATTGGGCGAAGGACAAAGACATTCTCCTGTTCAACATTCGCGCCACCGACGTCTCGCTGCGGCAGGAGGATTGCCGCGCCAACGTCATGCACATCGTGCCGGACCGCTACATGCTGGCCGATGCCCTCGCCCAGTATCTCGTCAAGATGGACTGGAAGAACTGGATTTTGGTGCACGGCTCGACCGCGGCCGACGCGGCGAACGTGGAAGCGGCGGAGCGCGCGGCGAAACGCTTTGGCGCGAATATCGTGGACGTGCGGGAGTATGTGGACATTTCGGGCGGACGCCGCGACGGTGTCGGTCCGGTTCCGCCGGCGAAGCCGCGCAAAGAGGCGAGCGTCAACAACACCGTGGTTCCCACCACCGGCTATGACGTCATCATGGTGGCCGACGAGGACCAGGTGTTCGGTCCGCTCATCCCCTATCGCGGCGGCGCCGCGCCGCGCATCGTGGCCGGCACCACGGGCCTCTTTGCCACGACCTGGAGTCCCGGCCATGAGAAATGGGGCGCAACCCAAGCCAACAACAATTTCGAGAAGGATTTCGATCGGATCATGCTGCCGATCGATCATCAGGCCTATGTCGCGGCCAGAACCATCGGCGAGGCGGTGACCCGCAACCCGAAAAACGACTTCGAAACCGTGTCGGCCTTCATCCACGGCCCCGATCTTCAGCTCGCGCCGTTCAAGGGCATCAAGCAGCAGTTCCGCCCCTGGGACGGCCAGTTCCGCCAGCCGCTGCTGATCGCCACCGAGAAGGTGCCGGTGTCGGTGTCGCCGCAGCGGGGCTTCCCCCACGCGAGTCATCCCGAGATCGAAGTGGATACGCTCGGCATCGACGAGCCGGAGAGCATCTGCAAAATGTAGGCTTACTGGCTCGCGCTGCCTGAGGCGATGACGTCGCCTTCACGGTCGAGGAGCGGCACGTTGTAGCCCTGCAAGATCACATTGATGTCTTGCTGGTTGTCGGCCAACACCTTGTTGATCTCATGCTTGAACTGGGGCTCGTTCGGCCGCACGCCCATCGTGATGCCGTAGAACGTGGTCGGCCCCGCGCTTTCCTTGACAAGGGGCGTGACCCTCAAAGGAACCTCGGCGCGCTGTGCGTAATAGCCGCCGACCGGCCCCCATAGCAGCCCGGCGTCGAGTTCGCCTGCGGCAATTTCCTTGATCATCGCTTTGGCCGCCTGAGCCTGGCTTTCACCGGTGGTGTTCTCGAAGGGCTTCGCATGGGACGTCAGTCCATGCATGGCGAGAATGCTCGCCGGCGGCGTGCGCGCAAAAATTCCGATGCGTTTCTGCTTGAGACGCGGGTCCGACAACGACTCCACGCCTTTCAAGGCTTCGTCATCCTCACGTGTGATGAGCACATAAGACGTGTGGTAGTAGGGATTGGTGTCCTCGATCAGGTCGGTGCCTTGCGCGTAACCCATGACGAGATCGCAGGCGCCGGTCCCTATCGTGTTGGGGAGGTAGCTCGTGTTCTCGGCGAACCACGTGTACTCCAGATCGCTGCCCAGCCGCTCGGCGATGAGCTCGGCGAGCTTGTTCTCGAAGCCCTCGCCCTTGTCGTTGGAGAACGGCATGTTGTCGGGATCGGCGCACACCCGCAGCACCGGCGCCGCGTTCGCCAGCCCGGCGCTCGCCAAAAAGCCGGCCACGTACAGCACGGCAGCGCACAAGCTCAAAAGCCGGACGCGTAAAGCCGCCCGGCGCATTGTCGATGCGTGACGTGTCAACGCCGCCTCTTCATCATCTCGGAGCGCGCACCCTAGCACGGTTGGGACCAGGCCGGGCCGCGGGACTTCAAGCCTCTTAAGATATGGCGGTTAGGCATCGACGTTGCCAGGGGCTATTCGTCTGCGGCGGCGCAGCCCAAGATATTCTCCGCCCGCTCCATGCCGGTCGGATAGTGAGCGCCGGTGGGTCGCGGGCCGAAGAGCGCCATGGCGGCGCGGCCGGCCTCGATCCCGTCCAACTCATGCCGCTCGCGCAGGAGCTTCACGGCGCAGCAATCGGCCTCGAGCTCCATGCGCTTCAACTCCGGCGCGATATAGAAGAAAGCCTGCGGCCCCACATGTCCAAGTTCCTTTTTGGAATTTGCCACATGACCGAGCGTGTGGTGGCAACATTCGTGCGCCAACAGGAACCGTCCATAGTCCGGATGCTGGCGCAGCGTCAGCGTGTTCACCACGATGACGGGGCGCCCCAGGCGATCGGTCATCGACGACGCCTGCTCCGGGACATCACGAAGCGTGTAGGTGGTGATCGGACAATAAGGATTCTCGATCTCAGGCAGCCAGCGTCCGGCCTGCACCTTTTCGGGAGACAGCCCGAGACCGGCGGCAGCAATCGCAACGGCGACAATCGCAAGGCGCAAACCGGGTCCTCCGGACGAAGCGTCTTTCCAGCCAAACTGTAGCGCGCCCTTTGGGCGCCGCCACAGTGATCTATCGGTCCTTTCCATAGCCAGCATTCTAGGCCCAAAGCCCGCGCACGGGGATAAACACTGTGTTATCGGGCGGTTACAGGCTGCGGCCGAAGCGCGTGAGGCACGGGCGTATCTGGGCACCGATCCTGATAAATCGGGAAAACCCGGCCTTTCCAACTGCCCCACGAGGCGCAGGCGGCAGCCCCGGTTTTTGGGACCTCCAAAGCCAGCCGTTGATCCGGCACCCCCCGCTCCCTACATGAGCGATACCGCGATCGGGGGGTCGGCGAATTTGAGACCAATGGAGGTACCAAATGCTGAAGCAGCTCACCGTCCCGATGCTTGGCCTGGCCGTTCTGGCCGCCACCGCCGTCCCCGCCGCAGCAGACAGAGGCCGCACCCGCTTGATCGAGCCTTTGCCGCAATACACCTACGACGCCCAGCCCCCGAAGCGAGCCGTGACCACCGCTCAGCCGCGCAATTCCAAGGGCAAGTTCGATCCCAAGCTCGATTTCGAGACCGAAGCCGTCTGGCGCAATCTGCGTCCGGAGTGGTTTGTCGGCGCCCGTTAAAAGCCTCGGCCTGGCCCGGCCGCATCGCGGCTCGGCCAGGCTTCACACGACGCGCCGGGTTATGCGGATCAGCTTGCGGCACGAACGCTGCACCGCTTGATGCGCTCCGTCCGCTAAGCGCTTTGCACAGCGCGACTTTCTAATCCGACCGCGCTGATTGACAGGCCCGCACCAGCCGATAGGGTCTGCCCGCCGCTGGGCCCTGGCCCGGCCAAGAACGGCGGAAAACGAGCGGGATGGGTCCACGCCTTCTGTATGCCCTGATTGTGGGCGCGGTGATCGTTGCGTCTCTGGCGATGCGGGTTTGGGATCCGAGCCCGGTCGCGCGGCTGAGGTCGCTCGTCTTCGACTCCTATCAGCGGATTTCCCCGCTCCAGTTCGATCCGGAACTGCCCGTCCGCATCGTCGACATCGACGAGGACTCGCTTAAGAAGCTCGGTCAATGGCCTTGGCCACGGACCCTGTTGGCCGAGCTCGTCGACAAGCTCGGCCAGCAAGGCGCCGCGGCCATCGCCTTCGACATGGTGTTCCCCGAGCCCGACCGGCTGTCGCCGGCCAACGCCGTGCAGTACTGGCCGCAGTCTTCGGCCATCGAAAACCTCAAGCCCGAACTCGACAAACTGCCCTCCAACGATCAGGTGCTGGCCGAAGCGATCGGCAGCGCGCCCATCGTGATGGGTTTCATCGCATCGCCCGCAACCGAGGCGTTGCCTGAAATCAAAGCGGGGTTCTCTCATGGGGGAGACGATCCACGGCTCTTCGCACCCTATTATCCGGGCGCCGTGGCCAGCCTGAAAGTGTTGCAAGAGCCTGCGCTCGGCGCCGGCGCACTCAACTGGATCCCGGAGTTCGACCAGATTATCCGCCGCATGCCCATCTTGGTGCGCGTCGGCGATACGCTCTTTCCTTCAGTCTCGGCCGATGTGCTGCGTCTCGCGCAGGGCGCCTCGACCTATGTGGTCAAATCCTCCGGCGCGAGCGGCGAAGGCGCCTTCGGCGAGAAGACCGGCATCGTCAAGGTTCGGGTCGGCGATTTCGAGGTCCCCACAGAAGCCAACGGCCAGATGTGGATACGCTTCACGCCGCAAACCCGAGACCGCTATCTGCCCGCCTGGCAGGTGTTGAACGGCGAAATCGGCGCCGATCAGATCGAAGGCCGCATCCTCCTCATCGGCACGAGCGCTGCTGGCCTGCTGGATCTCCGGGCGACGCCGCTCGAGGCCTCCGTTCCGGGCGTCGAGTTGCACGCGCAAGCCGTCGAGCAAATCATCCGGGGCGCGTTCCTGTTGCGGCCCGACTTCGCCAAGCCCGCCGAGCTTCTCTATATCCTGGTGCTCGGTCTTCTGATCGCCGTGCTCATCTATCGCGCCGGCGCACTCGGTAGCGCGGTCCTCGGTGCGGTCGCCGTCGCGTTCGTGATCGGCCTATCCTGGTATGCCTTTGATGCCTGGGGCTGGCTGGTCGATCCCGTCTATCCCACGCTCGCCCTGTCGGCCATCTACCTCGCAGGCACCTCCTTCGTGTTCCTGCGCACGGAGCGCGAGCGGAATCGCGTGCGCAATGCCTTTTCCCATTACATGGCGCCGGCCCTTGTCGAGCGCTTGGCCGCGGAGCCGGACCGGCTCAAGCTCGGCGGCGAGACCCGTGACATGACGCTTCTGTTCAGCGACGTGCGGGGCTTCACCACCATCTCCGAAGGGCTCGATGCTCAAGAGCTGACGCGCTTTCTGAACAGCCTCTTCACGCCGCTCAGCAACATCATCCTCGACGAAAAGGGTACCATCGATAAATTCATGGGCGACGCGTTGATGGCTTTCTGGAATGCCCCGTTGGACGAGCCCGATCATCCAAGTCTTGCCTGCCGCGCGGCCTTGCGCATGGTCGAGGCGATGAAAACCCTCAACGAACAGTGGCGGGAAGAAGCGCTGGCCGGGGGGCGTGATTACAGAGAGGTCAAGCTCGGCATCGGCCTCAACACGGGGTCGTGCTGTGTCGGCAATCTCGGCTCGGAAACACGCTTCGACTACTCGGTGATCGGTGACAATGTGAACATCGCCTCGCGCCTGGAAGGCCAGTCCAAGACCTACGACATGATGGCCATCGCGGGCGAGGAAACAGTCTCGCGCGCGCCAGACTTCGCGTTTCTCGAGCTCGACCTCTTGAAAGTGAAAGGCAAGACCGCGGCGACGCGCATCTTCGCGCTTCTCGGCGACGCGAACCTGAAAAAGAGCCAGTCCTTCATCGACCTCACCGCGAAGCACCAAGACTTCCTCGCCCGCTACCGGGCGCAAGATTGGGATGCGGCGGATGCTTTGAGCGTCGACTGCGAAGATTTGGGGGGCGCGCACCTGCACGGCCTCTACGGCCTTTACCGCGGACGCATCGCGGCGCTCCGCGTCACTCCTCCCCCGGACAATTGGGAGGGCACGGCAGAGGCCTTGTCGAAATAACGCATGCCAGAAGCCGCCTACATCCTCCTTGCCGCGGTCGGTGTGTTGATGATGAAGCACACCCTCGCCGACTTCTTCCTGCAGACGCCCTACCAGTTTTGCAACAAGGGCATCTACGGCCATCCCGGCGGACTGCTGCATGCGGGAATCCACGTCGCGCTGACCCCGCTCGTCTATCTGGTGATCGCGCCCGCTTCGCTGTGGCTCGCAGCGGCCATCGCGACCGGCGAGTTCGCCGTCCACTATCATGTGGATTGGGCGAAAGAGCGGGTGACGAAAGGAAACGGTCTGACGCCACAGACGCCGGGCTTCTGGCACGCGCTCGGCGTCGACCAGCTCCTGCACGGGCTGACCTATCTGGCCATCGTTGCCTTGCTCGTCTGGGCCGCCTCTTAAAGCAGCGCCGAGATCTCACGGTTGGCGAACTCGAGCCGGTCGGACAGAAGCCGGATGATGAGCTTGTGGAGCGCGGCCGCGGCGGCGGAATCCTTCTCCTGCATCCGATCGAATGCTTCCTGCGTCAGCCGGTAGACGACCGTCGGCGCCTCGGCGACCACGTTCGCCGTGCGGGGCACTTTGCGGTAGAAGCCCATTTCGCCCACCACGGTATGTCCGATCATGCGCCGTAGCCGGATGGAGCGGCCGTGCTCGTCGGTGATGGTGATGGCGACACAGCCCGACGCCTGGAACACGACCGAGTCCGACGGCTCGCCCTGCTTGAACAGGAAGGCGCCGCTGTCGAGTTCCTGCCGCTCCATGAAGGGCGCGATCCGCTCAAAATCGATCTGGCCACCGAACTCGTTGTGCAGCCATGTCTCGAAGTTGTGCGCCGAGGCGTCGCCGACCTCGTGATAGAGGAGCACCATGTCCTCGCACCATTCGACCGCCTCGTTGCGGCTGCCGAAAGCCTGGTGCGGCCGCGCAGCGCCGAAAAAGCCCGCACTGTCGAAGCCCGCGCGCATCGCGTCGCTGAGCCCGCTGAAGGCGAGCGTCACGTCTTGCTCCTCGCAATAATTGCGCAGCTTGACGAGGCTGAGGACCGCCGAGGTGTCGAGCCCTTGCACGCCGCTGAAGTCGAGCACGATGTAGCCGACCGGCCTTTCAGTCTGGCCTTCGATCACCCGCTTGATGCGCTCAAACAGGCCGTTCGACGAGCCGAAGAAGATGAATCCGGAAAGCCAGAACACATGGACGCGCTTGCCTTCCTCGTGCAGCAGGCGAGTTTGCTCCGGCGAACGCTCCACATTGCTCGAGAATTCGTAGCGTGTCAGATGCCGCCGGATCACCCCGATGCGGCTATAGGAGAGCGCGAACAGCAGGCAGGCGCCGATCACGCCCAGCACCACGCCGACCAGATAGCCGAAGTACAAGATGACAAGCGCGATGGCGATGGCGAGCCCCAGGTCGGTTCCGGACCGCTGCGCGGGCGAGCGCACCAAGGCTTCCATAAGGATCATCACGCCGAGATAACCGAGCATCCCGCCGAGGATCGCTTTCGGCACGATGCTGCCGATATCGGCGCCGGCGAACAGCACCAGCCCGCAGACGATCGCCACCGACACGCCGCTCAGCCGCGTCACCGCGCCCGCCTGCTGCAGCAGCAGGCTGTTGTTGAGCGAGAGATTGCCGGCCACACCGCCAAGAACGGAGGCGAGGACATTAGCGAGCCCGTTGGTGCGGAACTCCTTGTCGAGATCGGCGGATTTCTGCCGCGCCACCTCCAGGCTCGACACATCGAGCAGCATGGAGATGGCGGTGACGCCGCACACAGCGCCGATCTCCGCGCTGCTGCGCGCCATCACACCCCAATCGATGTCGTGGGTGACTATCGCCTCCAGCGGCCACCACAACTGAAGCGCGCCGACGGCCTGCAGGAACCACAGACTGCGCGTCCCCTCCTCCACGAAGCTGAACAGAATAACGTCCATCACGACGAGGAAGGTGATGAAGGCGACAGGCAGGGTAAGATAGTCGTCCATCCAGCGCTTGAGCAGCACGATGAACAGCGCGAAGGCGAGCCCAACTCCGATCTGCGGCGCGTAGGATATATCGGCGATCGCGGCCCAGCTCGACGGCGCCAGCGTCAGATTGCTGCCGATGACGACCTCGATGCCGCCGGTAATGAGGAGGCAGCCCGAAGCGGCCAGGAAGCCGCCGATCACGGGATACGGCACGAAGCGCAGCCATTGGCCGAGCTTCAGCCCGCCCACCCCGAAGAGAAGCGCACCGGTGAGGAACGTGCTGACCGAGATGGCCACGAGCACGTTGATCACCATCGTCTCGGAATCAGCGCCCTTGGCCGCGAGCCCGGCCGCCACCGTCGCCGCCAGCACGCTCATGACCGCGACCGCGGGCGTGTCGGGCCCGGCATCGGCGGGAACCAGCGTCGTGGTGAGCGCCACGACCACGCCGGTGACCACCGTGCCCATGATCAGGGCCGCCAGTCCGAGCGGAAACCCGGCTGCGATCGAGCCCTGGAAGATCAGAGCGCTGAAGGAGATGCAGTAGGCGATATTGACGATCGCCGAGATCGTCCCCGCCAACGCGTCCCGCCCAAGCGTCGACGCTTCAAAATTCTGCGGGCGCTTGAGCGCCAAATTCGCAAGCAGCGGCAAGGGCGTGAACGGGAGGTCAAGGGGTTAAGGTAGCGCCGATCATGGCGGGGGAAGGCCACAATGCAAGGCAAAAATGGCAGTGCGCGGTGGTTGAACGCCGGGCACGCTCAGTCGCGGGACGCCGACCGCCTCAATCGCTCCGCCAAGGTTCGCATGACGGCGATGGCGAAGAATGGCGTCTCGTGAACCAGAAACAGGAAGCTCTTCTCGTTAATGGGCGCACATTCGGCATCCGTCTTGGCCCGCGCGGTGGCACTGCGGGGCGATCCGTCGATCAGCGCCATTTCGCCGAAGATGCCGCCGGCGGACAGGGTCTCGATCACCTTACCGTCTCGCTCGATCTCGACGTCGCCCGAGCGAACCACATACATAAAGTCGCCCTCGCTGCCCTCGGCGAAGATCACCTCGCCGGACGCGAAATTGGCCAGTGGAAAGCCCGCATTGGCGAGCATGCTCAGATCGAGTCCCGCGATGGTCATCGGCGGCATCCTCCTGGCGGTCGTCCTCGGCTAGCGGACCGATGCTAGCCGCAAACCTCGGCTAAGACGATAGCGTGAAGGGGTTCTGCGTGCCTGGCGTGGCCCGCCCGGTGCCGGCCACTTTCGGGTTCCAGCGCGCCGCGTCCAGGCCCCTCTCCACGGTCCACTTACCCATGCGGGTCGGCTCGTGCGTCGCCTTGGACAACAGCCCGTTGAAGGCGAACCGCGGCACGACCGAAAAGCCGAGCTGGCTCAATTGCCCGCTCATACGCTTGCCGTCGTTGAGGGCGAAGCCCCAATGCTGGAGGTGGCAGCTCAAGGTGACGAAGCCCACATTCACCGCGTCCCGCTCTCGCGAGAACAGCTTCTCGGTGAAGAAGGCCTGCCCGATGGCCAAGCCGAAGAGACCGCCCGCGAGCCGTCCCGCGCGGTCCCAAACTTCCACGGAATGGGCATAGCCGGACGCGTTCAGCTCCGCGAACGCGTCGGCGAGTGCGGGTTCGGGCGCGCAGGCACGCAACACGCCGCCGAAATCTTCATCGAAAGTCACGCCGTAATTGCGGGTCTGGAGAAGCCGCCACACGCGCTGGGACACATAGGCGTTCTCCGGGAACGAAACCATGCGCTCCGCGGGCGCCCACCATTTATTCGCTTCCGGATAGAGTCCCTTCGCATACGCCGCGACCATGGTGGGAACACTGAGCGCCGAGCACGACCCGCACAGACCTTCGGGGTGACGCAGCGCCTGTTCGGGATCCGGCAGCTTTGGACCAAAGCCGATGAATTGTTTGGCGAGCAACGCCAGTGCCGCCGGCCTGCTGTAAAGCCGCGAGGAAACGAGGTTGCGCGAGACCTCACTCAGCACGCTCTGTCGACCGGACACCGGCAACTCCAACGCAAATACTTACGGAGCGGCGGGGCGCCGGAAACGCCGACATGCGCCGCGCGCCGAGCTTGCCTCCAAAAGGATTCCCAATGGGTTAACGCTTGCCGATCCTTGTTTCCGGACCGCCCTTCACGCCCCGCGGCTGCGCACCCGGTCCACCGCTTCCAGCCAACCGGCGTAACGGGCTTCGCGCTCCGCCGCGCCCATCGCCGGTTCGTAGACTTTGGCCGGCGTCCACGTTTCGGCCAGCGTTGCGTTGTCGCCGTAGAAGCCCACCGCCTGGCCCGCGAAATATGCGGCGCCCAACGACGTCGTCTCCAGGATTGCCGCAACCTCGACGGCCTCACCCAAGATGTCGGCCAGCCGCTGCATGGCCCAGCCATTCGCCGTCATGCCGCCATCGACACGCAGCGTGCGGGCCGCGTCGATGCCCGTCGCGCCCATATCGTGGCGCATCGCGGAGAGAAGATCTCGGGTTTGGAAGGCGACGGATTCGAGCCCTGCTGCCACAACATCCGCCCGCGACGCTGCCCGGCTCATGCCGACAATGGCGGCCTTGGCTTCGGCATCCCAGAAGGGCGCGCCGAGTCCTTGGAAGGCCGGCACCAGATAGACGCCGGACCTCGGATCCGCGGCGTGCGCCAAGGATTCGCTTTCCTCCGCGCTTTCGATCAGGCCGAGATTGTCACGCAGCCATTGGATGGTGGCGCCCGCCATGAAGATCGCGCCCTCCAGCGCAAAGGTGCGCGCGCCGTCTCTCTGAGACAGGATCGTCGACAACATGCGCGTCCTCGAGGCGACCTTTTGATCGGCGGTGTTGGCGACGACGAAGCAGCCCGTCCCGTAGGTCGCCTTGACCATGCCGGGCCGGACGCAGGCTTGCCCGTGCGCGGCCGCTTGCTGGTCGCCCGCAATCCCGCGAATGGGAATGCCCACGCCGAAATGCTCTGCCGCGGTGACGCCGAAATCGCCTTGCGTGTCGCAAACCTTCGGCAGCATACCCGGCGGAATATCGAGCCGCTCCATGAGCGCGGCATCCCAAGTGCCTTTGCCGATATCGAACAGCATGGTCCGCGCGGCGTTCGTCGCGTCGGTCCCGTGCAGGGCGCCGTTGGTCAGCCTGAACAGCAAATAGCTGTCGATCGTGCCGAAACAGGCCTCGCCCGCCGCCGCCCGCGCCCTCAAGCCCGGCACATGGGTGAGCAGCCAAGCGAGCTTGGTCGCAGAGAAGTAAGGATCGATGATCAGCCCTGTGGTCTCGGCGACGTGCGGCCCCCACCCTTCCCTCTCGAGCTCGGCGCAGAGCGGCGCCGTGCGCCGGTCTTGCCACACGATGGCGTCGTGCAGCGGCTTTCCGGTCGCGCGATCCCAGACAACTGTCGTCTCACGCTGATTGGTGATGCCGACGGCCGCGACGGCATCGGCCCCGACCTCGCCCAGCACCTTACGGCAGACCTGAACCACCGCATTCCAGATCTCCTCCGGATCGTGTTCCACCTGCCCCGGCGCCGGATAGATCTGGGTGAGCGGCACGAGGGCCGCCGGGCCCGGGCGTCCTGCTTCGTCAAACAGGATCGCGCGCGTGCTCGTCGTCCCCTGATCGATGGCGAGCACGTAGCGCATCAGGCCTTCGCACCGCCGGTCTCTTTGAGAATCCAAGCACAATACTCTTCGCTGCCGCCTTCGGTCGCCAGCACCAGAAGCGCCGGGACCTCATAAGGATGCAGCCGCTTGGTTTCGGCCATCACCTGATCCTTGAGGCCTTCGCGCGTCTTGATGATCATGGCGACCTCCTCGGCGGTCTCCCGCGCGCCCTGCCACTCGAAGATGGAGATCATGCCGGGAAACGCATTGACGCAGGCCGCGAGCCGGGCCGCCACCAGCGCCTCGCCCACGCGCTTGGCGTCTTCCAGGCTCGGGAAAGTCGTATAGATCAGGACCGGCCGGTCTTCGTTCCGCATGTGACCTCCATTCACCCTCCCTTGAGACACTTGCATGACTTTAGCACCACAGCTTTATAGTGCCTTCCCCAAGAGCGGATCCTTGGGCCGGCAAGCGCAGTAGAGTGACCATGGCACGCTTCGAAAAGATTTGCTTCGTCGCCAGCGAGACCAATGAGGCGAAGGATGCCTTCAAGGCGCTCACCAAGCGTTACGGCAACGTGACGCCGGAGGAAGCGGACGCCATCGTTGCGCTCGGCGGCGACGGTCTGATGCTTCAGACCATGCATGACCACCTTCATAGCCGCATTCCCATCTACGGCATGAACCGGGGCTCGGTCGGCTTCCTGCTCAACGACTACACGGAGAACCGGCTGAAAGACCGGCTGGAGGCGGCGGAGATCACCGTCATCCATCCTTTGCGCATGACCGTGCGAGACGTGAACGGCGCGACCCGCGAAGCGCTCGCCATCAACGAGGTCTCGTTGTTCCGCCAAATCTATCAAGCGGCCAAGCTGAAGATCGGCGTCGACGGTACCACCCGGCTGGAAGAGCTGATCTGCGACGGCGTATTGGTGGCCACGCCCGCCGGCAGCACGGCCTACAATCTCTCCGCCCATGGGCCGATCCTGCCCATCACCGCGCCGCTGCTCGCGCTCACCCCGATCAGTCCGTTCCGGCCGCGGCGCTGGCGCGGCGCGCTGCTGCCCAACGAGGCCAAGGTGCTGATCGAGGTGCTGGAGCCGAACAAGCGCCCGGTAAGCGCCGTGGCCGACCACACCGAGTTCCGCGACGTGGTCGCCGTCGAAGTGGGCGAAGCGAGCGGCATCGACCTCTTCATGATGTTCGATCCCGGCCACACGCTGGCCGAGCGCATCCTTGCCGAGCAGTTCGGCTATTGAGGCCGCGACAGCTCGAACACCTGATCGATCACCGCATAGTCCCCATAGCCCAACCGCGCGATGGGCTTGAGCTTGGTCACATCCACCTTACCGTCGACGATGGTCCGGTCGTCGATATGCACGCCGATCACCTGCCCGAGCACGATGGCATGAGTCCCAGGACCGCCGTTCGGGCCGGGGAGATCGATGGTCCGCCAATATTTGCACTCGAAGGCCACGGGCGACTCTGCCACACGCGGCGGCGCCACCAGCTTCGAAGGTGCGGGCGTCAGCCCGGCGAGCACCATCTCGTCCACCTCGGGGCTGACATGCTGTGAAGTGCGGTTCATGGCGTCGCGCAGATCGTAAGTGGCGAGCGAGCAGACGAACTCTCCGGTCTCTTCCGCGTTGCGCTGGCTGTCCTTCCGCCCGCCCGAAGAGAACATCACGAAATGCGGGTCGGTCGCGACCGCATTGAAGAAGCTGTAAGGCGCCAGATTGACCACCCCGTTCTTGCCGAGCGTGGAGATCCAGCCGATCGGCCGGGGGCTGACCAGGGCCTTGAACGGATCCCATTGCAGGCCGTGTGTGTTGGCAACCGCGTCATAGAACATGGGCCGTGATCCTACGGGCGTGCAGAAGCGTTTCAAGCCTGCCAGGTTGTAACGACGTCGGCGAGTGCGGGCCGGTCCCGCTCCTCGGGTTTCTCCTTCGCCGTACCGATATAGATGAAACCGGCTACCCGCTCATTCTCCGCCAAGTGCAAAGCCTGCCGCACGCCCGGGCTGAAGGCGTACCATTCGGTGATCCATTGCGCGCCAAAGCCGAGCGCCGTCGCCGCCACCATCAAATTCTGACAGGCCGCGCCCGCGGACAGGATCTGCTCCCATTCGGGCACGGCAGGCGTCTGGATGACGCGGGAGATGACGGCGACCACCACGGGGGCCCGCAGGAAGCGTTTGGCCTCCGTATCGAGACGAAAGGTGCTGGGCTCGTCCTCTTCGGCGCGGCAGGCTTCCGCGATCACCTGCCCGAAGGCTTCCCGGGCGGCACCCTGAAAGACGATAAAGCGCCAGGGCACGAGCTTCTTGTGGTCCGGCACGCGGGCGCCTGCGGTCAGGATTTGACCGAGCTGGTCCGCATCGGGACCGGGTTCGGTCATCGCGTTGGCCGAGACGGACCGGCGGCTCAAAAGGTGATCGAGAGTGGGATTGGACATGCGCTCACAGTGACTGGCTAAGGCCATGCTGCATATCGTGAAACGGGCAATCCAACAATCTTCGTCCCTTGCGTCCAATCGGCGCCGAGAGCTTCAAAAATCGGCCTTATTCGCGATCAAATTTCCAAGCGTGGTGGCTGCCTGTTGCCTGTATAAGGGGCGGGGCGGTCGACAAATCGGAAGAGAAACGCCATGCGGGGGAAGCACTTCGCGGCGCTGAAGCTCTTGCTTTTGCCCGCTCTTTTCTTCGGCGCCGGGATAGCGGCAGCCGAGGATGCGCCCGCGCCCGCGCCCGACCGGCCTGCTGCGGTCCTTGTGTTCGATGCTTCAAAGAGTATGGGGGACAAGCTCGGCGAGACCACCAAGCTCGATGTCGCGCTTGGCGCGCTCACGCAGGCGATCCCCAGCCAGGCCAATCAATTCTCTCTGGGTCTCGTGGCCTTCGGGCATCGCAAGGACTCAAATTGTGCCGACAGCGAGATCCTGGCCAAGACGGGCGAGCTCAATGGCGGCAGCTTTGCGAAGCTCCTCGGCGGCATCAAGGCCACGGGCCAAGCCCCCATTGCCGCGGCCATCGGCGACGCGGCTTCGCTTGCAAGCGAGGGCAAACCCCTCGACGTCGTGCTCATCGCCGATGGCGAGGATAGCTGCGACGCCGATCTTTGCGAGACCGCTGAGGCGCTCAAGCAAAAGACGAAGGGATTGCGCATCCACGTGGTGGGGCTCGGCGACAAGCCTGCGGACCTCGAACCGCTGGCCTGTATGGCCAAGGTGACCGGCGGCAAGTTCATCACCGCCGACAACGAAGCGGACTTCGAGACCGGACTGGGCGCCGTGTTCGCGGCCATGAGCGCACCGCCGACGACGGCCGCTCCGATCGCCGAGGCAGAGGCCCCGCCCGCGCCTCCTGGACCGGGACACGTGGGAACGCAGACGCTGGGCGAAACCGCCGTGCTGAAATCAGGGGCGCCGAAGCCGGAGGCCCCGCAAGCGCAGGCACAACGCACGGTCCCGGTCTCGCCCGCGCCGCCCAAGACCCAGCCGCTGCGGCCCGTGCCGGTGAGCTTCAATGCGCTCATCACCGAAGGTGGCGCCAAGCTGCAATCGGGTCTGATCTGGCGGGTCTACAACGCGAAAGCCAAGTCCGATGGCGGCTTCGAGCTCATCAGCACGCATCGCGAGCCGACACCGACAGCAGCCCTGCTTCCCGGAGAGTACTTGGTCAACGCCGCCTATGGGCTCTCCAACCTGACCAGGAAGATCAAGGTGGAGGGTGGGAAGTCTCTCGAGGAGACCTTCGTCCTCAACACCGGCGGACTTGCCATGAGGGCGTTGCTTGCGACCGGAGAGGAATGCCCCAAAGGCACCGTCCGCTTCGACATTATGTCGGACGAGCAAGACCAGTTCGGCAACCGCGAGACGATCCTGGCCGACGCCCAACCCCACAGGGTCATTCGTCTCAATGCCGGCGCCTATCACTTGAGGAGCCTTTACGGGGATGCGAATGCGAGTGTCGGCGTCGACGTGACGGTGGAGCCGGGACGCATCACCGAGGCGACCATCAAGCATACAGGGGCGAAGATCACCTTCCGCCTAGTGCAGAGCCTGGGCGGCGAGGCCCTCGCCAATACGAAATGGACGATCCTCACCTCCGCCGGCGACACGGTAAAGTCGAACGTAGGCGCGCTTCCGACCCACATCCTCGCTGCCGGCAGCTATGCCGTGGTGGCCGATCACGACGGACAGAGCTACAGCCGAAAGTTTTCCATCGAGCCCGGCAACGACAAGCAGATCGAAGTGGCGGTCGAGGACGGTCCCACCTCGCCGGAAGCCTTGAAAGCCCTGCTCGATCCACCGGAAGCGCCCCCGCCGGGCACCGGCGGCTTGGCTGGCGAAGGTCCCGGCGGCGCGGTCGGCTTCGACGGCTTCACGCGCGCGCCCGCCGATCCCAACGCGCCGCTGCTCAACCCCGGCGCACTATTCCGCCCATCGACGCCTTGAGGACTTGGGCCGGAGCGGCGGCGGCGGACATCATCGAACGTTCGTGCTCGAGCAACCATTTCTTTCGCGGGAGCCCGCCACCATAGCCGGTAAGCGAACCGTCGCTGCCGATGACTCGGTGACAGGGAATCACGATCCCGCGGAAGTTGTCGCCATTGGCGCGAGCCACGGCTCGCACGGCTTTCGGTGCGCCAATACGTCTGGCAATTTCCGCATAGGACCGCGTTTCGCCGGGCGGAATTTCCAGCAGCGCATCCCAGACGCGCCTTTGAAACTCCGTGCCGCGCGGTGCAAACGGCAAGCTGAACGCGGCGCGCGTGCCGCGGAAATATTCACCGATCTCGCGACTTGCCTGGTCCAGCAACAGATGATCGCCCGGCACGATGGCAAACTTGGTCTTGTGACGCAGACGAAGAATCTCACGCTCAAGTCCGCGGCGGTCCACCCAGTCCAGCACGTAGAGCCCGCTATCGTCCGCCAGGACGAGGATTGCGCCGAGAGGCGTCTCGATCCAGCGCGCGAAGAGGCAGTGTACGCCGTTTGCCTTCGACGGGACGGTGCCAAACAGCTTCGCGAAGGCTTCACGAAACCCGCTCGACGATTCGAAGCCGTGCGCCAATTGCGTGTCCAAGAGCTTTGTCCCCTTTCTGACCGCGGCCAGGGCGGACCCCATGCGCCGCGCGCGTTGATAGGCGTGAAACGACATGCCGAAATACCTCTGAAACTGCCGCCGCGCGGTTGACGGATCGATTCCTTTGCGCAGCAGATCCCGCTCCCGCAAAGGTTCCGACAGCCCCTCCTCGACCTGGCGGCGAAGCTCCTCCACCAAGGGGGGAACCTCGCGTCCCGCATGCATCGGCTTGCACCGCAGACACGGACGAAAGCCGGCGTACAGCGCCTCATGCGCACTGGGAAAAAACTCGACGTTGGCGCGCAAGGGTTTCCGCGCCGAGCAAGTCGGGCGGCAGAAAATGCCGGTCGTCTTCACCCCGACCACGAAAATGCCCTCGTAGGAGGCGTCGCGACGCTGCAGGGCGCGGAAGAATTCGTCGGCTCGTCCAGTAAGCTGCTGCGTGCTCATGGTCGCGATAGTACGCCTCGGCCGCACAGGCACGCGACCGATTTTCAGGCAGCGATTTCGGTTTCCGGCGATCGCCTCAGAGTGTCAGGCTAGGCCGCCTTTTCGTGCTGCTGCAAGTCCGGCGGCACGGCCTCATCGACGAGCGCCCGAACGGCAGCATCGAGGCTCATGACCTCTTGCTTTTGCGAGCCGAGCCGGCGCACCGACACGGTACCCTCTTCAGCTTCGCGCTTGCCGGCCACCAGCAGCACCGGCACCTTCGCCATCGAGTGCTCGCGCACCTTGTAGTTGATTTTCTCGTTGCGAAGATCGGCCTCGGCGCGCAAGCCCGCCTCTTTCAGCCGTGCCAGCACTTTCTCGGCGTAGTCGTCCGCATCGGAGACGATGGTGGCGACCACAGCCTGGGTGGGCGCGAGCCACAGCGGCAAGTGCCCCGCGTGATGCTCGATGAGAATGCCCGTGAAGCGCTCCAGCGAGCCGAACATGGCGCGATGGATCATCACCGGCGCCGCCTTCTCGCCGCTGGGACCGATATAGAAGGCGCCGAGGCGCTCCGGCATATTGAGATCGACCTGGATCGTGCCGCATTGCCATTCGCGCCCGATGGCGTCGCGCAGAACATATTCGAGCTTCGGTCCGTAAAACGCGCCTTCGCCCGGGTTCAGCTCGTAGGAGAGTCCGGCCGCTTCGACGGCACGTTTCAGAGCGGCTTCAGCCTTGTCCCATACCGCATCGGCGCCGACACGCTTTTCGGGGCGGTCGGAAAACTTGATGCGCACGTCCTCGAAGCCGAAATCGAGATAGATGGAAAGCATCTGCTCGTTGAGCTTCACGCACTCTTCGGTGATCTGATCGTCGGTGCAGAAGATATGCGCGTCGTCTTGCGTGAAATGGCGCACGCGCAAGAGCCCATGCAGCGCCCCGGAGGGCTCGTAGCGGTGCACTTTGCCGAATTCGGCAATGCGCAAGGGCAGATCGCGATAACTCTTCAGACCGTGCTTGAAGATCTGCACATGCCCCGGACAGTTCATGGGCTTGCAGCAGAATACGCGGTCATCGGGCGTCTCGGCGATATACATGTTCTCGGCAAACTTTTCCCAATGGCCCGACTGCTCCCATAGCGTGCGTTCCATCATGTCCGGCGAGTTCACCTCCACATAGCCCCAATCGTTCTGGCGCCGGCGCATATAGCCGATCAGCGCCTGGAACAGCGCCCAGCCCTTCGCGTGCCAGAACACGGCGCCCGGCGCCTCCTCTTGGAAGTGGAACAAATCCATCTCGCGGCCCAGGCGTCGATGATCGCGCTTCTCCGCCTCCTCGAGCTGATGGAGATAGGCCTTGAGATCGTCTTCGCTCGCCCAGGCCGTGCCGTAGATGCGCTGGAGCATCGGGTTGTTCGAATCGCCGCGCCAATAGGCGCCCGCGATTTTGAGCAGCTTGAAGCCTTTGCCGATGCGGCCGGTGGTATCCATATGCGGCCCACGGCACAGGTCGAACCAGTCACCCTGGTGATAGACCTTGACGTCTTCGCCTTCGGGGATCGCGTCGACGAGTTCGACCTTGAAGCCTTCCCCCTTCTCGGCGAACACCTCCCGCGCCTTGTCGCGGCTCCACACCTCGACGGTAAATGGATGATTGGAAGCGATGATCTCGGCCATCTTCTTCTCGATGACCGGCAAGTCCTCCGGCGTGAAGGACTCCTCGCGCGCGAAATCGTAATAGAAGCCGTTCTCGATCACAGGGCCGATGGTGACTTGCGTGTCCGGATAAAGCGCCTGCACCGCTTCGGCCATGACATGCGCAGCGTCGTGGCGGATCAGCGTGAGCGCCTCCGGATCGGTGCGCTTGATGATGCGGATGCTGGCATCGCTCTCGATCGGCTCGCCGAGATCGCGCAACGTGCCGTCGATCTCGACGGCCACGGCGTTTTTCTCGAGTGATTTGGCGATCGAGGCGGCAACGGCGCGGCCCGTGACTCCGGATTCGAAGTCGCGCGCGGAACCATCGGGAAACTTGAGGGAAATCATCTGTCGCTCCTCTCACTCCTGCGTACCAGCGCAGGTAAGACGGACTATGTGTCGGCGGCGCCGCTTTTAGCGGGAATCGCCTGCCGCGTCACTTTTATTTAGGCGCCAGCGGCCATAGCGCCAAGGGGCCAAGGAATGGCGCTCGTGACGGAGGTCGGGCACCGGGTCGAGCCCCTCGCTGCCCCAAGGGTGGCAGCGGCACAGCCGGGCGAGCGTGAGCCAGCCGCCCTTCCACGCTCCGTTCACGTCGATGGCCTCGCGCGCATAGTCAGAGCAGGTCGGCAAATGCCGGCAATGGCCGCCCACAAGCGCCGAGAACGAGTAGCGGTATGCCATTATCGGCGCCAGCATCAGCGCTTTGGCCGCGCGCTGTCCGAGTGTCGCGCTCATGGATAGCGATCGCCGTTTCGGTGGGTGAACACGAAGCGGCCGCCGACTTTACGCGCCTTAAGGTCGATGTCGCTGTAATGCGCCTCTTCGTGGTCGGCACGGGTGCCAACCTCCAGATAGAGAACGGGTCGATCGCCACGGTTGATCAGATGATGCCCGTCGGCGCGGCCCGCGGGGAAGCCAGCCGCCATCCCTGGCTTGAGCACCGTTTCACCCGCATCGGTGACGAGGGTCGCCTCCCCTTCGAGCACGTACACGAACTCATCCTCATGGACATGCCAATGGCGCTGCGACGACCAGGCACCGGGCGGCAAGGTCACGAGGTTGACGCCGAACTGGGTGAGATCGAGCGCATCGCCGAGCGCTCGCTTGGCCCGGCCCAAAGCGGCCTCGTCGAAGGGTGCGGGATAGTTGCTTCCGGTCCGTGCGGTCACGGTCGAGGGATCGAGCCAGCACGGCTTATTGTCGTCGCTCATGGCTCTTTATGCGGATGGCGCGGCGTCAGCGGCGACGCCGTCCCGCTCCGCCTCGATCTGATGGAGTGCATCCTCCACCGCATCGAACACGAGCAGGGTCGAGGGCTGGCGCGCCCTGTAGTCGCGCACCGCCTCGAGCAGCGCCAAGTCGCTCCATTTGCCCGCCGGGGCCGGCCCGTTCTCTTTCAACATCTTGCGCATCGCCGCACCGATCGCGCGCAGTTCCTCCGCGGTCGAGCCGACGATTTCCCGCCCCATGACCGAAGCGGCCGTCTGCCCGAGCAGACAAGCCCGCACCGTCTGGCCGTAATCGGTGACCACGTCCCCATCCATCACCAGATCGATCTCCACCTGGCTGCCACACAGTTTCGAATGTGCCTTGGCGGTGGCCTGAGGCTCGCTCAACCGCCGCGTGCGCGGCATGGAAGCGGCAAGCTCGAGCAGTTGCTGGCTATAAATATCCTCGGGCCGGGTCATTTCCTATCCTTGGTTGGCCGGGCTCGCCTTGCAGGCGGAATTCGCGCATTATATATGCAGCCGAGGCCCAGAGGGCCACGGGACCCCCTTGCCGCGCCTGCGCCATGAATGTCGGGCTTAAAAGAATGCGGCTCAAGTGTTTAGCCAGATAAAGGAACGCTCAAGTTATGGACGCCACAGCGAAGGATCGGCCGGGCAGAGAGCTTTACGCGGGCATCGAGATCGGCCGCGGGCCACAGATCACGCGCCCCTCGCGGGAGAAGGCCGAGGAGGCCGTGCGTACGCTCATTGCCTATGCGGGGGACGACCCTCAGCGCGAAGGCTTGCGCGACACGCCGCGCCGCGTGACGTCCGCCTATGACGAGTTTTTCGCCGGCTACAGCGAAGATCCTTTCGACGTGCTGTCGCGGACCTTCGACGAAGTGGCCGGCTATGACGACATCGTCATGCTCCGCGATATCGAACTCCATTCCCATTGCGAGCACCACATGATCCCCTTCATCGGGAAGGCGCATATCGCCTACTTTCCGACGGACCGCGTGGTGGGGCTCTCCAAGCTCGCCCGCGTGGTCGAGGTGTTCGCACGCCGTCTGCAAACCCAAGAGACCATGACCGCCCAGATCGCCGAGACCATCGACCGGGTGCTCAAGCCCAAGGGCGTGGCGGTGATGATCGAGGCGGTCCATCAGTGCATGTCGATCCGCGGTGTGAGAAAGCCCGACGTGGCCACCATCACCACGCAGTTCACCGGCATCTTCAAAGAGGACCCGGCGCAGCAGGCGCGCTTCATGCAGCTGGCGACCGAGCGCGGCCGTTCGTAAACCCCGCCTCGGCCGCGAAGGAATTTAATCGCGGTGACCAAGGCCGACCTCTTCCCCAGGATTGAGGACAAGACCGAACGCGAGGAAGGCGACGTTTTCGCGCCAGCCTTCGACGCGCACGGGTTGCTCCCCGTCATCGTCACCTCCGCCGAGACCGGCGAGGTGCTGATGTTCGCCTATATGAATCAAGAGGCGCTCGCCCGCTCCATCGAGACGGGTGAAGCGGTCTATTGGTCGCGCTCGCGCAAAGCCCTGTGGCGCAAAGGGGAGACCAGCGGGAATACCCAGCGCATCGTCGAGATGCGCACCGACTGCGATCAGGACGTGCTCTGGATCACGGTGGCGATGTCGGGCACGGGCGCCTGCTGCCACACGGGCCGCGTCTCCTGTTTCTATCGCAGCGTCCCCTTCGGCAAAGAGGCCGGGCAGAAGCTCGTGCCAGCAAATGCCGCACGCCGCTTCGACCCGGAGGCCGTCTACGGCCACGAGTCCGCCGCAAAGGGAACCTTAAAGAGTTCATAGTACTGATCTAATTGAACAATGCTGGCGTCCCGCCGGGCCTTCCGGTCCAGGGGCGGGAGCGCTTGTGGATTGGCGATGCAGGGCCATATGTCCTGTGTGAGGCGTTGTAGATGGCAAGACCGACGATCGGTTTGGCACTTGGCGGTGGGGCCGCGCGGGGCTGGGCGCACATTGGGGTGCTGCGCAGCCTGATTGCCGCCGGCCTGGAGCCGGACATCGTTGCCGGCACCTCGATCGGCGCCGTGGCCGGCGCTTGCTACGTCACCGGCAAACTCGATGGGCTGCAAGAGTTCGCCACGACCCTCACCCGCCGGCGCATCTTCGGCTTTCTCGATTTCAATTTCGCGGGCTCGGGCCTCATCACCGGTCAACGCCTCTCAAGCCGGCTCGAAAACCACCTCAAGAACGTCGCCATCGAGGAACTCAGCCCGCGTTTCGTGGCCGTCGCCACCGAGCTCGGGACCGGTCACGAGGTCTGGCTGAACAAAGGCGACCTAGTGACCGCACTGAAGGCGTCCTTCGCGCTGCCGGGGATCTTCCGTCCCGTGCAGATCAACGGCCGCTGGCTGATCGACGGTGCGCTCGTCAATCCAATCCCGGTCTCGGTGTGCCGTGCACTTGGGGCGCGCATCGTCATCGCCGTCAATCTCAACTGCGATCTCTTCGGCAAAGGCGGCGTGATCCACGATCAGGAGGCTCTCGCCGAGCCGGCACATGTCGACGACCAGATGCTTCCCGGCAATGGCCGGGGCGCCGTGCACCTCCTCCATCGGCAAATCTTCGGGCGCAGCAACGGCGCTCCGGGGATGTCGGCCGTGATGATGGATGCAATCAACATCACCCAAGACCGCATCGCCCGCTCGCGGCTTGCCGGCGACCCGCCCGACATCAGCATCGGTCCAAGGACCGGCAGCATCGGCCTTTTCGATTTCCATCGCGCCGAGGAGGCGATCGCTCTCGGCGCCAAAGCGGCAGAATCTCAACTCGACGAGATCAGGTTGGCCGTGCGGGCGCTCGCCGCCTAAGCGGGAGCGCCATACAAGTCAGCCATAGAAGATCGAGGACGCTCAGCCCGTGGCGATGTACTCGCGCATGGCCGCCGCTTCCATTTCGGCCTCGGCGATCCGCATCCGCACCACGTCACCGATAGACACGAGCCCCACGAGACGGCCGCGATCCACGACCGGCATGTGGCGGAACCGATGCGCGGTCATCTCACCCATCAGTTGATCCATCGTGTCGGATTCCCGGCAGCTGACCACCGCTTTGGTCATGTATTGCTCGACCGGCTCCTTAAGGACCGAGGCGCCGGCGCGGGCGATCTCGCGCACGATGTCCCGCTCCGAGACGATACCGGTAACCTTGCCGTCGTCCTCGGAGATCACGATGCAGCCGATCTTGTGCTGACCGAGGAGCTGGGCAATCTCTAGCAAGGACATGTCCGGTGAGGCGGTGACGACCTCCCTGCCCTTCAGTTTCAGGATTGCTGCGACATTCATTGGGTTTCCTCCAGCCCGGGAACTTCAGTCCCGTTTGCTGCGACATCATGTCCCGGAGTGAAACGGCGCGCAAGCTTGTGGCGAATCAAGCGCCAATTCTCAGTGCTTACCGCAGTTGCGAAGGGTTTTCGGACGCGGGGGAACGATCGAAAAGCCCGAAGGTCAACAGACCGCAGACGAAGCCGCCGATATGGGCTTCCCAGGCAATCCCGTCACTCGCCCCGCCGAAGGAGACCGACGTCAGGCCGAAATAGGCGTTCAGCACCAGCCAAAATATGAGAAATCCGACGATGCGGTGATCGCGCAGGGTCGTGCTGAGATCGGCCAGGGGCGCACGCGAAAAATCCGGGGCCCGTTCGCCCGGTTCCCGGCGGGCGAAGAAAATGAACCGGAGCGCTCCGGCCATCTGTCCTGAAATGGCCGCCGATGCCCCGACCACCGGGGCCATTTCGCCCCAATGAAAGACAAGGTGGGTCAGCGCGCCGGCAATTCCGCACAGGATCGAAAATTCGTAGAAGCCGCGCGTGCCGATCCGCCGGGCCACGGCCGTCCCGAAGGCGAGCATCCACAACACGTTGACCAGGAGATGCATCCAGCCGCCATGCACCACCATGTAGGTCACGAATGAGGTGACCGCGGTGAGATAGCCGCCGGGCAGTTCGGCCGCCGCCCCGCTGTAACGGGCGGGAATGAAGGCCAAAGACAGGAGAACCGTGATGTCGATCTCGTCCGGCAGCAGGCTTCTCACCACCTGGATCACGATCATGACCGCGGCCGCCCACACCACGGCACGCGGCACGTTAAGGATAGGTTCGCGTTCCGCCATTGAAGGATCCACCGGAAACCAACGTATTCATCACCCGCAGCAACCTTAACGGCCGCCGAGCCTCCGCACGACAGCCCGTCCGCGGCGCGCTGGCATACTCCCTGCTTAACAAACCGTGAGTATGTCCGTTCACCTGTGCCATCCCGGAACAAGTCCGGCTTGGCCAGCACCTGAGCGGGCGGATGAGGAATCGTTTTGCGTCGGGTGGGCTATGCAGCAGCCAACGAGTAGGCAGCTTTACGCGTATTGGGACACGATACGCAATGGGCGGATTGCCCCTCGCCGGTTCGAGATCGAGCCGGCGAAGATCGCGGGTCTCCTGCGCGAGACTTTCATCGCCGAATGCACCGGCGTGCTCGCCTTTCGCTTCCGCTTGGCCGGCACAAAAGTCTGCCAGCAATTCGGCCGCGAGCTGCGCGGCGTCGACTTCCTGAGCCTCTGGCCGGTCCACGACCCAGATGCCATCGGCTCCCTGGTCCGCAACATCGTGAATGACGGGGCGGTGGGCCACGGCCTTTTTCTGGCCGGGACCGAAACCGACCGCCAAGCGGCCTTCGAATTCACGTTGATGCCCCTGATTCATACGGGCTCTTCGATCAACCGGATCCTCGGTTCTATCACCGCAATCGAGCCGCCCTTCTGGCTCGGCGCCGAGCCGCTAACCACGTTCGAGGCCACCGAACTCCATCTGCATTGGCCGGACGGGGTTCCAGCCTTCATGGGCAATGACGGGCCCGAGGTCGTACGCGTCGTCCGCAGACAGTTTCGCGTGGTCGAAGGCGGCCTGTCCCGTTCCGATTAGCGGGAGCATCTATC
>CAYWIA010000002.1:49546-65743 GCA_964458245.1 uncultured Methyloceanibacter sp. | reverse complement strand
GTGAGCCACCACAGCACGAGGCCCATGGCGATACTCGCCAGCGCGATGCCGAGGAACGCGCGGCGGAACTGAGCGTCGAGCTCGAACTCGCCGCGGCGCCGCAGCTCCTGAGCGAGCAGCACCACGTTGATCCAGCCGGTGAGGCTCGTGGCGATGGCGATGCCGACCGCGCCGAGCATCACGAACAGCACGTAGCTGAGCGCCGCGTTCGCGGTCATGGCGATGCCCGCATAGATCATCGGCGTCTTGGTGTCCTCGCGGGCGAAGAAGCTCGGCTGAAGCGCCTTGATCAGCACATAAGCGGGCAGACCGATCGCCAGCGCCGACAGCATGCCGGCGGTGGCGCGTGCATCGACCGTGGTGAAGGCGCCGCGCTCGAACAGCACGCGCATGATGGGCCACGAGGCGATGAACAGCGCGACCGCGGCGGGCACGGTCAGCAGGAGCGAGAACTCGAGCGCGCGGTTCTCGCTGTCGATGACGGCGCGGGTGTCGCCCGAGCGCAATTTGCGGCTGAGATCGGGCAGCAGCACCACGCCGACGGCAACACCAATCAGTCCCAGCGGCAGCTGGAAGATGCGGTCGGCGTAATAAAGCCACGACACGACGCGATCTTGCAGGCTGGCGATGATCGTCGAGATGACGATGGTGATCTGCGCCATGCCGCCCGCGATCATCCCCGGCACCGCCAATTGCACCAGGCGCTTCATGTCCGGCGTGAATCTGGGACGTTCGAGCTTGAGACGGAGCCCGGCGCGGATCGCGGCGAAGGCGACGATGGCGACCTGCAGAAGTCCTGAAACCACCACGCCCCAGGCAAGCGCCACGCCGGCGATGGTCTGCTCGCCCGTGCCGGTGGCGACGAGGCCGAGCAGCACGGCGATCAGCACCACATTGAGCAGGCTCGGTGCGAACGCCGCCGCCGCGAAGCGGCCAAGCGAGTTGAGCAGCCCCGTGTAGAGCGCCACCCAGGACATAAAGACGAGATAAGGCAACGCAATGCGCCCCAGCAGCACCGCGAGGTGGAACTTGTCCGGGTCGTCGGCGAAGCCCGGCGCCAACAGCAGCATCAGCCACGGCATGGCGATCTCGGCGAGCACCACGAAGACGACGAGCACCAGGGTGAGGCCGGACAGCGCCTGGGCGGCGAAAGCGCGTGCCGCCGCGTCGCCTTGGGAGTGCAGCTTTTTGGCGAACAGCGGGATGAAGGCCGCGTTGAAGGCCCCTTCGGCGAAAATCCGCCGGAACATGTTGGGCACGCGAAAGCCCACGAAGAAAGCGTCGGTCACGGACGAGGCGCCGAGCACGGCGGCGATCATCACGTCGCGCACGAAGCCGAGCACGCGGCTTATGACCGTCATCCCGCCGACCGTGGCAAATCCGCGATAGAGCGTCATGGCGTACTCTGTTGGCCCGGATTTCGCGATCCGGCAAGGCAGGGACTTACAAGGCAGGCGGGTTTACGCGGGCGCGAGCTCAGACTCCTTGCGCGCCAGAACCTTGGTCAGCCGCTCGCGGATCAGCGACTCGCGGGAGGAACTCGTGATCTTCTTGCCGGTGAGATCGGTCACGTAGAACACGTCGACGGCCTTCTCGCCGAAGGTGGCGATGTGGGCCGAGGCGATGTCCAAATTGAGGTCGGAGATCTCGCGCGTGACGTCATAGAGCAGGCCGGGCCGGTCGAGGCCGTTGATCTCGATCACCGTCAAGGCGTCGGACAGGGTGTTGTCGATGATCACCTGCGGCTCGACGGTGAAGGCCGAAAGCCGCGACTTCGGCCGCCTCTTGCCCTTGATGAGGTCGACGGCGCGCGTCTCGCCCTTGAGCATGCGTTCGATGGAGACCGCGATCTTGCGGGCGCGGCGCTCCTCGTCTTCGGCGTGATCGAATTCGCGCTCCAGGTGAATGGTATCGAGCGCCATGCCGTCGCGGGTCGTCGAGATTTGCGCATCGACGATGTTCGCGCCCGCCCCGGTGCAGGCGCCCGCGACCATCGCCAGGAGGCGCGGATGGTTCGGCGCGAGCAAGGTGAGCACGGTGACGGCGCGGAAGGCGTCGGTCGAGATGTGGGTGACCACGGCGCGGTCGTGCGTTTCGACGTCACGGAGCAGCTTGGCGTGCTCGGCGATGACGTCGAGGTCGGTTCTCAGCCAATAGGCCGGGTAGTGACGGTCGATGAAGTGATCCAGGTCCCGGGGCTGCCAATCGGCCAGGCGCTGCCGCAGAGCCTCCTGGGCCCGGGACATGCGTTGGGTGCGCGTGAGCTCGGTGTGGCCGCCGCCGAGCAACGGCTCGGTCTCGAAATAGAGCGTGCGCAGGAGCTGGCCCTTCCACCCGGTCCAGGTGCCCGGCCCGACGGCGCAGATATCGGCGACGGTGAGGATCAGCAGCAGCTTGAGCCGCTCGCGGCTCTGCACGACCTCGGCGAAATCGCGGATGGTCTTCGGGTCGTTCAGGTCGCGGCTCTGAGCGAACAGGCTCATGGTGAGGTGATGCTCGACCAGCCAGGCGGCGGTCTCGGTCTCGGACGCATTCAGCCCGAGGCGTGGGCCGAGCTCGCGGGCGATGCGCGCGCCGGCGACGGAGTGGTCTTCGTCGCGACCCTTGGCGATGTCATGCACGAAGGCGGCGACATAGAGCGCGCGGCGATTGTCGATGGTGCGGACCACCTCGCTCGAGACCGGGTGATCGACCGAGTATTTGCCCCGCTCGATGCCGGACAGATAGCCGACGGTGCGGAGCAAATGCTCGTCCACCGTGAAGTGGTGATACATGTTGAACTGCATCATCGACACGACACGGCCGAACTCGGTGAAGAAGCGGCCGAGCACGCCGGCCTCGTTCATCTTGCGCAAGGTGGTTTCGGGATCCCGGGCGTCCATCAGCAGCCGCATGAACAAGCGGTTGGCCGCCGGGCTGTGGCGCAGATCGTCGTCGATCAAACGGAAATTCGCGCGGATCTGCCGCAAGACTTCCGGCGAGAACGCCGCCTGGTTCTCGTCGGCCACGACAAACAGCCGAATGAAATTCACAGGGTCCTTGGCGAAGGCGTCCTTGTCGACGGTGGAGATGCGGCCGTTCTCGATGCGGAAGTCGGAGGTCCGGCGCAGCTTGGCGCGGCGGCGCCAGCTGAACGGCGCCAGCAGCGCATCGAGCGCCGGCACCGACTTCAACTGCTTCAGCTCGAGCGCGGTGCAGACGATGCGCGTGAGCTGGCCGACTTCCTTGGCGATAAGAAAGTAGTGTTTCATGAAACGCTCGACGCCGCTCAAGCCTGCATGGCCGCGATAGCCGAGCCGGTCCGCCATGGCGCGCTGGAGATCGAAGCTCAGCCGCTCCTCGGGCCGGCCGGTGAGAAAATGCAGGTGACACCGTACGGTCCAGAGGAAGAACTCGCAGCGGCGGAAGCTGCGATACTCGCCGGGCGTGAAGACGCCGGCTTCGACGAATTCTTCCTCGGCCTGATCGGGATAGAGATGCTTGGCGAGCCAATGCAGCGTGTGCAGGTCGCGCAAGCCCCCGGTACCTTCCTTGATGTTCGGCTCGACGAGATAGCGCGAGGCGCCCGAACGCGAGTGCCGTTGATCCTGCTCGGCAAGCTTGGCCTCGATGAAGGCGCGCGCATCGGTATCGAGCACCTCCCGGCGGAAGCGATGCAAGAACTCGGCGAAGAGCTTCTCATCGCCGAGAATGAGCCGGGCATCGAGCAGCGCCGTGCGGATGGTCATGTCGGCGAGGCTCAAGCGAATGCATTGCGCGATCGTGCGCGTGGCATGGCCGACTTTGAAGCCGAGGTCCCACAACAAATAGAGCATGTACTCGGCGACGCTCTCGCCCCAGGCGGTCTGCTTGTAGGGCAGCAGAAACAGGAGATCGATGTCGGAGCCCGGCGACAGCAGCCCGCGCCCATAGCCGCCTTGCGCGACCACGGCCATGCGCTCGGCGGTCGAGGGGTTCTGGGCGCGATAGATGTGGTTCGTGGTGACGTCGTAGGCGAGCTGGATCAGCGCGTCCTGGAAATCGGAGAGGCCCGCGGCGCAGGCCCGCCCGTCCCCGTCCCGGTCGAGCTGCTGCTTGGCGGCGGCGTGGGCGCCGGCGACCAGCGGCTTGAGATACTCGACCAAGGCCGCGCGAAGCTGCGTGTCCTGGCCCGCATGCGCCTGTGCGATCTCGGCGGTCTCCTGGCGCAGGAGGTCGAAATCGAAATAGGTCGGTGTTCTTGGCGCGGCTTGGTCCATCACGGGAATATCTAGCACATTGAGGCTTTACGCCTCGTCTTCAAGCAATGTCCGGAGGCGATAGAGCGCTTCGAGCGCCTCTTTCGGGGTCATGGCGTCGGGATTGAGGCCTTGCAGCGCCTGTTCCAGCGGCGAGGGCTCGTCGAATCCGGGCGGCGTTCTGGCCGCCTGAAACAGGGGGAGATCGTCGGCCAGATCGGCCGGTTTCGGGCGTCCATCGGCCTTTTCCAGCTCGGTCAGCACCTGGCCGGCCCGGGCGAGCACCGGACCGGGAAGCCCCGCAAGCTTCGCCACGTGGATGCCGTAGGAGCGGTCTGCGGCGCCTTTGACGACCCGATAGAGGAACACGATCTCATCCCGCCACTCCTTCACCTCGACCGTGGCGTTGGCGGCATGAGCGAGCTTCTCCGCCAGCGCCGTCAGCTCATGATAATGGGTGGCGAACAGCACGCGCGAGCGGTTCACCTCGTGGAGATATTCGAGCGTGGCCCAGGCGATGGACAGCCCATCGAAAGTCGCCGTGCCGCGTCCGATCTCGTCCAGCACCACGAAAGAACGCCCGGTGGCCTGATTGAGGATGGCGGCGGTCTCGACCATCTCGACCATGAAGGTGGAACGGCCGCGGGCGAGATCGTCCGCGGCGCCGACGCGGCTGAACAGGCGATCGACGATGCCGATATGGGCGGCCTTGGCCGGGACGAAGCAGCCTGACTGCGCGAGCACGACGATGAGTGCGTTCTGGCGCAGGAAGGTCGACTTGCCCGCCATGTTGGGGCCGGTGACCACGAGCACGCGCGTGCCGTGTTCGCCGTCGCCGCCGCCGAGCCGGCAATCGTTGCCGATGAAGCTCGCACCCTCGCCGCGCTTCAGATTCTGCTCGACCATCGGATGGCGGCCTTCCTCGACGGCGAACACGAGGCTGCCGTCGACCTTCGGGCGCACATAGTTCTGCTCGACCGCGAGTTCCGCGAGGCCCGCATAGTGATCGAGTTCCGCCAGAGCGGCGCTTGCCGCCGAGAGTGCCTGCTCCTCGCCGAGCACCTCGTCCACGAGCTTGGCGAAGATGTCGAGTTCGAGGGCGAGCGCACGGTCGGCGGCGGAAGTGATGCGCGCTTCGATATCGGCGAGTTCAGGGGTCGAGAAGCGCACCGCGTTGGCCATGGTCTGGCGGTGAATGAAGGTCTCCACATGCGGCGGCTTGGTGAGCGTCGGCGCATGCAGCGCGGTGACCTCGACAAAATAGCCGAGCACGTTGTTGTGGCGCACCTTGAGGCCTTTGATGCCGGTCGCGTCGGCATAGGTCGACTGCAGACCCGCGATGACCTGGCGGCTGCCGTCGCGCAACTTACGGTGCTCGTCGAGATCGCCGCTGAAGCCGCCGCGGATGAAGCCGCCGTCGCGGGCATTGACGGGGAGTTCCGGCGCCAGGGCCGCGCTCAACGACTGCTCCATTTCCGGTGGCGCTGCCGCCAAGCGCTCGACAATGCCCATCAGCTCGCGCGGCAAGCCGAGCGCTTCGCCGGTCTGTAAGAGATGCGCAGCGAGATCGTGGGCGGCAATGATCGCTTGGCGCACGGACCCAAGGTCGCGCGGACCGCCGCGGCCAAGCGCGAGGCGCGCCAAGGCGCGCGCAAGATCTGGCGCGGATTTCAGCGCGGCGCGCAACTCTCCGCGCAATCTCGGTTCTGACACCAGATAGGACACGGCATCGAGCCTGGCGTTCACATCGGCCTCGTCGGTCAATGGACTGGCCAGGCGGCTCGCCAGTTCGCGGGCACCCGCGGCGGTAACGGTACGATCGACCGCCGCCAACAGACTGCCGGCCCGCGCGCCTTGATTGGACCGGGCAAGCTCGAGATTTGTGCGGGTCGCCGCATCGATCAGAAGGAGACTTCCGGCCGCTTCCTTTCGCGGCGGGCGCAGCAGCGGTGCGCGGCCGACCTGGGTAATCTCCACATAGGTGAGGAGCCCGCCTAGCGCGGCCAGTTCCGCCCGCGTGAAGTCACCAAATGCGTCGAGCGCCGCCACGCCGAGACGTTCCTTTAGGGAACGCTCGCCGCGCACGGAGTCGAAATGCGCGCGCGGGCAGGGCGTCAGCGCCGCGCCGGCTTCACCGATCAGACGGCGAAGATCGGCGTCGCCCGCGAGATCCTCGCCGACCAGCACCTCGCCGGGTCTGATCCGCGCCAACTCGCCTGGAAGATCGACAAGCCGCGCCGACGCCGCGATCAACTCGCCCGTGGAAATGTCGATGGTGGCAAGCGCGAAGCTCGGCTCTGAGCCTTCCTTGGTGCCGCCGCGAAACAGGGCGGTGAGAAAATTGTGCGTGCGTGCGTCGAGCAACGATTCTTCGGTGAGCGTGCCTGGGGTGACGAGCCGCACCACGTCGCGGCGCACCACCGCTTTCGGCCCCCGCTTCTTGGCCTCGGCCGGGTCCTCGGTCTGCTCGCACACGGCTACGCGATGCCCTTGGGCGATCAGGCGCTGGAGATAATCGTCGGCCGCATGCACCGGCACGCCGCACATGGGGATGTCCTCCCCAAGATGCTTGCCGCGCTTGGTGAGCGCGATGCCGAGCGCGCGGGAAGCGATCGCCGCGTCGTCGAAGAACATCTCGTAGAAATCGCCCATGCGGTAGAACAGCAGACTGTCGGCGTTGTTCGCCTTGATCTCCAAATACTGCGCCATCATCGGGGTCGCGTCCGGGGACGGTGCGGGTGCGGACCCGCCGGTCCGTGGCGATGTCGCATCTTGGGCCATGCTCACCACGTCACCTCGCCTCGGGCCTTCTCCAGCCGTGCGGTCACCTCGGGACTCATGCCATAGAACCATACGCCGCCGAGGAGGCGGCGGAAGCGCGGATTGCGTTCGGCTTCGGCGACGACCGCATCGATCACGGGACCATCCTCTTCGGGGATGAGGTCCTCGAGCAGGCCGGCCGCAAGCAGGCCCAGCATGTTCGGGTCGTCCTCGATTTCAAGGATCGCCTTCACCAGTTCGAGCGCCCCGAGCGGGTCGTTGCTCACGAGGTCCTGCTGAAAGTCGAACATCGCGCCCCAGTCCTCGTCGAGTTCCCGTTCGAGGTCGGAGCGCGAGGTGATGTCCACCCACGCCGCTGCAAGCTCCGGCAGCGGCAACGCCGCAAACTCCGTGGGCTCCGCGGGCTTGCGCGTCTTCTCGCGCCAGGCGAGGTAGCCCGGCTCGTCGGCGATGGCGAGAAGCCGCCGCTGCAGCTCAGGGCTTTCCACCATGCCGTGCCGGATCGATGCGGCCTTCGCGCCCATCAGCCAGCGCAAGCGTGGCTGGCGAAGCGCCAGCTCCTGCAAGGCGGGGGCGGCGCGGCGGGCATGGAAGACGAGCAATTGGCCGAGCACCTTTCCTTGGGCCAGAAGCATGACAATTGCATCGTCCGGCTCGCTTGCGAGTTCGGCTTCGAGGAACGCGATGCCGCGCTCGGGCGTGTCGTGGGACAGCCGGTCGAAATACAGGGTGAAAGCGTGGGTCCCGTCGGTCTGGTCCTTGAGACCGGTGGTGCAGACCTCCCGCCAGGCGCGCACCAGATCGTCCATCCCGAGGCCCGCGAGACGCGGTTCGATCTCCTCGGCGGCAGGAGGCGGTTCGGCCTTGCCGCCGGAGGCGTCGCAAAACCCGAGCACCTCGTCACACCAGCCCATCGCAGGGTGGTAGCTTCTCGCCCGGAAGCGCACAAGGCCCGGCCAAACGAGAGTTGGGGAAAGGGCTTTTCCCTGCGCGAGGCCTCCTCTAGGGTGCGCGGCCTCAAGCCGATTTATCAGGAGTTCCCGCCATCATCCGTCCGTCCAAACGCGCGCCCGACGCGCTGCGCCCCGTGACCCTCGAACGCGCCGTCTCGCGGCACGCGGAGGGCTCGTGCCTGGTCCGCTTCGGCGAGACCCATGTGCTGTGCACGGCGACGGCGGGGGAGCCGGTGCCGCCCTGGCTCAAGGGCTCGGGTCGCGGCTGGGTCACGGCGGAATACGGCATGCTGCCCCGCGCCACCAACGACCGCATGCGCCGCGAGGCGGCAGCCGGCAAGCAGTCGGGCCGCACCCAGGAAATCCAGCGGCTGATCGGCCGCTCGTTGCGCGCGGTGGCCGACCTGCCTGCGCTCGGCGAGAAGCAGATCATCATCGATTGCGACGTGCTGCAGGCCGACGGCGGCACGCGCACCGCCTCGATCACCGGCGCCTGGGTGGCGCTCCACGACGCGCTCGCCTGGATGGAAGCGCGCAGCATGATCAAGGGGAAGGTCCTGCGCGATCACGTGGCGGCGGTCTCTTGCGGTCTTTATGGCGGCGAGGCGGTGCTCGATCTCGACTACGCCGAGGATTCAGAGGCCGACGCCGACGCGAACTTCGTGATCACGGGCGGAGGGGGCATCGTCGAGGTGCAAGGCACGGCGGAGACGGAGCCGTTCAGCCAGGAGCAGTTCGACCAGCTCATGTTGTTGGCGCGGACGGGCATCGCCCAGCTCGTCGAACTCCAGAAGCTCACCGTTGCTTAAGCCCGGCGCCCTTCATCGCGGCTCGAAGCTCGTCATCGCCAGCCACAACGAGGGCAAGGTACGCGAGCTCGGCGAACTCTTCGCGCCTTACGGCGTCGACTGCGTGTCGGCGGGGAGCCTCGGGCTGCCCGAGCCTGCGGAGACCGGCGACACGTTCGAGGCCAACGCGCTTCTGAAGGCGCGGGCGGCCGCGGCAGGCTCAGGTCTGATGGCCCTTGCCGATGATTCAGGACTAGAAGTGGAGGCGCTGGGCGGCGCACCGGGCATCCATTCCGCCCGCTGGGGCGGGGAGGAGCGCGACTTCGGCAAAGCCATGCAGCGCCTCCATGAAGAACTGGAAGCCACCGGCGGCGCCTATAGGCGGGCGAACTTCATCTGCGCGCTCGCGCTCGCGGCGCCAAACGGCGACGACGCCACCTTCACCGGGCGCGTGTTCGGCGCGATTCACTGGCCGCCCCGCGGGGACCGCGGTTTCGGCTATGATCCCATCTTCGTGCCGGACGGCCACACCGAGACGTTCGGCGAAATGGACCCGGGCTTGAAGAACGCGCTGTCGCATCGCATGCGCGCCTTCGAGCAGATGATCGAAGCCACTTACGCAAATGACGCCTGACGAGCCTTTCGGAGTCTATGTGCATTGGCCATTCTGCAAGGCCAAGTGCCCGTATTGCGATTTCAATTCCCATGTGCGTCACGGCGGCATCGACGAGGCGCGGTTCCGCGCCGGCTATCTGAAGGAGCTTGCGTATTTCGCATCGCGCGCGCCGGCACGCACCGTGACCAGCATCTTCTTCGGTGGCGGCACGCCTTCACTCATGGGTCCGCGCACGGTCGCTGCAATCCTCGACGGCATCGCCGATCATTGGACGATCGCCGACGACGCCGAGATCACGCTCGAAGCGAACCCGACCAGCGTGGAGGCGGAGAACTTTGCGGGCTACGCCGCTGCCGGCGTCAACCGATTGTCGCTCGGCGTGCAGGCGCTGGATGACGCGAGCCTCAAAGCGCTCGGCCGGCAGCACAGCGCGGACGAAGCGCTTGCCGCGCTCGACATCGCCAAACGGCATTTCGGCCGCGTCTCGTTCGATCTGATCTATGCGCGCGAGGGGCAGTCGCTCGCGGCGTGGGAGAACGAGCTGTCGCGCGCCCTGTCATACGCCGCCGATCACCTCTCGCTTTACCAGCTCACCATCGAGGACGGCACGCCGTTCGCCGCGCGTCACGCCGCCGGACGTTTGCGCGTGCCGGACGGCGACAGTGCGAGCGACATGTATCTCCTCACCCAGGCGCTCTGCGAGGAGGCGGGCCTCCCCGCTTACGAGATCTCGAACCATGCGCGGCCCGGATCGGAGTCTCGGCACAATCTCATCTATTGGCGCGGCCACGACTACGCAGGGATCGGCGCCGGCGCCCATGGGCGCATCACCGAGAACGGCGTGAAACGCGCCACCTCGACGCTGAAGCCGCCGGAACAGTGGCTGACGCAGGTCGAGGCTCGCGGTCACGGTCTCGCCGGCGACGAGGCGCTTACCCCGCAAGAGACGGCGGAAGAATATCTGCTGATGGCGCTCCGCCTCGCCGAAGGCCTCGACGTGGCGCGGCTCGAAGTTCTTGGCGGGCGTGCGCTCGATCCCTCGCGCCTCGCTGCGCTCGAGAGCGACGGGCTGCTCTCTCGCAACGGCGCGCGTCTCAGGGCCACTCAGTCCGGGCGCCTCGTGCTGGAGCGGCTGATCCTGGAGCTCGCAGCCTAATAAGACGAGGCGGTGGAGAAGCTGCGCGGCGCCGGCGAGATCACGCTGGGCGATCCGGGCCGCACTTCCAGGATGGCCAGGCCACGCTCCGACGTTCCGTCCGGCAGCAGGCGGACCAGGCCGTCGACGCCGGCGAAGCCGCTTGGGCGCGTAAGCTGAGAGAATGAATAGCGCTGGCCTTGCGGATTCTGCGACAGGGAGACGGCAAGGCTCATGGCGTCGTAGCCGAGGCTCGCGATGCGTGGCGGCGTGCCGCCGAAGGTCTTGGCGTAGCGCGAAGCGAAGCTGTTCCAGCCTTTCGGATCGGGCGCGGGATACCAGCCGCCGACAAGCGCCTGCTGGCTGCCCACATTCGGATAGTCCCACTGCCCGGTGCCGATGAACTGAACCTTTGCGCTGGTGAGACCGGCGGCTGCAAGCTGCGGCGCGAGACGCGGCAGCTCCTGCTGGTCCGCGGGCAGGAACAGCGCATCGATCCGTTGCCCCGACTGCACGGCGCTCGCGACCTGCTGCACGGCGCTTTCCATGTTTGAGCCGCTGAAGCTCGCCCGCACGGGCGCGGAGCCGCCGCCGGACGCCACGGCTTTGGCGAATGCGGCCTCGGCGATGCGGCCATAAGGCGTTTGCGGCACGAGCACCGCGAAGTTCCGTTTGCCGCGCGACATGGCGAAGGAGACGATGCGCGGCACGTCGCGGCCGGCGAGGAAGCTCAAGAGATAGACGCCGTTTCCCGCGACCTTCTCGTCGGACGAGAAGGCGATCATGGGGATGCCGGCGCTGCGCGCCACTTGCGCGGCGGCGCTCACTTCCTGCGCAAAGAGCGGCCCGATGATCAGTTCGGCGCCGTCCTTGACCGCGCTTTGGGCTGCGGCGCGCGCGCCGTTCGGCGTGCCCATGGTGTCTTTCGGCACGAGCGAGATATCCGGATTGTCGAAATCGAACAGCGCGAGCTCGGCCGCCTGCTTCAGCGCCTTGGCGACCGACGAGGCGGAGCCGGGCGCGGAGATCGGCAACAGCAGCGCCACCTTGACCGAGCCGGTGGCGCCCGTGATCGTCTCGCCCGGCAGCAGATTGCCGCCGCCACCGCCGCCGCCCGGCGCGCCGCACGCGGATAAGAGCGCCGCGATCAGCGCCGTGACGATGACGAATTTAACAGTCTTCAAATGATGGCGAAGCGCGCGCGGAATGTGTTCTGTCCCTGCAATGCCGTGTCACGCGGAGCCTTGATCGCAAACGTGGCTCAAACGTGATGGACGGCTCGCGACTATATCACGTAACGTTTCACCGGCCAGGGCGGGGCGCGCTTCGCCTTGACGCAGCCCCCCTGAAGCAGCGAGGCGGGCAAGGTGCCAGACCACCGTAACGTAGAGAGCGGAACCGAACGGACGGTTGCGCGCGCCGGCGAGACGCTCGCGGAGCTATTGGACCGGCCGCTTGCCGCGGGGCTTTATCTCGTGGCGACGCCGATCGGCAATCTTTCCGACATCTCGTTGCGTGCACTTTCCATCTTGGCGCGCGCGCCGCTCATCGCCGCGGAAGATACGCGGCACTCCAAGAAGCTGCTCTCGCATTTCGGAATCGACACGCCGCTCACGCCCTATCACGAGCACAACGCCGAACGGGAACGGCCGAAGCTGCTCGCGCGAATCCGCTCCGGCTATGCGGTGGCGCTGATCTCGGATGCGGGCACGCCGCTCGTGTCGGACCCGGGTTACAAGCTCGTGCGGGAGGCGCTCGACGAAGGGCTGATGGTGACGAGCATTCCGGGGCCGTCGGCGACCCTCGCCGCACTCACGAGTGCCGGGCTTCCCACCGACACCTTCCTGTTCGCGGGCTTCCTGCCGCCGAAATCGGGGGCGCGGCAGACGCGGCTGGCGGCGCTGAAGGACGTGCCGGCGACTCTTATTCTCTTCGAGACCGCGCCGCGCCTCGCCAAGGCGCTTGCCGACATGGCCGAAATCTTGGGACCGCGCGAGGCCGTGATCGCACGCGAATTGACCAAGCTGCACGAGACGGTGTCGCGCGGCACGCTCGATACGCTTGCCGAAGACCTCGCGACGCAGACCGTAAAAGGCGAGGTCGTGGTGGTGGTCGCGCCGCCGCGCGCCGAGGAGAACGAGATCGACGATGCGCGCATTTTGTCCGATCTCAAGGCGGCGCTCGAGACCCAGAGCTTCCGCGACGCGGTGCGCGGCGTTACCGAGGCGCATGGCCTGAAACGCGCGCGGGTTTATGAACTCGGCCTGTCCCTCACCCGCGAGCCAGAATGAAATGAGCGTTGCCCGCGTGAGAGCCTATCGGCGCGGCGTGCTGGCCGAAACGCTGGCCGCTCTGATTTTTCGGCTCAAAGGCTATCGGATCGTGGCGCAGCGTTATCGCTCTCCCGTCGGCGAGATCGACCTCGTGGCCCAGAAAGGGCGGCGCCTCGTGTTCGTCGAGGTCAAGCGGCGCAAGTCGAAGGACGACGCCGCATGGACCCTGCCGGCCAAGCAGCGGCGCCGCATCGTGCGCGCCGCCCAATATTGGCTCGCCAGCCACCCCGACTTCATCAGCCACACGATCGCCTTCGACGTGGTGCTGGCCGCGCCCTGGTCGTGGCCGCGGCATATCGAGAACGCATTTCCGGTTTGAACTGGAATGTGATGCGCGCCTTCGCCCCTGGCCTTAGAGTGCGCCCAGCATAAAAGCCTTGAGGGAGGAGTCGCCCGATGAGCCGCCTGTATGGACCGCAGCACCGCGCGTTTCAGGATCATTTCGACAGCCGCCGCATGGCCGACCGCATCGAGCAGATCGCGGCTCAGACCGAGATCGACGATACTGCCAAGGCCTTCATCGAGAGCCGCGACATGTTCTTCCTGGCGACCGTCGATCACAATGGCCGGCCGACCGTATCCTACAAAGGGGGCAACCCGGGCTTCGTGAAAGTGCTGGATGCCGGGACCATCGCCTTCCCGAGCTATGACGGCAACGGCATGTATCTGTCGATGGGCAACCTGAAATCCCATCCGGAGATCGGCATTCTGTTCATCGCCTTCGACCGGCCGTTCCGCTTGCGACTGCAGGGCCGGGCGGAGATCGTGATGGACGGGCCCGACATGAATCTGTTCAAGGAAGCCGAGCTGGTCGTCCGCGTGGCGGTCTCCGATATCTGGATGAATTGTCCTCGCTACGTGCACCGCTACGAGAAGGTCGAGACCTCGCGCTATGTCCCTCGCGAAGAGGCCGAGACGCCGCTGTGCGAATGGAAGCGCATCGAGGGCTTGGAGGACGTACTGCGGCCGAACGAGCTCGCCGCCGTCGAGGAGGCGGGCCAGATCACGCAGGACGAATGGATGGAACACGTCTTCAGCGGCGACGGCAAAGCCTAAGCACTCGAACAACAAGGACCGGCACGAACACCATGGCTCTCAAAGTCGCCTTTCAGATGGACCCGATCGAGCGCATCGATATCAAGGGCGATTCCACCTTCGCGCTCCTGCTCGAGGCGCAAGGCCGCGGCCATGACGTGTTCTACTACACGCCCTCGAATCTTTCCTTGCGCGACGGCAAGCTCATGGCGCAAGGCCACAGCCTCACGGTGGAGGACAAGCCCGGCGATCACTACCGGCTCGCGCACCCGCGCAGCGAGAATCTTGCCAACTACGACGTGGTGCAGCTCCGCCAGGACCCGCCGTTCGACATGGCGTACATTACCACGACGCACCTCCTGGAACGCCTGCAGCCGAAGACGCTCGTGGTCAACGATCCGGCCGCCGTGCGCAACGCGCCGGAGAAAGTCTTCGTTCTCGATTTTCTCGATCTGATGCCGCCGACGCTGGTCACGCGCTCGCTCGACGAGATCCGCAAGTTTCGCGAAGAGCACAAGGACATCGTGGTGAAGCCGCTCTACGGCAATGGCGGGGCGGCGATCTTCCGCATCGCCGAGGGCGACACCAACCTCAATTCGCTGATCGAGCTGCTCGGCATGACTTTCCGCGAGCCGATCATGGTGCAGCGCTACCTGAGCGAAGTGCGCGCGGGCGACAAGCGCATCATTCTGGTCGACGGCAAGGTCGCGGGCGCCATCAACCGCGTGCCGGCCGCCGACGAGACGCGCTCCAACCTGCATGTGGGCGGCACTGCGGAAGCGACGACGCTGACCGCGCGCGAGAAGGAGATCTGCGCGCGGCTCGGGCCCGAGCTCAATAGGCGCGGGCTGATCTTCACCGGCATCGACGTGATCGGCGACTATCTCACGGAGATCAACGTCACCTCGCCCACGGGCATCCGCCAGGTGAAGGAGTTCGGCGGACCGGACATCGCCGCCATGATCTGGGACGTGGTCGAGAAGAAGGTGGCGGCGCGGCGATAGCGAGGGAGACAGCGATGTCAGACGATCCCAAAGGCCTCGGCGCTCTATTCGACATCCATACGCATGCCGAGTTCGTGTTGCGCGACGTCGACGCGACCATGGCGACGATGAGCGATCGCCCGCATATCACCAATGTGCCGACCATGACGGGCGGCCTAGGCCACGAGGCGGTGCGGCAGTTCTACGACAGCTGGTTCGTCGGCCATTTGCCCGACGATTGGACCGTCGAGTTGCTGTCGCGCACCCAGAGCAAAGACCAGGTGGTCGACGAGGTGATCGCCAGCTTCACCCACGATTGCCCGATGGAGTGCTTCCTGCCGGGCGTTCCGCCCACCGGCCGCAAGGTGACGATCCCGCTCGTGGTGGTCGTCGGCGTCAAGGACGGAAAGGTCACGCACGAGCACATCTATTGGGACCAAGCGTCCATGCTGGTGCAGATCGGCTTGCTCGATAAGGGCACGCTGCCGGTGACGGGCGCGGAGCAAGCAGCGCGGCTCCTCGATCCCAGCCTGCCGTCGAATACGCTCATCCCGAAAGGCTGAAGCGGGCACCGCTAGCCGGTGCTTTTGCGCGGTGCCGCCGCCTTCTTCTTCGGCGTCTTTTTCGGCGCAGTCTTTTTCGCGGGTGCCTTGCGCTTTGGTCTCTGACGGTCCTCGGACGTTTCGCGGCTTCGCCCGAAGGCGAGCCACGCATGCAGGGCGATGCCGGCGCCCCAGCCGAGCGCCACCCAATAGAACCACCATCTGTTCGGCGTCACGGTCAGATTAATGACGAGCAGCAGCACGATCACCGCCACATAGGCGAAGAGATGCATGGCGAAGCCGCGGGCTCTTCGGTCGACGAAGATGCGCTCTGGGCGATCGGTATGCCTGAGCCAATAGCCAAGCGCGTGCGCGGCGAGGCCGATGCCCCAGCCAAGCGCCACCCACACGAACCAGAGGCGGCCGGGGCTGAGCCACAGATTTATCCCCGCGCAGATCACGACGGCCAGCGCGTAGGCGGCGACGTGAATGAGGAGCACGCGGGTTCGGGGGTCGTTCGGCATGGGCCGATCAAAGCACATGTCGGTCCTCGGCACAGAGCGATAATGTTCTTATATTGTTCTTGGCGGGACGCGCTTATTTCGCTACAATCGTCCCACTAAAAACGGGGGGTTTCGGATGTTCGCCCGGGTTACCACGGTCGCCTTCGAAGGCATCGAAGCCCGCGCCGTGGACGTGCAAGTTCAGATCAGTCCGGGCATGCCCGCCTTCACCATTGTCGGCCTTCCGGACAAGGCCGTGGCCGAAAGCCGCGAGCGGGTGCGCGGCGCTCTGAACGCCATCGGCCTTGCCC
>CAYWIA010000002.1:36100-49446 GCA_964458245.1 uncultured Methyloceanibacter sp. | reverse complement strand
GTGGCCGAAAGCCGCGAGCGGGTGCGCGGCGCTCTGAACGCCATCGGCCTTGCCCTGCCGCCGAAACGCATCACCGTCAATCTCGCGCCCGCCGATCTGCCGAAAGAAGGTAGCCATTACGACCTCCCGATCGCGCTCGGGGTGATGGCCGCGATCGGCGCGGTCGCCCGGGACGCCATCGAGAGCTATTGCGTGCTCGGCGAGCTCGCGCTCGACGGCTCCATCGCCACCATCGCCGGCGCGCTGCCTGCGGCCATCGGCGCCAACACCCTCGACAAAGGCCTGATCTGTCCGGCCCCATGCGGGCCGGAGGCGGCCTGGGCCGCGGCCGACATGCCAATTTTGGCGCCCGCCGATTTGCTCCAGCTCATTAATCACTTCAAGGGGCTTCAGACCCTGCGGCGGCCGCTGCCCAACCCGGACCCGGGCGATGAGGCCATGCCGGATCTGCGCGATATCAAAGGCCAGGAGACGGCCAAGCGCTCGCTCGAAGTGGCTGCGGCCGGCGGGCATCATCTTCTTATGATCGGCCCGCCCGGAGCCGGAAAGTCGATGCTGGCGAAGCGGCTCCCCTCGATCCTGCCGCCACTCGAGCCCGCCGAGATGCTGGAAGTGAGCATGATCCGCAGCCTCGCCGGTGATCTCGCGGGCGGGCGCATCGGGCGGACACGGCCCTTCCGCGCGCCGCATCACTCCGCGAGCATGGCCGCCTTGGTCGGCGGCGGCACCAGGCCACGCCCCGGCGAAGCGGCGCTGGCTCACCTCGGCGTGCTGTTCCTCGACGAGTTGCCGGAGTTCAACCCGCAAGTCCTCGATGCGCTGCGCCAGCCGCTCGAGGCCGGCGAAACAGTCATCGCCCGGGCTAATCACCGCATCGCCTACCCGTCGCGCATCCAACTGATCGCCGCGATGAATCCGTGCCGCTGCGGACACGCGGGCGCGCCCGGCCATGTGTGCCGCCAAGGGCCCTCTTGCGCCGAGCGCTATCAGGCGCGCATCTCCGGCCCCATGCTGGACCGCATCGATCTCCAGATCGAAGTGCCCGCGGTGTCGGCCGCCGACCTCGTATTGCCTCAAGCCTCCGAAGGCAGCGCCGACGTGCGGGCCCGCGTGGCCGCGGCGCGCCAGATCCAGATTACGCGCTATGAGGGGCTCGGACTGCCGCGCGCGCGCACCAATGCGGAATGTGACGGCGCTCTGCTCGAGGAGATCGCCGCGCCGGAGAAGCAGGGCCTTTCTCTCTTGCGCGACGCCGCCAATGCGCTGTCGCTCAGCGCGCGGGGCTATCATCGGACGCTGCGTGTCGCGCGGACGCTCGCCGACCTCGACGGAGAGGGCAAGGTCGCGCGCATCCATATCGCCGAGGCCCTGAGCTATCGCGGCGAAACCTTGCGCCGGGGCCGGGCGGCGGCCTGAGCGGGGAACGCCGCTAAAGGTTTTTCAAGCTTTATCTGGTCTTCTTGGCGCCAATGAAACCGGCGGGCTCAAAGCCCGTCGATAACAATCGGCGTCAAACAGTGCAGCGTATGATCCGGCAGAGCTTCGGCGCTGACTGCGCCGGTGGGATGGGCATGCGAGTGGCCTTTGGGCTGTTCGCCCTGGCGCTCATCGCGCTTTCTTTTGTGCTTCTCGGCACCCCCACGACGCTCGCCCTCATGCCCTTGGTGCTCGGCGTTACGTTGCTGGTACTTGTCGCCAACCGCAAATCCGACGCAGGCGAAGCGCGGCTGGAGGCCATGGCCACCCGGCTCGACTCTAGCCTTGAATCTCTGAAAGACCTCCAATGGGAAGTGCGCGAGCGCGAAGCGCGCTATCGCGATCTGCTCGATCATCAAGGCGACGTGATCTCGCGGCGCGACGCAGACGGTCGACTCTCCTTCGTCAACGATGCCTTCTGCCGGACTTTCGGGCTCGCGCGCAAGACGGCGCTCGGACAACCTTTCCAACTTCCCGTGCTCAACAACGACGGCAAGGACGACGCGCCACCGGACAATGATGAGCGCACGAGCCGGGTGGTCGAGCTCTCGACGACGGCCGGGCCGCGCTGGTTCGTGTGGGAGGATTTTCCCGTGGTCGGCGAAGACGGCGGCGTGCGCGAGGTGCAAAGCGTCGGCCGCGACATCACCGAGCAGCGCGCGGCGGAGATGGCGCTGGCCCAGGCCCGCGATCACGCGATGACGGCAAGCCACGCGAAGTCGCGCTTCCTCGCTTCGATGAGCCACGAAATCCGCACGCCGATGAACGGCATTCTCGGCATGACCGGGCTTCTGCTCGACACACAGCTCTCGCCGGAGCAGCGCACCTATGCGCGCGCGATCTCCACTTCGGCGACCACCCTGCTTTCGCTGATCGACGAGGTGCTCGACTTCTCAAAGATCGAAGCGGGCAAGATCGAGCTGCGCGCCGCGCCGTTCGAGATCGCCGACGCGGCGCAAGGCGTCATCGAGCTCTTGGCACCGCGCGGCCGCGACAAGGGGCTCGAGATCGGCTGGTTCGCCGCCCCCGACCTGCCCAAAACGGTGATCGGCGATGAGATGCGCGTGCGCCAGATCCTGATGAATCTCGTGGGCAACGCCATCAAGTTCACCGATCAGGGCGGCGTGGCCTTGACGATCGTACCGGCTCCGGCCTCCGCGAAAGACGGCGTCACTGTGGTGCGCTTCGCCGTGCGCGACACGGGTCCCGGCGTGGCGCCGCAGGCGCTGGAACGCATTTTCTCCGAGTTCGAGCAGGCCGAGCAGGGGCCCACGCGGCGCCATGGGGGTACGGGACTCGGGCTCGCAATCTCCAAGCGCCTGGTCGACGAAATGGGCGGCCGTGTGGACGTGACGAGCGTCCCCGGCGCCGGCGCGACCTTCACCGTCGATCTGCCGTTCGCCACGCCCGCTCAGGTCCCGCAGCTTGGCGCGGCCTGGCCCAAACCGCACGCGGGCGAGCGGGTGCTGATCGTGCTGGACGGCGCGATCGAGGCCGCGCTCGCCGGCGATCTCCTGGTCGCCATGGGCGCCAGCGTGGCGCGGGTGACGGCGGAGGAGGCCCCGCGTGTGGCAGGGCGTGCCGCCGAGGAGGGCAAGCCGTTCACCGCACTCCTGACTGATAAGGCCAACGCGGGAGACGCGAGCCGCGTCATTCCCGTCTTGCAGCCTTGCGCGGATGGGCGCGCGCCACGGGCCGTGGTGACCGTCGATCCGGGCCAGCGCAGCGATATTCCACGTTTCCGGGAGGAGGGTTTCAACGGCTATCTGGTGCGGCCGGTGCGGCCCATGTCTGCCTTGACCCAGCTCTTCATTGCGGACGGCGCACGCCAATCCGGCCGCACGGCTGCAGGCGAGCTTCGCCGTACACCGCGCAAGGAGGCTAGCGCCAGCGAAGGCATCTCGGTGCTGCTGGCCGAGGACAACGACATCAACGCGCTGCTCGCGCGCACGGTGCTCGAGAAGTCGGGCGCACAGGTCGTCCACGCCAGGGACGGCGCCGAGGCGATCGGCAAGGCGCGTGCCGCGCTCGCCCAAGGAAAAGGCTTCGACCTCGTGCTGATGGATATCCACATGCCGGACATGGACGGCGTGGAGGCGGCGCGCGGCATCCGGGGCCTCTATGCGGACGAGGCCCGCCCCGGCGCGGGGCGCCCGCCCATTGTGGCGCTGACCGCCAACGCCTTCGAAGAGGATCGCGCGGGTTATCTCGCGGCCGGCCTCGACGATTATCTCGCCAAGCCCTTCGAGAAGGGGGATTTGGCGGGGCTGCTCACGCGCTGGCTCGGCGAGGATGGGACCGGGCGCCAGGACACCGGCGCCGGCGCGGCCTGAGGCCCTCGACGCGAGGCGCCGCAACGCTTTCCCCAGGCTGTCACATAGACTTCGAATTGGTTTGCTAACCGGCTTATGTTGTGGCCGAATCAAACCACTGCTCGGCTCATGCGTTTCAGTTGGTGGCTGGCGGAGTCCCGTGGCGCGTTTCCCCAAACATCTCAATTGGGCTCGGCCAGGCGGACGAGGCCAACGCAAGGACGCCTGTCGGGCAAATTCGCGGTGAGGCAATGTTTCCAGGACTGAATTTCCGGCCAAGTCAGAACAGCGGCCTGCCCTTTGGGGGCCGCCGGCGAACGCCCTCCGTCAGCCTTCGCGGGCGGTTTCAGCCGCCGCAGATCTATGGCCGCATCGGTCAACTCGAAGTGCAGCTCGCCCGGAAGAAAAGCGAGCTCCGCCGCGCTCAGCGCCTCCGCTACAAGGTTTTCTACGAGGAGATGGCGGCCACGCCCGGTGCGCTCGCCCTCCTGTCGCGGCGCGACGAGGACGCCTATGACGCGATCTTCGACCACCTGCTCGTGGTCGATCGCGGCGATCCGGCGAAGAAGGGCTGGCGCCGGTCGCAGGTGGTCGGCACCTATCGCGTGCTGCGCCAGGACGTCGCCGATCACAACGACGGCTTCTATACGCAAGGCGAATACGACATCGCGCCGCTGATCCAGTCGAAGCCCGATTACAGCTTCATCGAGCTCGGCCGTTCCTGTGTGCTCAAGCCCTACCGGAACCGGCGCACGCTCGAGCTTCTGTGGCAGGGCGTGTGGTCTTATGTCCGCCAGCACGGCGCCGACGTCATGATCGGCTGCGCGAGCTTTCCGGGCACCGACCCCGCCGCCCATGCGCTGGCCCTGAGCTTCCTCCACCATAACTCGCTTGCCCCGGAGGATTGGCGGGTCCGGGCCCACGACCATTTGCGCGTGGACATGAACATGATGCCGCGCGAGGCCATCGACGCGCGCGCAGCCCTCAAGGCGCTCCCCCCGCTGATCAAAGGTTACTTGCGGGTCGGCGCCTTTGTGGGCGACGGGGCTGTCATCGACCACCAGTTCGGTACCACCGACGTCCTCGTCATCATGCCGGTCGAATTGATCAAGACCCGCTATTTTGCTCATTTCGGCGCACCGGGTGAGTTGATCGACCCCGCCACGCAGGCGCTCGGACCGCTTAACTAGGTTCGCACGTCCGTTTGACGGGGCTCATGGCGCCTCCTACATTTTCCCGTCATGGGTCATAACGACGTCAGAGGCGCGAAAGCGGCGGCCGAGGCCACTGGAAACCTGCGCCATCTCAACGAGCGTTCGCGCGAAATCTTCAAGCGTATTGTGGAGACATATCTCGAAACGGGTGAACCGGTCGGCTCGCGCAATTTGAGCCGGGCCCTGCCCATGACTCTGTCGCCGGCCTCGGTGCGCAACGTCATGTCCGATCTCGAGGCTCTCGGCCTGATCTACGCGCCCCATACGAGCGCCGGAAGGCTGCCCACCCAATCGGGCTTACGGTTGTTCGTCGACGGTCTCTTGGAGATCGGCGACATCACCGAGGCCGAACGCAATCAGATCAAGTCGCGCATGGCCGCCGGCGGACGACGCCGTGGGGTGGAGGACTTTCTGTCCGAAGCCGGCGAGATGCTGTCGGGCCTGTCCCGCTGCGCGGGCGTCGTGCTCGCCGAAAAGCAAAGCAAGACGCTGCGTCATGTCGAGTTCGTCAATCTCGGCCAGGGCCAGGCGCTCGCCGTGCTGGTGGGCGAAGACGGCGACGTCGAGAACCGCATCGTGCCGCTGCCCGAGGGTCTGCCGCTCTCCTCGCTCAGCGAGGCGACGAACTACATCAATGCCCATATCGGCGGGCGGACGCTGGCCGAGGCGCGCTCCCGGATCGAAGGGGAGATCGAGACCCGGCGCGCCCAGCTCGACGAGCTCACGGCGCGGGTCGTCACCGACGGGCTCGCCATCTGGTCGGGCGAAGCCGACGACAGGCAGAGCCTCATCGTGTGCGGCCGCGCGCATCTTCTGGAAGACGTGCGCGCCATGGAGGACCTGGAGCGGGTCCGGCTTCTGTTCGAGGACCTCGACGCCAAGAAGGATCTGATCCAGCTCTTGGGGCTGGCCGAGCGCGCCGAGGGGGTGCGGATTTTCATCGGTTCCGAGAACAAGCTGTTTTCGCTCTCGGGCTCCGCGCTGATCGTCTCGCCGTTCGAGGACTCCGAGCAGAAAATCGTTGGCGTGCTGGGGGTGATCGGGCCGACAAGGCTCAACTATGCGCGTATCATCCCGATGGTTGACTACACGGCAAGGTTACTCGGGCGGCTCGTTCCCTGACCTTTGCACGCCTTGTCCCTTGATTTTTGTCCGCTCCCGGTCGATATCCGGAGCTTCCCTTTGAACCCCAATCGCCGAGGCGTCTGATGGCGGACAATTCCGATCCACGTGAGACAGACGAGGATCAGACGAAATCAACCTCGACCGAGGCGGCCGAAAGCCCCGACGTGAGCGGCGAGCTCGCGGGCGATCTCGAAAGCCTGCTCGCCGAGAACGCCGATATGCGCGATAAGCTGCTGCGCACCATGGCGGACATGGAGAACCTGCGCCGCCGCACCGAGCGCGAAAAAGAAGACACGGCGCGCTACGCCATCTCCAACTTCGCCCGTGACGTGCTGACCATTGGCGACAATTTGCGTCGCGCGGTCGAGCATGTGCCGGCGGACGCGGCCGCCCAGGATCCGGCGCTCAAGAGCTTCCTCGAAGGGGTCGAGCTCACCGAGCGGGAGTTGCTGAACGTGATGGAAAAGCACGGGGTCACCAAGATCGAGCCGCTCGGTGAGCGCTTCGATCCGAACCAGCAGCAGGCGATGTACGAGGTGCCGAACACCGATGTGCCCGACGGCACCGTGGTGGAGGTCATGCAGGCCGGCTACACGATCGGCGACCGTGTGCTGCGCCCAGCGCTGGTGGCGGTGTCCAAGGGCGGCGCCAAGCCCGCGCCAAAATCGGAGCCAGGCGGCAACGGCTTCGGCCCCGATGTTGCGGACGACGACATCCCCGACGGCGGCGATTAGTCTCCAACCTTCTATCGAGCGCGTCGAAGGATGGGGCTCAACCAGGCTTCGTCACACGCCGCATCGTGAGGTTGAAGCGGCCGCCTTCTTCTAGAAGATCGCTGGTCCCTGGAAGCACGCGGTCGATGCCGTGATAGGCAAGACGGTCCGCGCCGCCGAGCACGAACACATCGCCTGATCTGAGCTCGAAACTTTCGGTCGGCGCTTTTCGCGTCGTGCCGCCGACGCGGAAAATCCCCGTGTCGCCCAGAGACACGGAGAGCACGGGCGCGGCGAAGTCCTGTTCATCACGATCCTGATGCAGCCCCATCTTGGCGGCGCCCCCATAGTAGTTGATGAGGCAGGCTTCCGGCGGGTGCGGGTAGTTCGCGCATTCGGTCCAAAGATCCAAAAGCATCGCTGGTATCGGCGGCCACGGTTTCCCCGTCACGGGATGCATCGCCTGATAGCGGTAGCCGCGCTCTTTGTCGGTGACCCAGCCGAGCGGCCCGGCGTTGGTCATGCGCACGGACATGGGCTTGCCCGAGCGCGGCATGGTGGGGGTGTAGAGCGGCGCTTCCGCGATCACCTTCCGGATCGCACCAAGAAGGGCCGTTTGCGCCGGCCTGTCCAATGCCTTCGGAAAATGCCGCAATGGTCCTTTGCTCCGCCTCAGTCTCCGCCTACCGTTCCTCCCGTATAACGCTCTTCGAGACGCGGAAGGAGTTTCATGGGCGAGCCTCAAGCCACAAATCCCGACGGCTACGTGCACGCGCGTGACGCTGAGGAATATCAGCGTTTGCGCAACCAGGGAGCCCTGTGGCGGAGCGCGACCGAGGCACTGCTCGACCGGATCGGCCTCAAACCGGGCATGTCGTGCCTCGACGTGGGCTCAGGCCCTGGGCAGGTGATGCGGCTGATGGCCGACCGGGTGGGCCCGGACGGCACCGTGACGGGGCTTGAGATCGACGGTCAGCTTGGGGCCCATGCGCTTGCCGGCCTCAAGGCCGAAGGCGGCGCGAAGTTCCAGCTCGTCCAGGCCGACGTGCTCACGACCGACACCGTGCCCGGTGCACCCTTCGACCTCACCTATTGCCGGCTGTTCCTCATGCATATGCAGGAGCCCGTCGTAGCGCTTGAGAAGATGCACGCCTGGACCAAGCCGGGCGGGGTGGTTGCGGCGCAGGAATTCGACTTTGGCGCTATCGCCGTGGAGCCCATCTGCCACGCCATGACGGAGTTCAACCGCTTGTTCGAAGGGGTGTTTCGCGGCCACGGGCGGAACTTGCGGGCGGGACGGCAGTTGCCGGCCCAGTTCGAGAGCGCCGGAATCGGCTCGCTTGACGGCACGGTAACCGAGGTCAAGTACCTTCCGCTCCGCGATATGGCGGCAATGCTAATCGGCGTTTACCAAGGACTCTTCGCCTCGGCCGTAGAACTTGGTCTTGCCGATCGAGCGCGCGCCGATGCCTTCAAGGCGGATATGGCCGAGGCCGCGGCGGACGGTCGCTATTATTGCCTGACCCCCATCCTGATCGGAGCGTGGAAGCGCGTATCGTGACCCCCAATCGCCGCACCCTGAGACTTGCCTTATCCTTGCGGGCCATAGGGTTGCCACCTATATAACCGCGGAGCCCCGTCGCAGTCTGTTCGGCGGGGACGGCAAGACAATTGGGGACCGGATCGCGCCGTCTTGATGCGAGGCGCGTCAGTTGAAATCGGGTGCCGTGGTCAGGGCCCGGACGGTTTGCCAGAAAGAGAGGCTCGCAATGGCGAAAGTGATTGGTATCGACCTCGGCACGACCAACTCCTGTGTCGCGGTCATGGATGGATCGAACCCCAAGGTCATCGAGAATGCCGAGGGGATGCGCACGACCCCCTCGATGGTGGCGTTCACCGACGACGGCGAGGTTCTGGTCGGACTGCCGGCCAAGCGCCAGGCGGTTACCAACCCCGAGAACACCTTCTTCGCCATCAAGCGCCTGATCGGGCGCCGCTGGGAGGATCCCACGGTCGCCAAAGATCAGAAGCTCGTGCCCTATAAGCTGGTGAAAGCCGACAACGGTGACGCCTGGGTCGAGTCCCACGGCAAGAAATATTCGCCCTCGCAGATCTCCGCCTACATCCTTCAGAAAATGAAAGAGACGGCCGAGTCGCATCTCGGCCAAAAGGTCGAGCAGGCGGTCATCACGGTCCCGGCCTATTTCAACGACGCTCAGCGCCAGGCCACCAAGGACGCGGGCAAGATTGCGGGTCTTGAAGTTCTGCGCATCATCAACGAGCCGACGGCCGCCGCGCTCTCTTACGGACTTGAGAAAAAGGAAGGCCAGACCATCGCCGTCTACGACTTGGGCGGCGGCACGTTCGACGTCTCCATCCTCGAGATCGGCGACGGCGTGTTCGAGGTGAAGTCGACCAACGGCGACACCTTCCTCGGCGGTGAAGACTTCGACATGCGCATCGTCGATTACCTCGCCGACGAGTTCAAGAAAGAGCAGGGCATCGATCTGCGCAGCGACAAGCTCGCGCTCCAACGCCTGAAAGAGGCCGCGGAGAAAGCCAAGATCGAGCTGTCCTCCACGCAGCAGACCGAGGTGAACCTGCCCTTCATCACGGCCGACCAGTCGGGCCCGAAGCACCTCACGATGAAACTCACCCGCGCCAAGCTCGAAAGCTTGGTCGAGGATTTGATCAAGCGGACCATCGCGCCTTGCGAGGCCGCGCTGAAGGATGCCGGTCTCAAGCCGGGCGAAATCAGCGAGGTGATCCTGGTCGGCGGCATGACGCGCATGCCGAAGGTCGTGGAGACGGTGAAGACCTTCTTCGGCAAGGAGCCCCATAAGGGCGTGAACCCGGATGAGGTTGTCGCCATCGGCGCAGCGATCCAGGCAGGCGTGCTGCAAGGTGACGTCAAGGACGTGCTGCTGCTCGATGTGACGCCGCTGTCGCTCGGCATCGAGACTCTGGGCGGCGTATTCACACGTCTGATCGACCGCAACACCACGATCCCCACCAAAAAGAGCCAGGTGTTCTCGACCGCGGAAGACAATCAGAACGCGGTGACCATCCGCGTCTTCCAGGGCGAGCGCGAGATGGCGGCCGACAACAAGATGCTCGGCCAGTTCGATCTCGTCGGCATTCCGCCCGCGCCACGCGGCGTGCCGCAGATCGAGGTGACGTTCGACATCGACGCCAACGGCATCGTCAACGTGTCGGCGGCGGACAAGGCGACCGGCAAGGAACAGTCCATTCGCATCCAGGCCTCGGGCGGTCTCACCGACTCCGACATCGACCGCATGGTCAAGGAAGCCGAGAGCCACGCCGAGGAAGACAAGAAGCGCCGCGAGCTGGTGGAAGTCCGTAACCAGGCCGAGGCGCTGGTGCATTCCACGGATAAGATGCTCGCCGATTTCGCCGACAAGGTTTCGGCGGAGGACAAGGCGGCGGTGGAAGCCGCCGTGGCCGAGCTCAAGACCGCCGCGGAAGGCGAGGACGTGGAAGCCATCAAGCAGAAGGTAGATGCGGTCGCGCAAGCTTCCATGAAGCTCGGCGAAGCGATGTATCAGTCGGCGCAAGGCGCGGGCGGCGGCGAGGGCGGTCCGAGCGCCGATGCCGGCGGCGGCGGCTCCGATGAAGGCGTCGTCGATGTCGACTTCGAAGAGGTCAAGGACGACGACAGTAAGAAGTCCGCGTAACGCAACAAACTGGTAGCGGAGCCCTCTAGAGGGCTCCGCGCAAGCCCAACAAGAGACTTGTGCGCCGCCGCGTGCAGGACGGCGGTCGTGACGGTCCGGAGGGGTAATGGCGAAACGGTGCTACTACGACGTACTGGGTGTGAATCGCGGCTCGGATGACGCGGCGATCAAGTCTGCGTTCCGCCGTCTCGCCAAGGAATGCCACCCCGATACCTGCAACGGCGATCCCACCGCAGAACAGCGTTTCAAGGAAGCCAACGAGGCCTATGAGGCCTTGAAGGACCCGCAGCGCCGCGCAGCCTATGACCGCTTCGGCCATGCCGCCTTCGAGGGCGGCGGTGCAGGGTTCGGCGGCTTCGGCGCGGGAGGCCCGCATGGCTTCGGCTCGGATTTCTCCGCCTCGATGTCGGCCATGTTCGACGATTTGTTCGGCGAGTTCATGGGCGGCACGCGCCGGCCGCGGCAGCGCTCGGGCCGCGAGCGCGGCGCCGATCTCCGCTACAACATGGAGATCACCCTCGCGGAGGCCTACGAAGGCAAGACGGCGCAGATCCGCGTGCCGACCTCGGTCACCTGCGACGACTGCTCGGGGTCCGGCGCCAAGGCCGGCACCTCCCCCACCACCTGCCGGACGTGCGGCGGCGTCGGCAAGGTCCGCGCCAGCCAGGGTTTCTTCACCATCGAACGCACCTGCCCGGCCTGTCAGGGCCGCGGGGAAATGATCGAGACGCCCTGCCCGACATGCAACGGGGCGGGCCGCGTGATCCGCGAGCGCACCTTGTCCGTCACCATTCCGGTGGGCGTGGAGGACGGCACGCGCATCAGGCTCGCCGGCGAGGGCGAAGCGGGCGTGCGCGGCGGACCGCCCGGGGACCTCTACATCTTCCTGTCGATCAAGCCCCACGAGTTCTTCCAGCGCGACGGCGCGGATCTCTTCTGCCGCGTGCCCATCGCCATGACCACCGCGGCGCTCGGCGGCCAGATCGAGGTGCCCACCATCGACGGCGGCCGCAGCCGCGTGAAGGTGCCCGAGGGCTCCGAGAGCGGGAAGCAGTTCCGCCTCAAGGCCAAGGGCATGCCCGTGCTGCGCTCCAAGCAGCAGGGCGACCTCTACATTCAGGTCGAGGTCGAGACGCCGAAGAACCTGTCGCGCAAGCAGCGCGATCTGCTGAAGGCGTTCGAGGAGGCGTCCAACCCGGACACGAGCCCGGCCTCGGCCGGATTTTTCGCCCGGGTGAAGGAGTTCTTTGAGGGTATCGGCGAGTAGCGCCTATCCCTTCCCGCCCCGATTGACGTAGATTGGGAACTCCCTTCAGCTCCCGCGCCCGTCACGCATAACCTTCGCGCGGTCTTCACAGCGAGATACGCATGGCCGGCGCGCAGCCCGCACGCAACGCGAAGAAGAGCCCGGCGAAGACGATGGAGCTCCGCGAGCCCAAGCTCATGATGCGGGCGGCAAAAGCCACTGTCGCGGTCATCGCGGTGATCGCGCTCGCCAGCGTCCTTTGGTACGCGCAGACGGCGATCTTTCTGACCTTCGCCGGCATCCTGCTTGCCATCGTGCTCTACGGCGCGAGCCACTGGCTTTCCGAGGTCACCGGCCTGCCGCGCCTGCTGATGCTGGCCGTGGTGGCGCTCGCCGGTCTCGGCGGTCTCGCCCTTGCCGGCTGGACCGCAGGACCGACGCTCGGGACGCAGGTCGCACTGCTGGCGCAGAGCATCGCCGCCGGCGTCACCTCGCTGACCTCTCAACTTTCGACTCTCATCGACCGCACGGCCATCCTGGAGAACATCGATCTGGTCCAGGTGCTGGGCAACTTCATGAGCCAGTGGGGCATCGCCACCGGCGCCACCACGGTCGCCATGTCGGTGTTCGGTCTGTTCAGCGCCGGCCTGATCGTGCTGTTCTTCGGCATCTATCTCGCCGCCGATCCGCACACTTACGTCAATCTGGTGGCGCGACTCGCGCCGGAGGACGAGCGCGAGACCCTGCTCGAGCTCTTGTACGAGACCGGCGATCTGCTGCGGCGCTGGCTGATCGGCCAGTCGATCACCATGGCGGCGATCGGCGGTTTCACTTATCTCGGGCTGCTGATCCTCGGCGTGCCCATCGCCTTCGTGCTGGCGCTGTTCGCGGGGCTCGCGTGCTTCCTCCCCTATCTCGGGCCGATCATCGGCGCCATCCCGATCATCCTCGTCGCCGGCGGCGAGAGCTTGAATTTGGCGCTCTGGGCGCTCGGCCTTTATTGCTGCGTCCAGTTCCTGGAAAGCTATTTGCTGACGCCGCTGATCCAGGCGCGGGCCGTGTCGATGCCGCCCGCGGCGGTGATCCTGAACCAGCTCGTGTTCGGCGCCCTGTTCGGGCTTCTGGGGCTGGCGCTCGCCACCCCGCTCGCGGCCGCCGCAACCGTTCCCTTGCGTCATGTGTTTGGTCAGGACGAGGACGTGAAGAAGGACGGCGCGTAAAGCGCGAAGCAGGAGATTTGCATGCGGTTATTGTTTTTTGCCGGTAGCGCCCGGGAGGGGTCGCACAACAAGAAGCTCGCCCAGCTCGGGCGCCACATTGCCGAGGCGAACGGCATCGAGGCGGTATTCGCGGATCTGGCCGACTATCACATGCCGATCTATCACGGCGATCTGGAGAACGACGAGGGCGTGCCGGAGCGCGCGCGGGCCTTCAAGGCGCTGCTGGAGGAGTATGACGGGGTCATGATCGTGACGCCGGAGTACAATGCCGCGGTGCCGCCGCTGCTCAAGAACACGCTCGATTGGGTGAGCCGCGTGAAGGACGAGCCGGACGTGTTCAGGACA
>CAYWIA010000002.1:0-36000 GCA_964458245.1 uncultured Methyloceanibacter sp. | reverse complement strand
CGCATGAGCCCGAAGGACCGGATCATCGTCGCGCTCGACGTGCCCCAGGTGGACGAGGCCCGCGCGCTTATCGGGAAGCTCGGCGACAGCGTCGGCGTTTACAAGCTCGGCCTTGAGCTCATTTATGCCGGCGGCCTTGCGCTTGCCGAAGAGCTCGCGAAGGACGGCCACCGCGTGTTTCTCGACGCCAAGCTGCTCGACATCGAGGCGACGGTCGAGCGGGCGACCGCCGCAATCGCCAAAACCGGCGCGCATTTCCTCACGGTGCATGCCACCGACCGCAAGACGCTCGATGCGGCGGTGCGCGGGCGCGGGGACAGCGCGCTCAAGCTCCTCGGCGTGACGGTGCTGACCAATCTCGACCGCGCGGACTTGTCGGAGCAGGGCATCGAGATGCCGCCGCTCGCGCTGGTGCAGGAGCGCGCGCGGCTTTCTCAAGATGCAGGCTTCGACGGCATCGTCGCCTCGGGCAAGGAGGCCGCCGCCTTGCGGGAGCGCTTGCGGGATTTCCTGATCGTCACGCCGGGCATCCGCCAGGCGGGGACCGACGTGCAGGACCAGGCCCGCGTGGTGACGCCGACGGACGCGGTGGAGGCCGGCGCCGACTATCTGGTGATCGGCCGTCCCATCACGCGCGCCAAGGATCCGCGCGCGGCAGCCGAGACAATCGCCGAAGAGATCGCGGCCGCTTCCGCCTAGAGCTCGGCCAGGCGCGTGCAGATCAAAGCGGACAGCGCGACGCCGTTGCCCTCGACGGCGACCTGCTTGATGCGCGACTTGCCGCCTTGGACGACGCTCACCGCCGATTGCGGCAGTCCAAGCCATTTGGCGATGAGCTTTTCCAACGCCGCGTTGGCGCGGCCGGCTTCCGGCAGCGCGCGAACGCGAGCTTTGAGCACGGTGTCGCCGTCGAACGCCTCGAGGCCTTCGATTGCGTCGCGCGCGGCTTTCGGGGTGAGCCGCACCGCCACGATCAGGCCCGTGGGCGTCTGGCGGAGATTGAGCTTGAGGAGCGGACCGTCCACGCCAGGCTTAAGAGACGGCCGGCAAGATCCAGCCAAACAGCACCACGTCGCGGATGAACAGCAGAAGCAGGATCAGAATCACCGGCGAAATATCGATGCCGCCCAGATTGGGCAGGATGCTTCGGATCGGCCTCAGCGCCGGTTCGGTGATCCGGTAGAGCATGTCCGCCACGCTGTAGACGAAGCGGTTGCTGGTGTTGACCACGTTGAAGGCGATCAGCCAGCTCAAGATCGCGCTCGCGATCACCACCCAGATAAAGAGATCGATGACGAGAGCGATGAATCCGATCAAAGGCACCATGAAAAGGCCCCTCCGTGCGCGGCCTTGGGGCCTCATGTAGCGGACAGGCCCGCCCGAGGGCAAGCCTCGGCAGCGCCAAGGCTTAAACTTCGTGCCTCGCAGCCCCCTTGCTTGACAGGGATGGGGGCCGCTCCCTAAATGCGGGCTTCTCGGGGCCGTAGCTCAGTTGGGAGAGCGCAGCAATCGCACTGCTGAGGTCGTCGGTTCGATCCCGTCCGGCTCCACCATTTCCAAGATTTTTAAGTCTCTCCAGAGGCTTTTTGCCTCACTTCTTTTTGGCCGCGTCCTGCCCGGTCGGCCCTTTCCAACCCTTCGGCCATTGCAGATTGCCTTCCGCGTCGCGCACCCGGAAGAACCAGCCGACGGCCGGGATCAGCATGATGCCCGGGATGAAGCGGACGCCTGCGGCGACGACGCGGTTCATGAGTCCTTCGACGATCACCCAGTTGCCGCGCATGAAGCGCCGGTAGGCGGCTTCCGCCATCGCTTCGGGGGTCATGCGGGGAAAATAGACCATGTAACGCGAATGCTCGGCGCCGGCCTTCTCGTGCATGGTGGTCTCGATCGGGCCGGGCGCAACGACACAGATGCGCACGCTCGAACCGAACACTTCCCACGCGAGCGCCCGGCTCCACGAGATCATGAACGCCTTGGTCGCGGCATAAGTCGCCTGATAGGGGACCGGCATGAAGCCCTCCAACGAGGCGACGTTGAGCACGCCGCCTTTGTCGCGCGCCAGCATGTCGGGCAGGAGGCGGCGCGTCAGATCCACCACGGCGCGCACATTCAGATCGACAATCTTGAGAAGTTGCTCCCGGTCCTGGTCCTGGAAGAATCCGGCCGTCATGATGGCGGCATTGTTGACCAGAGATTCGCAATAGAGACCCTTCGTGCGCAGGACCTCCACGAGCTGATCGCAGCCTTCCGGCGTGGAGAGATCGCAGGCGGCATGGTGAGCAGTCACATCATGTGCTGACGCGATCTCGCGCGCGGTCTTGGCTAATGCCTCTTCGTTGCGCGCCACAAGCAGAACCGTATGGCCGTGCTTGGCGAATTCCTCGGCCAGCGCGCGCCCGATCCCTTGCGTCGCGCCGGTGATCACGGCGGCAGGCGCAAGCTCCGGTTGGTCGTCACGCGCGTTCATGTCTATCCACCGCCACTTTTGGGAGGCTCAATACCCAACAAGGTCAATCGCGCCGGCAAGCAATCACCTATCTCAAATGGTTGCAAGCAGGTGCGGCCACTGCCGGTAACCGTGGCAGCCCCCCTCGCTTGGGGGCGGCCCGGACACCGCGTTAGAGTTTGCCAGGGTCATGTCAAGCATCTGTTTTCCGGATTGGAAGTGTGCAGCGCAATGTCGATAATTCGTTACCTCTGTTTACCCCTTCTCGTGGCTCTTAGCGTCACTTGGCTGGTCTCCGCCTCCGCTGCGGAGCAGAGCCTCGGCCAGGCGGTCCGTGCGGCGGACGCCAAATATCTCGAGGCGCCTGAAATCGGCACGGTCGACGAATCTCCCAAGATCGTGGCGGGCGGCGGCGAGGATGGCCTGCCCGCCCTCGATGATGAAATTTCCTCCGGTCCCTTGCGGGTGACCTTGACCTATGTCGAGGAAGAGCCCCAGCCGGAAGAAAAGCCCAAGCCAAACGACCTGCCGGGCGAGGCCGACGACGCTCCGGTGGAGGACCCCGCCGTGGAAGAGCCGCTTGCCGGCGGTGAGATTCCCTTGGAGGACATTCCCGAGGAGGCGATGCTTCCGGGCGAGTTCGACCTTGGCGAGACGGCACGGCGCAGGGCGGTGGTGACCGTCTATTTTGACGATCCGAACCCAAAGCCCGCGGCGCCCGAGGAGCCCGAGGCCCCAACGCCTGACCTGGATCAGCCGCAAGGCGCGAGCGATAGCGGCGAGGGGGAGGCAGACGCCGCCGCCGAGCCTTCGGTCCCGGCCGGGCCCCGCGTGGTGGCCACGCTCGAGGGCCCGAGTGCCGGGGTATCAAACCCGCCGGTCAGCATTCAGATCGCCGAGCTCGACCCCAGCAACGCCTTTCCGGAAGTGGTGGTGTCGTTCTTCACCGGTGGCGCCCATTGCTGCTCGGCCACGAGCGTCGTTGCCAGTAATTCGGACGGCTCGGAGTGGTCCATTGTCGATGTTGGGCAGTTTGACGGCGGCCCGTTGCTCGCGATCGACCTCGACGGCGACGGGACCTACGAGTTCGAGACGCGCGACAACAACTTCCTCTATGCGTTCGCCTGCTACGCGTGCTCGGAGGCGCCGATGCAGGTGCTCGCCCTCAAGGAGGGTAGAATCGAAAACGTAAGCACCGATCCGCGGTTCAGGAGCGCGCACGCCGCCTGGCTCAAGACCATGATCTTGGGCGTGCCCGAGGAGGAGGTGAACGGCTTCCTGGCTGGCTACGTGGCGCAGAAGATCAGGCTCGGCGAGGGCAAGGAGGCCTGGCAGCTGATGCTCGACCGCTTCGACCGCAAAACGGATTGGGGTCTGGAGTATTGCGAGCAGGAGCGCGACGAGAACGGGGAGTGCCCCGGGGAGACGGTCACGTTGAACTTCCCGCAAGCGCTCGAACGTATGCTTAAGAAAAATGGTTATATGATCGGGGGCTGAGCCCAAACCCGCGGGATTCCACTAGGAACGATCGGGGCTGGGCGCGGTTTTCCCCCAGTCTGGCGACCATTTTTCGGGCGCCGGACCGGCTCGCACGCGTTTCCTAGGAGTATGGCGCATGGCACCCCGCGCGTTCTGGACCGGCCATTTGCGGCTGTCGCTCGTCAATATCCCGGTCAGGCTCTATCCCGCGACGTCGTCGGAGCGGTCGATCGCCTTCCACCAGATCCACGAGCCGACAGGCGAGCGCATCCGCTACCAGAAGATCGCCCCGAGCGTGGGCCCCGTCGAGAACGAGGAGATCACCAAGGGCTACGAGTACGAGAAGGGCAAATATGTCCTGATCGACCCGAAGGAGATCGACGAGCTGAAGCTCGAGTCGAAGCAGACCATCGACCTTGCGCGCTTCGTCGACGAGGACGCGATCGACGACCGCTACTTCCAGACGCCTTATTATCTGATGCCGGACGGCGACATGGCCGACGAAGGCTATGTGCTCCTGAACCGCGCATTGAAAGAGTCAAAGAAGATCGCCGTGGGCCAGTTCATCCTGCGCGGCCACGGCAATATCGTCGCCATCAAGCCGTTCGAGAACGGCTTGCTCCTCGAAGTGCTGCGGCACGCCGACGAGATTCGGGCTGCGGACAAGCTGTTCGACGAGATTCCCGAGGTGAAGCTTGACAAGGAGGCGCTCGACCTCACCAAGGAGCTCATCAAGCGCAAATCCGGAAAGTTCGAGCCGGAACAATTCAAGGACGAGTATGCCGAGGCAGTGCGCGAGCTGATCCAGGCGAAGCTCGAGGACCGCGCGCCGGAGATCGTTACCGCGGAGCCGGGTGGCGCCAAGGTCATCAACATCATGGATGCCTTGAAGAAGAGCGTGCAGCAGGGCAAGAGCGGCGGCCGCACGACAAAGGCCCCCGCGAAGAAGTCGTCCTCATCGCGCTCGACGAAGAAGACCGCACGCACCGCGAAGCGGAAATCGGCTTAAGCGATGGTGCGCGCGCGGAGCGACGACCCCCTTGCCACGTACAAGGCGAAACGGGACTTCGCCAAGACGCCCGAGCCGGGCGCGAAACGTGCGCGCAAGAAGGGCAACAGCTTCGTCATCCAGAAGCACGCGGCGCGGCGCACCCATTTCGACTTCCGCCTGGAGCATGACGGCGTGCTCAAGAGCTGGGCCGTGACCCGAGGACCCAGTCTCGATCCCGCGCAGAAGCGGCTCGCGGTGCGCACCGAAGACCATCCGCTCGAGTATGGCGGCTTCGAGGGCGTCATCCCCAAGGGCGAATATGGCGGCGGCCCGGTGATGATCTGGGATGAAGGCACCTGGGAGCCGATCGGCGATCCGGACGAGGGTCTCGCCAAGGGCGACCTCAAGTTCCGGCTGCACGGGAAGCGCCTCAAGGGGGATTACGTGCTGGTGCGCATGAAGAAGGATCGCACCGGCGGCAAACGCGAGAACTGGCTGCTCATCAAGAAGCGCGACGATTATGCCGGCGACGGCGAGGAGCCGACCGAGCAATACGACACCAGCGTCAAGACCGGGCGCACCATGGACGAGATCGAGACCGGCGCCGATTCCGCCGTGTGGTCCTCCGACAAGGCTCAAAAAAAAACTCCGGCGCCCAAAAGGCGAACGGCAAAGGCAAGCCCGCGCGCAAAGTGAAGGCGCCGTCTTTCGTCGAGCCGCAACTCGCCACGCTCGAAACGCGTGCGCCCGCGGGCGAGGATTGGCTGCATGAGCTGAAATATGACGGCTACCGCATCGAGGCCTGCAAGGCGGGCGACGAGATCACCTTGTTCAGCCGCAGCGGTCTCGACTGGACCGTGCGCTTTCCGGCGATCGCCAAGGCGGTCCTGACGCTGCCTTGCGACAGCGCGCTGATCGACGGCGAGGCCGCCTATGTGCTGCCGTCCGGCGTGACGGATTTCAAATCGCTGCAAGAGCACATCGACAAGCCTGATCCGGCGATCCGCTATTTCGCCTTCGATCTTCTGTCTCTCGACGGCAAGGATCTGCGCAAAGAGCCGCTTTCAGAACGCAAGGAGAAATTGCGCAAGCTGATGGCGGCTAAGGGCGTGTCTGACTTTCTGATCTATTCCGACCATGTCCTGGGCGACGGTCCGGCCTTTTTCGACAAGGCCTGCAGCACGCAGCTCGAAGGCATCATGTCGAAGCGCGCCGATGCGCCCTACCGCTCCGGCCGCAGCAAGAGCTGGCTCAAGATCAAGTGCACGAAGTCGCAGGAGTTCGTCATCGGCGGCTTCGCCGAATCCGACGTGCGCGGCAAGCCGTTCTCCGCGCTCCTGCTCGGCGTCCATGACGGCGAAGCGCTCATTTTCGCCGGCAAGGTCGGCACCGGTTTCAATGCGCGGGATCTGAAAGCGCTTGCCGCACGCTTCAAGCCGCTCATCCGCAAGACCTCGCCGTTCGAGAATGTTCCGGGGCCCGAGCGCAAGGGCGCGGTGTGGCTCAAACCCGAGCTCGTCTGCGCCGTGAACTTCACGGAGTGGACGCGGGACGGGCGCCTGCGCCATCCGAGCTTTCAGGGTTTGCGCGAGGACAAGCCGGCGGCCGCGGTGGTCCGCGAGGGCAACGACATTCAGGAGGCCGCGATGCCGGCAAAGACGAAGAGCGCGTCAGCTAAGACAAAGACCGCCAAGACGAGCGACGTCAGCTTCGGCGACGTGACGCTGTCGAGCCCCGACAAGGTGCTCTACCCGGACATCGGCTTCACCAAGCTCGACCTCGCGCGCTATTACGAGAGCGTCGCGCCGGTCATGCTGCCTTATGTGGCGAAGCGGCCCATCAGCCTGGTGCGCTGCCCCGAAGGCGTCGACGGCGAACGCTTCTTCCAGCGTCACGCCATGAAGGGCATGAGCAAGGCGATCAAGGAAGTCGCCATTCCCGGCGGCGAGACCAAGAAGCCCTATCTTTATATCGAGAACGAGGACGGGCTGTTCGCGCTCACGCAGATCGGCACCCTCGAGGTCCACGACTGGGGCGTATCCCTCAAGAAGATCGACAAGCCCGACCGCCTGGTGTTCGACCTCGACCCGGACGAGGATCTCGATTTCGCCGTGTTGCGCGCCGCGGCCGAAGAGGTGCGCGACTTCCTCGCCGAGCTCGGCTTCGAGAGTTTCCTCAAGGCCACCGGCGGCAAGGGCTTGCATTTGGTGGCGCCGCTCACGCCGAAGGCCGGCTGGGACGAGGTGAAAGAGTTCGCCAAGGCGGTCGCCGATGCGCTCGTCACCGCGCGGCCGGACCGCTATACGGCCAATCCGTTGAAGCGCACGCGCGTCGGCAAGATCTTCGTCGATTATCTGCGCAACCAGCGCGGCGGCTCGTCGATCTGCAATTTTTCCACCCGCGCCAAGGCGGGCGCGCCGGTCGCCGCGCCGCTCCGCTGGGACGAGCTGAAGCGCCTCGACAGCGGCGCGCCCTATGACGTCGAGACCCTGCCCGCCCGGCTGAAACGTCTCAAGACCGACCCTTGGGAGGGATTCTTCACCACCCGCCAGTCGATCACCGCCAAGGCGAAAAAAGCGCTCGGCCTCGGCTGACGGGAGGCCCGGCTGGTGCCTAGCCGAAGTGTTCCCAGGTCACCTTGCGGAGCTCTGGAAGCGTGAACGGCTTTTGCAGCACGGCCGCATGGCCGAAACGGCCGTCGACGCCGGCCTGGCCGTAGCCCGTCACGAACACGAACGGAATGCCCTGCCTCGTCAGCCATTCCGCCACCGGATCGGAGCGCTGCCCGCCACCGAGATTGATATCCAGGACCGCGCCGTCGAGATGCTCGTCCTCGCAAAGGGCTATCGCCTGGCCGGCCGTGGCGGCGGGTCCGACGACTTCGAAGCCGAGTTCGATCAGCTGATCCTCGATCAGCATCGCCACCAGAGCCTCGTCCTCGACCAGCAGGACACGGGGTTTGGCGCCGTCGATAGCCATTACGCGATCATCACCTTGCGCGACAGCGGCAGACGCATGCGGCAGACGGCGCCGCTCTCCTCGAGAGTGAGCGCCACGTCGCCGTCAAGCTCACGCGCCATGCCGTCTTCTATGAGCCGGGACCCGAAGCCGCGGTGGCCGGGGTCGACCACCTTCGGGCCGCCGCTCTCCTCCCAAACGAATTCCAGAGTTGGCTGAGAGCCGCCCTCCAAGTCGAGACTCCAATGAATGTTGACACGCCCCTCTGGCGCCGACAGCGCACCGTATTTCGTGGCGTTGGTGATCAGCTCGTGCAACGCCATGCCGAAGCTCACCGCCGCGGTGGGGCCGAGCCGGATTTGCCGTCCCGAGATCTCGACGCGCGCCTCCTCGCCCTGCATGAATGGCGCGAGCGATTCCGAGACGACCTCCATCAAGCTCGCACCCTGCCAGACGTCGCGCGCCAGCAGGCTGTGCGCCCGAGACAGCGCGATCAAGCGCGAGTCGAACTTGTCCATAAAGCTGTCGACGTCCTCGGCACCGCGCGCCGATTGCCGCGCCAGCGACTGGACGGCGGCCAGCGTGTTCTTGACGCGATGGTTCAGCTCATCGAGCAGGAGTTGCTGGCGCTTCTCGGCATCCCTGATCTCCGTGATATCGGTATTGGTGCCAAACCAGCGGATGACCGCTCCCTCGTCATTGCGGACGGGTAAGGCGCGGGAGAGGAACCAGCGCCAGGTCCCGTCCCGCCCTTTGATTGGAAACGTGTCTTCCCATGGCTCACCGGTTTCCCAGGAGCGCTGCACGCGCGCGACGACGCGCTCGACGTGATCGGGATGATGCACGCGACGCCAGCCCCAGCCTTCCATGTCGGCGAGCGTCGTGCCGGTATAGTCGTACCAGCGCTTGTTGTACCAAAAGATCCAGCCGTCAGGCTGGGCCATCCAGGCAAGCTGGGGGATCGAGTCGGCCAGGAGTTGAAAGTTGACGTCGCCGTCGCGCAAGGCCTCCTTGGCTTGTCGCCGCCGCGTTCGGCGGTGAAGGTCTTCTTCCTTGTCGTCCAAGATGGGCTCGCTCGTTCAACTGGCCGGTTACCGTCCCACTCTAACGCGTCTTGCTGTGATTTTGGTCACTGTGACGCTGTTCCCATTTTGTGCCGGGCGCCCTATATTCGGTCCATCCCATCAACAATCGAAAGGAGGTGATCCAGTGTCTCATTGTCATAGCCCGCGGTCTGAGGGTGATACGGCCTGGATGCTCGCCTCTCGTGAGGTCTAGGGCGCATCAACGCCTATAAGCGGTCCTTTTAGACCGCGGCCGACAATGGAAGGGCTGCCCCACGCGGGGCGGCCCTTCTTTTTTGCCCAAAATCTGGGCTTCGCCTCGGCCTGCGCATTGAAGAATTTTTCAGACCCTGTGGGCCATTGTCGGCCTCATGTCGGGGGCACGTATTGCGTATCTGGCCGCGCTGATTGCGGCGGTCGTCTTTCTCGAAGGGTGTGGCGGCGGCGGCATTCCGCGCGAAACCCGGGCGGAATGGCGGGACAAGTCCGAGGCGCAGTGCATGGCCTCGGGCCGCGTGCGCGCGTCGTCCTATGTTCAGCAGGTCTCCGCCAAGAGCGGGCCGAGCGCCTGCGGCATCCGGGCGCCGCTCAAGGTCTCCGGCGCGCTCGGCGGCCGCGTCAGGATCACGCCGACGGCGACCATCGGCTGCCCCATGACGGCGAGCCTGGACAGCTGGATCCAAAACTCGGTGCAGAAGGCCGCCTATCGCCAATTCGGCAAGCCGGTGGTGGAGATCAGGCAGATCGCCTCCTATAGCTGCCGCGGCCGGAACGGACGCGGCAGCGGGCCGCTGTCGGAACATGCTTACGGCAACGCCATCGACATCGCCGGCTTCCGGCTTTCCGACGGCACGCAGATCACCGTGGTCAAGGGCTGGTGGCGCGGCTCCGCGCGCGAGAAGGCTTTCCTCAAGGAAGTGTTCGCGGGCGCTTGCGCGGAGTTCTACACGGTGCTCGGTCCGGGTAGCGACCGGTACCACTACAATCATTTTCATCTCGATCTGCTGATCACCAACGTGTCCAAGGGGCGTCATTACTGCCGTCCCCAACCGAGCCGGGGCCTGTTCGCCGCAGCGGACGACGCCGACCCGCTCTCCACGGCGTCCATCAAGCCGATCCCGTTCACCGGGCCTCCTGGCGCCGACTAAATCGGTATCTCTGGGAGAAAAGACCCGACTGTGGCCCCTCGGCAACGCCGCCGCGGCCATAGAGGCGGTATGGTCGTTACGGGAGAATCGCACCAGGAGAGCATGACCACAGCCATAAGCCTTTGGGCTTGGTTCGATTGGAGGGCGCGATGGCAGCCGAATCATTGGTGCAAATGCTTGAAGAGATCGCCGTCGGGCTGAAAGCCGGCGACGAGGAAGTCTATGGTTGGCTTCGCGAACAGCTCAAGGAATGCGGCGCCAGCGAAATTTCCGTCGAGCTCGCCATGGGGGTGATCGCCAGGCTCCTGCCGGAAGAGGCGCAAGGCAATCTCGAACTAACCGAGCACTACACACGGCGCTGGGCTCACTAGCACTCTGTAAGATCCCGCTTTAACATCCCCTTCCCGCCGCAGGGCGGAACAGACCTGTCGTCTTTTTCGTTGATAGGGCCATGCGCGCGTTTCTGTTGCACAATCCGTCGGCCGGCTCCGGGAGCCATACGCGCGAAGAGCTTCTGAACGCTCTCGAGCGGGCCGGCTTCTTTACGCGCTATTTTTCCACCAAGAACGACGACTACAAGGAAGCGCTTGCAGGCGGCAGCGTGGAGTTGATCGTCATCGTCGGCGGCGACGGGACTGTTGGCAAGATCGCGCGCAACATTCCAGACCGCACGGTGGCCGTGGCGATCCTGCCGGGTGGCACCGCCAACAACGTCGCCAGGAGCCTCGACATCAAAGGCGACATTCTGGGGCTCATCGAAAAGCTAAAAGAGGCGCCGCGCAAGCGACTGGACATTGGCTGCGCTACTGGCCCGTGGGGAAGTTGGAAGTTCCTGGAATCCGTCGGCTGGGGCGCGCTCGCCAAGGTCGTCGATATCGGCGTGCCGGATAATTCGCGTGAAGTGCAGATCGCTGAAGGCCGAGAGCTGTTCGCCGAGATTTTGGAAGCAGCCACGCCAAGCCGTGTCTGCCTCGACGCGGACGGACACCGCATCGAGGGCGACTTCGTTTTCGTCGAGATTCTCAATATCGGCATGACCGGTCCCCGCGTGATGATCAGCCCTTCCGCCGAGGCTGGAGACGGCTTGCTCGACATCGTCTATCTGCCGGCGGCGCGCAAGCAGGAGATGATCGACTGGCTGCGGTCGGCGCCGGAAGCGACGCCAATTCCCCTGGATGAGATCAAGGCAAAAAAGGTGACTTTCATTTGGACTGACGGGCCGTTGCGCGTGGACGACGAGGTCTTCGACGCTCCCAAACTCCCGAGCCAAGTGCATGTCGAGATCGAATCGGAAGGCCTTCGGGTCTGCGTGCCGCGCGCGGAAGACTAGGCGCGAAGGGCCGCTTCCAACCGCAACCACGCCTCCTCGGTGCCGGCAAGGCCGAAGCGCAGCCACTCCGGCTCTTGCTCGAAGCGCCGCACAAAAATACCGGCACGCCCGAGCCGCTCGAAGATCTGTTGCGCATCGGGGCTGCGCACCAGATGGAACAATTCCGTGTATCCAATGCTCTCGAGTCCTGCGTCCTCGAGCAGCGTCTTGAGGCGGACCGAGGCACGACCCAAGGACAGACGCGTCTCGTCGATCCAATCCCAATCCCATAGCGCGGCCTTGCCGGCCGCGAGCGCCGGACCCGAAACCGGCCACGGCCCGAGGCTTGCGCGAAGGCGCGCCGCGAGCGCCGTTGCGGCCAAGGCGAAGCTCAGCCTGAGACCGGCGAGACCGAAGAATTTCCCGAATGAGCGCAGCACGACAACGTTCGCGTCTTCCACATGGAGGGCGAGACTCTCGCCGCGGGGCCCTGCGTCCATGAACGCCTCATCGACAATCAAGAGGCCTCCTCGATCGCGCTGCTGCTCGGCGATGCGAAGCAGTTCAGCCTTTCCGCAAAGACGCCCGTCGGGATTGTTCGGGTTCACCACGATGGCGAGATCGGCCTCGCCCAACGGCGCGAGCTCCGAGACGGTGATCACTTCGTGCCCGGCGAGTGCGGCGACCCGTGCGTGCTCCGCATAGGTCGGACCCAGGATCGCCGCGCGGCCGGGGGCCACTAGACCCGTGAGAAGCGTCATCAGGATTTGGCTGCCCGGTGCGGGAACCACATTGGACTCCGACGGCGCGGCATAGGCTGTCGCGGCGTACGCCGTGAGCTGCTTAAGGTCCTCGGTGTCCGGCAGGCGCGCAAAATGTTCGGGCCAAAGCTCCGGGATGGGGTAGGGATGGGGATTGACCGCCGTCGACAGGTCGAGAAACGGCTCAGGCGCGCCGGGAAACAGCTTTCGGGCTGCATCGAGATCGCCGCCATGGACGAGCGGCGCGAATGCGTTGGGAGGGATCATGGCTGCACCGCTAGCACTTCTTGCCTTGCTGACCGAGCTCATCGTCGGCTACCCGCAGGGGCTGATGAAGGCAATAGGCCATCCGGTCACTTGGATGGGCCGTCTGATCGCCTATCTCGATAAGCGTTTCAACCGTGAGGGCGCCGATGCCGAGTCGCGCCGCCGGGCGGGCGCCCTTGCGCTGTTCTTTCTGCTCCTGATCGTCGGCGCCATCGCCTTCGTGGTCGAGACCGCGCTGCTGCTCCTGCCGTTCGGCCTGATCCTTGCCGGCATTGCCTGCAGCGCGTTCATCGCCCAACGCAGCCTCTATGCGCATGTGGCAAATGTCGGCGAAGCGCTGGAGAGCGGCAATCTGGCCAAGGCCCGCGAGGAGGTGGCTCATATTGTCGGACGCGATACCGCCGAGCTCGACGAAGCCGGCGTTGCGCGCGCGGCGATCGAGAGCCTGGCCGAGAATTTTTCCGACGGCGTGGTGTCGCCGGTGTTCTGGATCGGACTTGTCGGCATGACCGGCGGCGCCGTGTACAAGGCGATCAACACCGCCGACAGCATGATCGGTCACCGCAACGCGCGGTACGAGAATTTCGGCAAGCCCGCGGCGCAGCTCGACGATCTCGTCAATCTTCCCGGCGCGCGGCTCTCGGGCCTCCTGATCGTCGGCGCCGCGGCGCTCTCTGACGGCGCATCGGCGGGCCGCGCCTGGCACACGATGCTCGGCGATGCGCCCAAGCATGCCTCCCCCAATGCCGGTTATCCGGAAGCGGCCATGGCCGGCGCGCTCGGCCTCGCGCTCGGCGGTCCGCGCCGCTACGAGGGCGCCGAGACCGAAGGCGCATGGCTTGGCGACGGACGGCGCGAGGCCAATGCGGCGGACGTCCAAGCGGCGCTCGATCTTTACGGCCGGGCCGACGGGCTGCTGATCGCGCTCGTCATCGTGCTCGCGGCGCTTACCGCGATAACGTGAGCATCGTGTCGATATCGACATGCGCTTCCAAATGGGCGGCGAGGCGGTCGAGGATCTCGTCGACTGAGGCCTCATAGGCAATCTGCGGGGCGCCCGCGGCGAAGCGCGCGAGCCAAGCCGCGCGCTGGCGGTCGTCTGAGAAGAGTCCGTGCACATAGGTGCCGATCACGCGGCCGTCGGCGGACATGGCGCCCTCGGGCATGCCGGTCTCGAGAGTCGCGAAGGTTCGCGCGCAATCGGGACCTTGGGTGACACCCATATGCATCTCGTAGCCGGAGAACGGCGCGCCGTCGAACGTGGTGCCGCGCGCCGGCTCCAGGCGCTTCTCGTTTGACAGGGTCGTCTCCACATCGAGGAGACCGAGACCTTGCGCTGTGCCCGGGGGACCCTCGATGCCGTCCGGATCGTGGAGGACCCGCCCGAGCATCTGGTACCCGCCGCACAATCCGAGCAGCATGCCGCCACGGCGCAGATGAGCGGCGATGTCGATGTCGAAGCCGGCCTCGCGCAGCGCCTTCAAGTCGGAGAGCGTTGCCTTCGAGCCTGGCAGGATCACCAGCGCCGCGTCGCCGGGCAGCGCCTGGCCCGGGCGCACGCGCACCAGCTCGATGGCCGGTTCCGCATCCAGCGGATCGAGATCGTCGAAATTGGCGATATGCGGCAGGATCGGCACGGCGATCTTGAGCGCGGCTCCTCGTTTCTGGGCGCGCGCGGCTTCCAGCGCCAGCGCATCCTCCGCCGGAAGCGCCCGCGCCTCGGCGAAGAAGGGGATAAGCCCCAGCGCCTGCCATCCGGTGATGTCGGCGATCCTTGTCATGCCGGTGGCGAACAGCGCGGGATCGCCGCGGAACTTGTTCACGAGAAAGCCGGCGATCATCTTCGCGTCGTCCGCGTCGAGCACGGCCTTGGTGCCGACGAGGCTGGCGATCACGCCGCCCCGGTCGATGTCGCCGATGAGTATAATTGGCACATCGAAGGCGCGCGCGAATCCCATATTTGCGATATCGTTTTCCCGTAAATTCACCTCGGCCGCGCTGCCCGCGCCTTCGACCAAAACGATGTCGGCCTGGGCCTTGAGCCGCGCGAAGCTGTCCTGCACGAAGCGCATCAGTTCTGGCTTAAGTGCCTGATAGTCTGCGGCTTTCGCCGTCCCATAGACGCGGCCCTGCACGACGATCTGCGCGCCGACCTCGCTCTGCGGCTTCAGCAAAACCGGATTCATGTGCACGCTCGGCGCCACGCCCGCCGCCCGCGCCTGCAACGCCTGCGCGCGGCCGATCTCGCCGCCGTCTGCCGTCACGGCGGCATTGTTCGACATGTTCTGCGGCTTGAAAGGCAGCACTTTCAGCCCGCGCAAGTGAAGCGCGCGCGCCAGGCCCGCCACGACCAGCGACTTGCCGACATCGGAGCCCGTGCCCTGAAACATGAGCGCCCGGGCGGACATGGCTAGAACTCGATGCCCGCTTGCGCCTTCACGCCGGCGGCGAAGTGATGCTTGACCAGCGTCATGTCGGTGACGAGGTCGGCCGCCTCGATCAGCTCCGGCTTGGCGTTGCGGCCTGTGACAATGACATGGAGATCGGGACGCCGGTCCTTCAGCGTGGCGACGACAGACTCCAGCGGCAGATAGTCGTAACGCAGCGCGATGTTGAGCTCATCGAGAATGACCAGTGCGAAGCTCGGATCCTCCATCAGCTCGACCGCCTTCGCCCAAGCCCGTTCGGCCGCGGCGATATCGCGGGCGAGATCCTGGGTCTCCCAGGTGAAGCCCTCGCCCATGGAGTACCAGGCGACTTGGTCGCCGAACTTGGCGAGCGCGTCGCGCTCAGCCGTGTGCCAGGCACCCTTGACGAACTGCACGATGCCGACGCGCTTTCCCCGGCCGATCATGCGCAGCGCCAGCCCGAAGGCGGCCGTCGATTTTCCCTTGCCGGTGCCGGTGTGGACGATGAGCAAGCCCTTCTCCTCGACGGTCTTGCCGGCGACTTCCTCGTCTTGCGCCGATTTCCGCTTCGCCATTTTGGCGCGATGGCGCTCTGCCTTTTGCTCGTCGACGGAGTTGGTCATGAGGTTCCTTTCACGAAGAGCGGCTGACCGGCGACCACGAGCACAACACGGCCGGCAATGGCCGCGAGACGCTGATTGAGCGTGCCTTGGGTGTCGCGGAAGACGCGGCCAAGCGTGTTGTCCGGCACGATCCCCAATCCGACTTCATTGGAGACGAGAACCGTCGTGCCTTGGCGTCGCATCAACGCTTCTTCCAGCCTAAGCGTGATCTTGTCGACGTCGAACGTCCCATGCATCACGTTGGAAAGCCACAGCGTGAGACAATCGACGAGCACTGCGGCTTCCGGTGGCGCGGCCTCGAGCGCTTGCGGCACTTCATGCGGCGCTTCGATGGTTTGCCAGCCCGCCTCGCGGCGGGCTCTATGCTCGGCGATCCGCGCAGCCATCTCCTCGTCGCGCGCTTCGGCTGTCGCTATATAGACCCATGGCCGGGGCCGCGCGGTGACAAGGCTTTCGGCGTAGCGGCTCTTGCCGGAACGGGCGCCGCCGAGGACGAAGGTGATCCCCTCGCCCCCGGTTGCGTCAGATAGCATTGGAAATCACGCTTCCGGGATGAGCTGTCCGAGAAGGGCGGCCAAGCCGACTCCTACCACCACCGCGCCTGCAAGACGCGGCGCGATCGCCGAGACGCCTTCACCGGCCCGGCGCGTGATCAGCGCAACGCCTACGGACAGGGCGCTCTGGATGACGACGAGGCCCAGCAGATAAGCCCAGAGCGGGGTCGCCTCAGCGCCGACAATCGACTCGCCGTAGGCATAGCCATGGAAAATCCCGGCGAGGCCGAACAGGGCACCCCAAGCGGCAAGCGGCAGCGTTTTGCCGGAAGCCACGAGCGCGCCGATCAGTACGACCGAAGCCGCGACGAGAAGCTCGACCCCCGGCAGATTGAACTCGAAAAGGTGGATAACGACGCCGAGCGCCGAGGCCACGACGAAGGCTACTGGGAGCGCGAGGCTCAGCCCGCCGACACCGACAGCAACGCCGACGGCGATGAGAAAAGCCAGATGGTCGAGCCCGATGACGGGATGGGCAAGACCCGAAAGCAGGCCTTGGCCAAAGGTCGACGGCATTTCGCCGCCCATCGCATGGTGAGCCAAGGCCGGCTCGATCATCAGCAGAAGCCCGGCAATTGCGAGAAAAGCGGTGCGGTGTAGAGAAACGTTCATTTTGTCCCCCATGCGCCCTCCACCCGAGGGCGCGGTTCAAGGTTGATGCCGGCGGCAGGTCTCCTGGCTCGCGGGTCGACGCCTTCCCTCGGCCTTCCCGGAGGATCGCTCCAGTGGCTAGCGGAGGGGTGCTCGCCGCTTACAGTTGCGGGGGCAGCCGCGGAATCGGGAAAATCCCTCACCGCGTTCCCTATTACGTCCCGCCTCATGCGGGAACCGACGACGCGAGGACTATAGCGGTGTTCGCCGCCGCCGCAAGCGGGCGCACTGGAGACCGCAGACCGGTAGTTGGCTCCGGCCCTAGCGCTCATTGACAAAGGGGGGGCCCGCCCCCTTAAGTGCCCAAATCGACGGTCTCTCGAGATGAGAGCGAACAGGGAACGCGGTACGGAATCGCCCAAATCCGCGGCTGCCCCCGCAACTGTAAGCGGTGAGCCCGAACCACTTTGCCACTGGGAAGTCCCGGGAAGGCGGTGAGGGCTGAGACCCGCGAGCCAGGAGACCTGCCGTCGATCTGGTCGCTCACCCGGGCGGGGTGCCTCGGTGGCGGTTAGGTCTTTGACGAGAGCCGATTCGCCGGTTCCCCGTCGCACAGCACCCCGATTCCGGAAGGCCCGAGGAGCGGCTTGGCAGGGGTGACTCTCACCGACATCGAAGCCGACGAGGACGTGGCAGCCCGTGCTGGCGCCACCGTCTATGTTTGCGTCACCTGCCGCAATCCAAACGATCAGGATGACGGCCCGCGCCCCGGCCTGACGCTGGCACGGGCCGCCGCCAAGGCGGCAGAGGGCACCGGCGTCACGGTCTGCCCCGTTGAGTGCCTGGCCAATTGCAGCCGTTCGTTGAGCGCCGCGATGCGCTGCGACGGCACCTGGACCTATATCTTCGGCGGCCTGGAAGCAGACCGCGACGCCGAGGCGTTGATCGAAGGCGCCCGGCTTCTGGCCCGCGCCGAGGACGGCCTGCTGCCTTGGCGAGGCCGCCCCGAAATCCTGAAGAAGGGGCTCATCGCCCGCGTGCCGCCGCGCGATTTCACGGAAGGAGACTGAATGACGTCGCTTGCCCGCATTCCCTGCACCATCGTCACGGGCTTTCTCGGCTCCGGCAAGACCACGCTGATCCGTCATGTACTCGCCAACGCCAACGGTCGGCGGCTCGCGGTGATCGTCAACGAGTTCGGCGATGTCGGCATCGACGGCGAAATCTTGAAGGGCTGCGGCGACGCTTCCTGTCCGGAAGAGAATATCGTCGAGCTCGCCAACGGCTGCTTGTGCTGCACCGTGGCGGACGAGTTCGTGCCCGCGCTCGACCAGATCCTCGCCATGGAACCTCCCGTTGATCACATCGTGATCGAAACTTCCGGCCTCGCTCTGCCGAAGCCATTGGTGCAGGCTTTCCATTGGCCGGCGATCAAGAGCCGCGTGACCGTAGACGGCGTCGTGGCGGTCGTGGACGGGGCAGCGCTCGCTGACGGGCAAGTTTCCGCCAATCTCGAAGCGCTTTCCGCGCAACGCGCCGCGGATGACGCGCTCGACCATGACGACCCGATCGAGGAGGTCTTCGAGGACCAGATTGCTTGCGCCGATCTTGTCGTGCTGAATAAACGTGATCTATTGGACAAAGACGGTCTTGAGCGGGCCATGACGGCCGTGACCAATGCACTGCCGCGCGCGGTCGGCATCGTCACCGTGGCGGACGGCAAAGTCGACCCCGTTGCGCTGCTCGGGCTAGGCGTCGGCACCGAGAACGACATCGGCAACCGCATGACCCATCACGATGCGGAAGAGGATCACGACCACGACGATTTCGATAGTTTCGTGGTGCCGCTTTCGGAGGTCAATGACCCGGCGGCGATCGCCGAGCGCATCGCCGAGCTTGCCGAGGCGCACAACATCCTTCGCGTCAAAGGCTTCGCCGCCGTGACAGGCAAGCCCATGCGGCTGCTCATTCAAGCGGTCGGCCCGCGGGTCAGCCATTATTACGACCGCCCTTGGGGCACATCGGAAGACCGCAAGGGCAGCGTCGTCGTGATTGGCCTCAAGGGCCTCGACCGCGAGGCCGTGACCAAGTCGCTCGCCGGGTAACCGCTCATGCACCTGTTGCAGACAAGCGCCACGACTCTCGATGACATCGTCGAGCCTGTCGATCTCGGTCAGACGCCGGGCGACATCGTGATCTTGTCGTTTGCCGACAGCGATCTTGCCGGGCTTACGGCGGCTTACGGCCAAGAGCGCGGCGCACTGACGAGCGTGCGGCTCGCGCATCTTCGTGACCTGCGTCATCCCATGTCCATCGATCTCTGGATCGACAGTGTGGCGCAGCATGCGAAGGTGATTCTCGTGCGGCTGCTCGGCGGTCTCGATTGGTGGCGCTACGGGGTCGAGTCGCTGTCCGAGATGGCACGTGCGCGCGGCATTGCGCTTGCCGTGTTACCCGGCGAGGATCGCGACGATCCCCGGCTGTTCGAGGCCTCGACGCTTTCGCCCGAAGATCTGCGGAACTTGCTCGCTTATTTCCGTGAAGGCGGCATCACGAACCTGCAGGGCTTGCTTCGCTGTCTGGCGGCTCATGCCGGGGCCCGCCTGGACGTGCCCGCGCCGCAGAGCGTGCCGCGCATGGCGGCCTATATGCCGGGGCAAGGCGCTCTGCCTTTGGACACGGTTCAAGCTGCACTCACACCGGGCGTGCCCGTGGTGCCTATTCTTTTCTATCGGGCAGCGGTGCTCGCAGCCGATACAGGGCCTATCGACGGTTTGTGCGCAGCGCTGGCCGCGCGCGGGTTGGCCCCGGCGCCGCTCTTTGTCCCGAGCTTGAAGGACAAAGAAGCCGGTGACTTCGTGCGGAACGCGTTTGCTGCGCTTTCGCCTGCCGTCGTGGTCACCACGACCGCGTTCGCCGCGGGCGACGGCGTGTTCGAGGGGCTTGAAGCACCGGTGTTGCAAGCGGTCATCGCTACGACGCGCCGCGACGCTTGGGCGGAGAACCCGCGCGGGCTCGGTCCGGCGGATCTCGCCATGCACGTAGTGTTGCCGGAGCTCGACGGGCGCGTGCTTGCCGGCGCGCTCGGCTTCAAGGACGCATTGCCGAAGGACGACGCGCTCGGCTTCGTGGCGTTTGCCAGCAGACCCGAGCCGGACCGGATCGATGCGGTCGCCGACAAGATCGCCGCGCTCGTGAAGCTTCAGCGGACACCGCGCGCGGAACGGCGCATCGCCGTGGTCTTGCCCGACTATCCGGGCGCCGGCGGACGCACCGGCTATGCGGTCGGTCTCGATGTGCCTGCAAGCGTATTGGCACTCCTCGATGATCTCCGTCACGAGGGTTACACGGTCGACCATGAGCCTTCGGATTCCAGGGCGTTGCTTGGCCGCCTGGAGCGCGGCGCTGACGAGCTCGTTCTCTCACGCGCAGACTATGAGGCCTTGCTTGGCCAGCTTCCGGACGCGATCGCCGATAAGATCGAGGCGGCCTGGGGCGTGCCGGAGAGCGATCCCGATTTCCGCGACGGCGCCTTCCGCTTTCGTGCGGCGCAGTTCGGCAATGTCGTCGTGGCGCTGCCGCCGGACCGTGGCAACAGTCATGACCGCCGCACCGATTATCACGATCCAACCTTGCCGCCACGCCATGCGCTGCTCGCTTTCGGCCTTTGGCTGCGGCACGAGTTGCACGCACACGCCCTGCTGCATCTCGGCGCGCACGGCACGCTGGAATGGCTGCCGGGCAACGCAGTGGCGCTGACGGCGTCGTGCTTCCCGGAAGCGGCCGTGGGCGCGCTGCCGGTGGTCTATCCCTTTATCGTGAGCAATCCCGGCGAGGCGGCACAAGCCAAGCGCCGCGTGGCCGCCGTGACCATCGGCCATTTGCCGCCTCCGCTTACCGGCACCGAGATGTCGGGCCCCGCGCTCGAGTTGGAGCAGCTCGTGGACGAGTACGCCATCGCCGACGGTTTGGACCGGCGCCGCCGCGAGCGGCTCGCCAAGTTGATCGTCGACAAGGCGCAGGAGTCGGGCCTCGCACGCGAGGCCGGCATCGAAGCCGGCGAACGCGATCAAGACGCTCTGCGCAAGATCGACGCCTGGCTCTGCGACCTCAAGGATTTCGCCGTCAAAGACGGCCTACATATTTACGGCCGCACGCCGCATACCGACGATCCCGCTTGGCTGGCTTGCGCCGATGCCGAGCGCGACGCGCTGCTGACCGCGCTCGACGGCAAGCGGGTAAAGCCCGGCCCGGCCGGGGCGCCGTCGAGAGGTCGCCGCGATGTATTGCCTACGGGCCGCAATCTCTTCACCGCCGACCCGCGCGTCCTGCCGACGCCCACCGCCATGGAGCTTGGAGGCCGCGCCGCCGCCGAAGTCATCCGCGCATACATGCAAGAGCATGGCGAGATGCCGCGCGCGCTGGTCATCGATCTTTGGGGCAGCGCCACCTTGCGGACCGGCGGCGAGGAGATCGCCCAGGGGCTTTCGCTCATGGGCTGCCGTCCGATCTGGGACCCGGCCACGGGCCGCGTGACCGGGATGGAGGTGTTGCCGCCTGCGGTGATTGGCCGTCCGCGCGTGGATGTAACCTGGCGCATCTCGGGGCTGTTCCGCGACCTGTTTCCGGCGCAGATCGCCCTGATGGACGCGGCGGTGAAGCTCGTGGCCGCGCGCGACGAGGACGACGAAGAGAACCCGCTTGCAGCGGCTGCACGCGCCGCCGATACGCCGCTCGCGCGCATCTTCGGCAACGCGCCGGGCGCCTACGGCGCCGGTATCGAAGATTTGCTCGGACGCGATACGCCGGATGAGACGCTCGGCACCGCCTATCTCGCCGCCACCTCGCATGTCTATGGGGGCGTCGAGGGTCTCGGCACGCCGCAACCGGGCGCCTTCGCCGACCGGGTGGCCAACGCCGATTTGCTGCTTCACCTCAGCGACGATCCAAGCCGCGACATTCTCGAAGGCGCCGAGGACGTGGCTCATGTGGGCGGGTTCGCCGCCGCCGCGCGCATCCTTGGCGCTATGCCCAACCTCGTCATGCTGGATGTAACCAATCCGGAACGGCCGCGGGCCCGGCCCCTCGATCAGGCGCTGGCGCGTATCGTGCGCGGGCGCGCGACCAGCCCGAAATTCATCGAAGGCATGATGCGCCATGGCGCGCGCGGTGCCGCCGAGTTCGCCGAGACCGTGGACCGGCTCGTGGACTTTGCCGAGACCACGGGCGCGGTATCAAGCGCGCTGTTCGACGCGGTGCACGGCGCCTATCTCGCCGACGACACGGTGCGCGATTTTCTGCTGCGCGAGAATCCCGACGCCGCCCGCGCCATCGCCGAGCGGCTGGAGCACGCACGCAGCAAAGGCCTGTGGCATCCGCGGCGTAACGATCTCGGTACCGAATCTCTCACCCGCACGACGGAGGCGGCCTTATGAGCCAGACCTTCGTCCGCGGCGCTTGTCCACGCCTTGCCGCACCGATGGAGACAGGGGACGGTCTCTTGGCGCGCATCGTGCCGTCTGGACCGATGACCATCGACGCCTTCGCCGGGCTTTGCGCCGCCGCACAGATTCACGGCAACGGGCTCATGGAGGTGACCGCGCGCGGCAGCGTACAGGTACGCGGGCTGTCGCCGGTCTCCGCGCCGCTCTTTGCCGCTTCGGTCGAAGGACTCGACATCGGCCTTGTCGACGGCGTGCCGGTTCTGGCGAGCCCCTTGCCGCACGACCCGACGGCGCTGATCGATGCGCAATTGCTCGCGGCAAAAATCCGCAGCTCCATTGCCACGCAGAATTTGGGGCTCGCTCCGAAAGTCTCGGTGATTGTCGATGGCGGCGGACAGCTGTCTCTCGACGGCCTCACGGCCGATGTCCGGCTGCGGGCCATCACATATGGCGGCGAGACGAAGCTCCTTGTCTTGCTCGGTGGCGATGCCGCGTCGGCCAGACCGCTCGGCTTGGCCGTGCCGCACGACGCGACAGCGCTCGTGCGCGACATGCTGGCTGCTATCGCCGCGCATGGGCCGGAAGCGCGAGCCGCCGACATTCTTGCGCGTGATGGAGCCGCCCCGTTTTTGGCCGCCGCGCGGGGCCGACTTGAGCTTGCCGCCCCTCTCTCGGTGCAACCGCATTGCGAGACCATCGGTCTGCATCTGCTGATCGACGGATGCTGCGCCATGGCGGTGGGGCTGCCGTTCGGTCAAGCCCACGCGCTCGATGTCATCGCGCTGCTCCGCATGGCGCGGGCCAATGGGGCGTCATGGGTCGCGACCGCGCCGCAGAGGACCCTATTGCTCGGGCCAGTGCGCGAGATGACCGCCTTCGCGCTCGGTACCGCGGCGGATACGCTCGGTTTCATCATAGACGCGCGCGATTCCCGGCGACGCGTCGTGGCGTGCGCCGGCGCACCGGCCTGCGCCTCCGGCCTGATCCCGGCGCGCACGCTCGCCGCCGAGATCGCCGCTCACCTTCCCCAAGGTGGCATGGCCGTGCACGTGTCGGGCTGCGCCAAAGGCTGCGCACACCCCATGGCGGCGCCGCTCACCATTGTCGGCACGGCGCAAGGCTGCGGCCTCATCAAGAACGCCACCGCCGGCGCGCATCCGGACACCTACATGAACGAGGAAGACGTCATGGCTGAGACTGTACGCCTCATCAGGCGAGAGCTCGCCGATGCTTAAGCAGGATTACATTCGCGACGGTGCTGCGATTTACGAGCGCTCCTTCGCCATCATCCGCCAGGAAGCGGATTTATCCCGCTTCACGCCCGAGCAGGCGGAGATCGCGGTGCGCATGATCCATGCCTGCGGGCGCGTGGACGCCGCATCATCGATCGACTTCGCCGCGGACTTCGTGACGGCGGCGCGCCGCGCCCTGCAGAACGGAGCACCCATCTTCTGCGATGCACAAATGGTGGCGCATGGCATTACCCGTGCTCGCCTTCCCGCTGAGAACGAGGTCATTTGCACTTTGCGTGACGAGCGCGTGCCGTTGCTCGCGGAGAAGCTCGGCACGACACGTTCGGCCGCGGCGCTCGAGCTTTGGCGCGACCGGCTTGAAGGCGCCATCGTTGCTGTCGGCAACGCGCCGACCGCCTTGTTCCATCTCTTGGAGATGCTCAGCGGCGGCGCGCCCCAACCCGCCGCGGTGCTCGGTGTCCCCGTGGGCTTTGTCGGGGCGGCGGAGTCGAAGGACGCGCTGGCGGACAACGCGCACGGCGTGCCCTGGCTCGTTGTGCGCGGGCGCATGGGCGGCAGCGCCATGACGGCGGCGGCGATCAACGCACTCGCCAAGGAGGGCATATGACCGGCCGTCTCATCGGCGTGGGCGTCGGACCCGGCGATCCGGAGCTCCTCACTCTCAAGGCGCTTGGCGCCCTCAAGCAGGCGGACGTGGTGGCCTATTTCGCCAAGGAAGGGAATGTCAGCAACGCACGCAAGATCGTCGCCGGCCATCTCAACGGCGCCGAGGAGCTCCCGCTGCTCTATCCCGTGACCACGGAGATCCCAAAGGAGCATGCCGGCTATCGCAATGCGATCCGCGACTTCTACGATATCTCCGCCGCCGCCGTGGCGTCCTATCTCGATGACGGGCGCACCGTCGCCATTCTGTCGGAAGGCGATCCTCTGTTCTACGGCTCGTACATGCACCTCCATGTGCGTTTGAGCACGCGCTACCCCACCGAAGTTGTCGCCGGCGTGACCGGCATGTCCGGCTGCTGGTCGTCGGTCGGTGCGCCGATGACCCAAGGCGACGACGTTTTCACGGTGCTGCCCGGCACGCTCCCGGAATACGAGCTCGAGCGCCGCTTGGCGGACGCGAACGCCGCCGTGGTGATGAAGATCGGCCGGCACCTGCCCAAGATCCGCCGCGCCTGCGAGCGCGCCGGCTGTCTCGACCGCGCCATCTACGTGGAGCGCGGCACCATGACCAACGCCGCGGTGATGAAACTCGCCGACAAGCTCGATATGACCGCACCGTATTTCGCCATCGTGCTGGTGCCCGGCTGGGAGGAGCGCGCATGAGCGGACGTCTCACCATCGTCGGACTCGGCCCGGGCGACGACCGCTACCTCACCCCGGAAGCGTGCGCGGCACTAGCGGCGGCGAACGCGCTTTACGGCTACGGGCCTTATCTCGACCGGGTGCCCCTGCGTGAGGGACAAACGCGTCACGCTTCTGACAATCGGGTGGAAGGCGAGCGGGCGCGAGAGGCTCTACGCGCCGCAGCAGCGGGCGGGAACGTCGCCATGGTGTCCGGAGGGGATCCAGGCGTGTTCGCGATGGCCGCCGCCGTGTGCGGCGAGATCGAGGCGGGGCCAGAGGCGTGGCGCGCGCTCGACCTCGTCGTGGTGCCCGGCATTACCGCCATGCTCGCCGTGGCGGCGCGGGCAGGCGCGCCCCTTGGCCACGATTTCTGCGCCATCTCACTGTCGGATAATCTCAAGCCCTGGGATCTGATCGAGCGGCGCCTCGACGCCGCGGCCGCGGCTGGGTTCGTCATCGCGCTGTACAATCCGATCTCCAAGGCTCGACCCTGGCAACTCGGCCACGCCTTCATGCGACTCGCAAGCCGGCTCCCCGCGAGGACGCTCGTCGTGTTCGGGCGTGCGGTCGGCCGTCCGGATGAGGCCGTGACGGTGACAACTCTGGACAAGGCTGGCGAGGTGGCGGCAGACATGGCCACGCTCGTCATCGTCGGCTCGCCCGAAACGCGCATGATACCGCGCGACGGCAAGCAACCGCTCGTTTACACGCCGCGCGTCGCCGCCAAGGTGACGGCATGATCGAGCCACGCGAATACCTCTTCGATGGTTTCGACCGACGGGGTGTCCTGCAGCGCGGGACGCTTCAGCACGACGACCGGCAGATGCAACGCGCGAGCCGCGGCGATCTTGCCGTAGCTCGCGTCTCCGCCGCTGTTCTTGGCAACGATCGCATCGATGCGGTGGCGTTCCAGCAGCGCGCGGTCGGCCGCTTCGCTGAAAGGGCCACGCGCGGTGAGGTAAATGGCGTGCGGTACGGAAAGCGGTGGATCGACGGGATCGACGCTGCGCACAAGGTAGGTGTGCTGTGGCGCCGTAGCGAAGCCGTCGATCTCGTTGCGGCCCAGGGCAAGAAAGACACGGCGTGGCGCAGCCCCGAGCGCGGCAACGGCCTCAGCGACGCTGCCGACCTCGATCCATCGATCGCCCGGCGTCCTCTCCCAAGGCGCCCGGCGCAGCGCCAGGACGGGCACGCCCGCTTGGCCGGCCGCGCACACGGCATTGGCGGAGATCGTATCGGCATAAGGGTGCGTGGCGTCGATCAGGGCGTCGATCCGCTCGTCGCGCAGATACGCCGCGAGCCCCTCCACGCCGCCGAAGCCGCCGGTGCGCGTCGGCACGCCTTGCGCGCGCGGCGTGGCGGTTCGTCCCGCGAGCGACAGCGTGACGTCGATGTCCTTCCGGTCGACAAGCTTCCCGGCCAGAGCGCGGGCTTCCGCTGTGCCGCCGAGTATGAGGATGTTCATGGCGCGTCCTGAGCCGATCATGCCGGACCGTGCCTCATCGCGGCGCTGGCTGTCCATCGTCGGTATCGGCGAGGACGGCGTCGAAGGCTTGAGTCCCGGTGCCCGGAGCCTCATTGAAAACGCCGAGATCGTGTTCGGCGGCGCGCGGCATCTGGCGCTCGCCGCCCCCTTGATCCGCGGCCAGGCCAAGCGGTGGCCGACGCCTTTCTCCCTCGCAGTCGGCGAGGTGATCGGCTTGCGCGGACGCCAAATCTGCGTGCTGGCTTCGGGGGACCCCTACTTCTATGGGGTCGGTTCGACCCTCGCGGCGCACGTTTCGCCGGACGAGACTTGGGTGATTCCGGCACCGTCCGCCTTCAGCCTGGCCGCTGCGCGCATGGGCTGGTCGATCCCCGAGACCGTGCTCGTCTCCGTGCACGGCCGTGTGCTCGACCGCATCCGGCCGCATCTCCACCCGGGCGCGTGTATCCTGGCGCTCACCTCCGACGCGGATGGGCCTGCGGCGCTGGCGCGGCTCCTGACCCATCTCGGGTTTGCGCAATCGCAGGTGACCGTGCTCGAAGCGCTCGGCGGCACCCACGAACGGGTTCGCACCGCGCGCGCTGGCTCCTTCGATTTGACGGGCATTGCCGCGCTCAACATCGTGGCCATCGACGTGGCGGCCGATCCGGGCGCGCGCATACTGGCCTATACGCCGGGTCTCGCGGACGATCTGTTCGAACACGACGGGCAGATCACCAAACGCGAGATTCGGGCCGTAACGTTATCTGCGCTGGCACCGAAGCGCGGCGAACTTTTATGGGACGTCGGCGCTGGCTCCGGCTCCGTCTCCATCGAGTGGATGCTTGCCGACCCTTCGTTGCGTGCCGTCGCCATCGAGGCGCGCGCCGGCCGCGCCGCTGGCATCAGCCGCAACGCGGCGGCCTTCGGCGTGCCCGATCTCTCTGTCGTCGAAGGGTCGGCGCCCGAGGTTCTGGCGGGGCTCGATGCCCCTGATGCGATCTTTCTCGGCGGCGGAGCAAGCGCGGATGGCGTGTTGGAGACGTGCATCGGAGCCCTAAGGTCCGGCGGACGTCTGGTCGCCAACGCCGTGACACTGGAAACCGAATCAGCATTGATCGCGCAGCACGCCACGCGCGGCGGCGCACTCACGCGCATCGCCGTATCGCGGGCCGACCGCGTCGGCACCAAAACAGGCTGGCGTTCCGCCATGCCCGTAACGCAATGGATTTGGGAGAAATCATGATCGTCGCAGGGATCGGCTGCCGCAAGGGCACCACGGCACTCGAAATCGACGCCGCCATCGATGCCGCGCTAGCCGAAGCGGGCCAACCGCGCGAGGCGCTCAGCGCCATCGCCACCTCCGACGGCAAAGGCAGCGAGCCGGGCATCATCGAGGCCGTTGCCGGACGGGGGCTCAGCCTCCTTCTGGTGAAGCCTGGCGACCTGGAAGCCGCCGGCCCGCGCACGCAGTCCTCCTCGCCGCGGGTGAAGGAGCTGTTCGGCGTTGCTTCCGTCGCCGAGGCCGCGGCCCTCGCCGCCGCGGGTCCCGCGGCCAAGCTTATTGTCGCGCGCATCGTGGTGGGCCCCGCGACCTGCGCCCTCGCCGCCACGGACGGTGAGGCGTGACCGTCCATTTCATCGGCGCCGGACCTGGCGCCGCCGACCTGATTACGGTGCGCGGCCGCGACCTCCTCGCGCGCTGCCCTGTCTGCCTCTATGCCGGCTCCATCGTATCAAAAGACCTGCTCGCCTACTGCCCTCCCGGCGCGCGCCTTGTCGATACGGCGCCGCTCGCGCTCGATGAGATAGAGGCGGAGTATGTCACCGCGCATGAGGCGGGGCAGGACGTGGCACGGCTCCATTCCGGCGACCTCTCGGTGTTCAGTGCCGTAGCCGAGCAGATGCGTCGGCTCGACGCCCGCGCTATTCCCTTCACGCTGACGCCGGGCGTGCCGGCCTTCGCCGCTGCCGCCGCAGTGCTCCAACGCGAGCTCACCGTGCCGGAAGTGGCGCAGAGCGTCGTCCTCACCCGTGTGCCGGGACGAGCCTCCGCCATGCCCGCCGGAGAGACGCTTGCCGCATTCGCGGCCACGGGCGCCACGTTGGCGATCCATCTTGCCATTCAGGCACTTGATAGGGTCGTGGCGGAGTTGGTCCCGTATTACGGTGCGGACTGTCCTGTGGCCGTGGTGGCGCATGCGAGCCAGCCGCAAGAGCGCCTCCTGCGCGGTACCCTTCGAGACATTTGCGCGCAACTGTCAGAGGATCCCATCGAGCGCACGGCACTGATCTTGGTTGGCCCGGCGCTCGCAGCTCAGGATTTCAGGGAGAGCGCACTTTATGACGCGGATTATCGCCGCCGTTATCGCGGCGGCCCGGTATGAGCGCGCCCGGGTTCATCGTCGCGGCCCACAAATCGGGCGCCGGCAAGACGACGGTGACGCTCTCGTTGCTCGCCGCGCTCCGCCGCCGCAGACTGGCCGTGCAGGCGGCCAAAGCTGGCCCGGACTATATAGACCCGGCGTTCCATGCGGCAGCGACCGGCCGTCCAAGCGTCAATCTCGACAGCTGGGCCATGGCGCCCTGCCTTCTGGATGGGCTGGTGCGCGCGACCGTCGTGGGCAGCGATATCCTCGTCATCGAAGGCGTCATGGGCCTGTTTGACGGGATCGGCGGCGAGCCGGGACGCACCGGGTCCACCGCCGATCTCGCCTCGCGCTTTGATCTCCCGGTCGTGCTGGTGATCGACGTTTCCGGGCAATCGCAGTCGTCGGCGGCGCTGCTGCGCGGCTTCGCCAGTCACGATTCACGCGTTCGCATCGCGGGCGTCATTCTGAACCGCGTCGGCAGCGAGCGGCACCATCGGCTTGTTGCGACCGCCATCGAGGCATTGCAGATTCCCCTTCTCGGCGTTCTGCCGCGGAACGAGGCGATCGCCTTACCCGAGCGGCACTTGGGGCTGGTTCAAGCGGGCGAGCATGGCGACCTGGAGACGCGGCTCGATGCGCTGGCGGAGATGGCCGAGCGGCATCTCGATCTCGACGCAATTCTTAATCTCGCGGCGCCGCCATCGACGACAACCGTGAAACCGACGACGGCGCTGCCGCCACCCGGCATGCGCATTGCCCTGGCGCAGGACGCGGCCTTCACCTTCGTCTATCCGCATCTCGTCCAAGACTGGCGCGCACAGGGCGCGGAGATCGTGCCGTTCTCGCCGCTCGCCGACGAAGGGCCAGGCGATGCGTGCGACGCCTGCTGGCTGCCCGGCGGCTATCCCGAACTGCACGCGGGCGCCCTGGCCAACGCAAAAAACTTCAAGGCGTCGCTTGCGACGTTCGCCGAGACGCGGCCCGTACACGGGGAGTGCGGCGGCTACATGGTCCTTGGCGAGGGGCTGGTCGACGCAGAAGGCAGGCGTCACGCCATGACGGGCTTGCTCGGTCATGCGACGAGCTTCGCCGACCGCAAGCTGCATCTCGGCTATCGCCAGGCGCAACTATTGGCGGACTGCGTGCTCGGCAAGGAAGGCAATACGATCAGGGGGCACGAGTTCCACTACGCGCGCGTCACCGAGACCGGGAACGATGCGCCGCTCACCGAGATCGCCGACGGCGAAGGCAGGGCGCTGGGCACTGCGGGCCAAAGGCGCGGCAACGTCACCGGCACCTTCTTCCATGCCATCGCTGCAGCCTCACTCAGCTAGATTTGTCGGAGATTTGTGCTTCTTCGAAGGTCGCCATGCCCGTGTGACAGGCGAGCGCGGCACGCAACACCAGCAGCGCGACCGCGGCACCCGAACCTTCACCGAGCCTCATGCCGAGATCAAGCAGCGGCGTCATGCCGAGTTCCCCCAGCAACAGACCGTGTCCGGCTTCCGCCGACAGATGTCCGACGCGGGTATGATCGAGGGAGTCTTCGCGCAAGACTTTCAACGGCGCCACGGACGCCGTCGACACGATGCCGTCGATGAGCACCGGGATACGTTTGTGACGCGCCGACAGACACGCGCCGAGGATGGCGGCGAGTTCTCGGCCGCCGACGCACGCCGCCGCGCGCAAGGGATCGCCGAGCGCATCCTTATGGCGTTCGAGCGCTTTCTCGATGGCCGCGCGCTTGCGGGCAAGCCCCTGGTCGTCAATGCCCGTGCCCGTGCCGGCGAAGCGTCCGCCACCCCCGAAGAGGGCTGCGGACAGTGCCGCCGCCGCGGTGGTGTTGCCGATTCCCATTTCACCGAGGACGATCAGATCCGCATCGTCGGAGACTTCGTCGTAGCCCGCGCTCACTGCGTCGAGAAATGCCGTCTCATCCATGGCAGGCTCTTTGGTGAAATCCGCAGTCGGCGTGTCCAACGACAACGGCGTGACGCGCAAGGCGGCGCCGCTCAAGCGGGCGAGCTGGTTGATAGCCGCGCCGCCTGCGGCGAAGTTGGCCGCCATCTGGGCAGTCACATCCGAGGGATACGCAGAAACGCCTTGGGCGGTGACTCCATGATTGCCCGCGAAGACCAGGATCTCGGCCCTATCGAGCCCCGGCGGGTTGCGCCCCTGCCAGGCGGCGAGCCAGGCGGTGAGTTCCTCCAACCGCCCCAGGCTCCCAGGAGGCTTCGTCAACCGCACTTCACGCGCACTCACGGCCTCGACGCTGGCTTTGTCCGCCTCGGGCAGATCGCGGCAGGCGGCGCGCAAATGCTCTAGAGAGGCGAAGCGGGACATTTCGGCGTAGGCTCCGGCGGAATCGGCAGCAAAGGATTTTACGGGGATGGGCGCCATTACCACGGACCTCAGGACCGGCCTAGCCTTTTGCACGCGGCTCCCGGTCTCAGCACCGGAGACCGCGAACTTGGCGCGAGCCGCGTGGACCTTGCCGGTGGCCGGCGCGGTGGTCGGTGCACTCGGCGGGCTGGTCTATTGGGTCGCCGACGGCTTGGGCCTGCCGCCCTTCGTCTCGGCCACGCTCGCGGTGGCCGCCACGGCCCTCATCACGGGCGGCCTTCATGAGGACGGGCTCGCCGATACCGCCGACGGCTTCGGCGGCGGCGGCACCAAGGCGCGCAAGCTGGAGATCATGCGCGATAGCCGCAGCGGCGCCTACGGCGTCGTAGTGCTTCTCTTGTCCCTCCTATTGCGCGTCGGCGCGATCGCCGCCCTCGCCGGGCCGGGGCCCGCGGCAGCGGCGCTCATTGCCGCCCATGCGGGCGCCCGAGGCGTGCTGCCGCTGTTCATGCGCGCGGTTCCCAACGCGCGCGAAGACGGGCTGTCGGCGGGCGCTGGAACTCCTACGACCGGGGCGGCTACGGCCGCTGCATTGCTTGGGCTCCTCGCGCTGATGGTTTGCCTCGGGATTGGCGCAGGACTTGTCGCCGCGCTCGTGGTCGTTGCCGGGCTCATTTTTCTGGCGCGTCTCAGCATCAAGCAGATCGGCGGGCAGACCGGCGATGTGCTCGGCGCCGTGGAACAGATGAGCGAGATCCTGATTTTACTGACTGTCGCTGCGCTATGGTGAGCAAAACCCTAAGCGGGCTGTAACGGGGCGGAAAGACACCCTGTGCTAGAGTGCTCACAGAACAAGAGTCCCTCGATGGACTCGAAAGAACCGCAGGGAGTAGTCGAATGCGTATCGTGCTGGCGTTTTCACTTATTTGCGGCGTGGCGTTCGTCGCCCCGACGATCGTCACAGCGGCGCCGCTCGCCGTTTCCGAGCATGCGGCAATCACCAAAACGGTGGGTGGCGATCAATCGAAAGTCGAGACCGTGGGCTGGCGCGCCCGGGGCCGCCGCGGGGCACGGCGCACCGTGCGGGGCTGCGGCTGGCAGTGCACGCCGTATTGGCGGCCCTACCAGTACTACAATTGGCAGTATTATTACCCTTATGGCGGTCCGCTCTTCTAGGAGCGAACCTCACTCTATCTGAACAGGTTTCACGCCGAAGTGACGGGCAGGCGCATTGCCTCGCCCCTATGCCGCCGGTAAGCTCAGGTCGGCCGGGGGCGGTTGGCGTACCAGGAGATCGAAATGCGTCACTCCCTCATTCTGTTTGCCGCCGCAGGACTTGTGGCGGTTTTCTCGCTTGGCGCCGCACCGGCGCAAGCAGCGCCCCTTCCCAAAATCGATCAGGCAAGCCCGGCGAACGCCGGCGTGGAGTCTGTGGGCTACCGCCGGCGCGGTTATCGCCCTTACCGTTACGCGCGGCCCTACGGCTATTACGCACCGCGCTATTACGCGCCGAGGCGCTTTTATTATGGCCCGCCTTACGCGCGTTATTACGGCAATTACGGGTACTGGAGACGCCCTTATTACGGACGCCGCTATTACTGGTAGCAGACGGCGACCGCAGGCAATCAGACGGACCGGCGGTCTTCCCGCCGGTCCTTTCGCATTGCCGGTAACAAAGGGGTGACAGTGCGGCGGCCCGTTGTGGCAGAGTGCGCCGCGTGACCCCGCCCCTTCCCGCCATATCGGACCGTGCATTAGCACTCGCCCGCGCGGCACTCGAGCGCCCCGGCGCGCCTGACGCCTTTCCCGACCGCTTGCTCGTGGTCGATGTAGAACGGCAGACCGCGGTCTGGCTCGAGGGCGAGACGGCACTCGGCGCATGGCCGGTGTCCACGGCAAAGAACGGCATCGGCGGAGAAGAGAATTCCTTCAAGACGCCGCCCGGCTGGCACCGCATCCATACACGGATTGGCACAGACGCCTCTCCGGGAGCCGTGTTCGTATCGCGCGAGCCGACGGGCGAGACCTGGTGCGGCGAGGACTGCGACGGCGATCTCATCCTGACACGCATCCTCACCCTCGACGGAGTCGAGGACGGCATCAATCGCGGACCAGGGCACGACTCGCTCGAGCGTTACATCTATCTCCACGGTACCAACCAGGAAGCGCTGATCGGGCGCCCCATGTCGCAGGGCTGCGTGCGGCTCGGAAATTCCGATATCTGCGCCCTGTTCGATGTCGTGCGCGAAGGCGATTTCGTGCTCATCGCCGCCTCTACGGATCGCGTCATCCCCGACCCTTACGGCGATGGACGGTTTCACTATGCGGGGCTCGGCGGCTCCGGCATGAGCGCCATTGCCCAGTTTCAGGCGATGACCGGCGGGCGGGTGTCGGGAAGCGACCGCGCCTTCGATCATGGCGAACGTGGAGCCATGCGCGCGCAGCTCGAGGCGCTCGGCATCGACGTGCTCCCCCAGGACGGCAGCGGTGTGGGAACGGATTGTGCCGCGCTCGTAGTGTCCACGGCGGTGGAGGAACACGTTCCGGACTTCGCCGCGGCGAAAGCAAACGACATCCCGATCGTGCATCGTTCGGAGATGCTCGCCCATTTCGTCGGCGCCCACAGATCGATCGCCGTGACGGGCACCAGCGGCAAGTCCACCGTGACCGGCATGACGTTTGAAATCTTGCGTGGCGCCGGGCGAGATCCTTCCGTCATCACCGGCGGCGACTTGCCCGCGCTGCAGGCCGAAGGGCTGATCGGCAATGCCTTCGCCGGCGACTCCGATCTTCTCGTGGTGGAGGCGGACGAGAGCGACGGCTCGCTCGTGCGCTATGCACCGGCCGTGGGTGTGATCCTGAACCTCCAGCGCGATCACAAGGAGATGGACGAGGTTGCGGCGATGTTCGCGACGTTGCGGGCGCGGGCGCGCGAAACGCTCGTCGTCGGCGATGATCCGAACCTCGACCCGTTCGGAGGCGGTAGCATACGATTCGGCCTCAGCACGCACGCCCATGTGCGTGGCCAAGACATCGCGCCGGGAGCCCATGGGAGCAGATTCCGGGTGGATGAGGTTGCCTTCGAGATTCCCGTCCCCGGCATCCACAACGTGATCAATGCGCTGGCGGCGATTGCCGCATGCCGTGCGGTCGACGTGCCGCTTGCCGATATGGCGGCGCCGCTGGCCGGCTTCTCCGGCATCGGGCGTCGTTTCCAAACAGTGGGCTGCGCGCGCGGAATCGAGGTGGTGGATGACTTCGCGCACAATGCCGAGAAGATCGCCGCTGCCATCCGCACCGCCAAGCTCAGGGGCAAGCGCGTATTGGCCGTCTACCAGCCGCACGGTTATGGGCCGACGCGATTCCTGCGGAGCGACTTCGTGCGCACCTTTTCCGGAGAGCTCGGGCCGGAAGACCGACTGTGGATGCTCGAAGTGTTCTATGCGGGCGGTACGGCGACGCGCGATTTCTCGGCGGCCGAGATCGTCGATGAGATCGCGGCGCGGGGCACGAATGCCGCATTTGCACCATCGCGTGACTGGCTGATCGGCCGCATTGCCGAGGACGCAAAGGACGGCGACGTGGTGCTTGTGATGGGTGCGCGCGACCCCTCGCTCACGGCCTTTGCGCGCGACATCCTCGGCGCGCTGGCTGCCTGAGCCGCCTAGTTTCCAAAAATACCAGAGATGAAGCTGTCGAAGCCGCCGCCGCTCCGCCGACGCTGTGCCTGAGCTCGCGTATTGGAACTCGAACCCGACTCTGCCACCTCGGGCGTCGCGGGCATCGGGAAGTGGGCCGGGTTGCTGAACAGCTTCGACGCCATGCGGTTGTCGATGCCATAGAAATCGGCGAAGTCGCTCACCGTTCCGTCCTGGCCGGCTATCGCCGTGAAGTAGGTCAGATGCACGGGCACGTGGCGGTTGAGCGCAATCACCGTGCTCGAGCCGGGCCCTTTCGCCACCAAGCTTCGCACCTGATTCATGGACCAGCCCTTGTCCTCGCCCAGAAGCAACGCGGCGAAACGGTCGGGCTGGTTCACGCGAATGCAGCCATGGCTCAGCGTGCGCGTTCTCTCCGCGAACAGCTCGCGCTGAGGCGTGTCGTGCATGTAGATGGCGTGGCTGTTGGGGAAGTTGAACTTGAACTGGCCGAGCGGGTTTGCCGGGCCGGGATCCTGCGTGAAAGTATAGGCGTGGATGTTGACGCTGTTCCAGTCGACAGTATCCGCGCTGATGCGCTCACCCTTGTAGCTCACCGAGAGTCCGTAGCGGCGCAGGATGGCATCCTTGGAGTTGCCGAAGAAGCCGCCACCGCTGGGCCCCTGGAGCTTCGGCGCCAAATCCTCCTTGATGATGGTCGGCGGTACGGTCCAGTTCGGGTGGAACACGATGTTGCGCATCGACGCGGAGAAGAACGGCGTGGCATATTTGTACTGACCGACGATCGTCTTCTCCTGATAGATCACCTGGTCGCCCTTAATGACGCGCACATTGAATTCCGGCACGTTGTTCCAAACGTGGTAGTTGCCGAGCTGGCGCGGCAGCCAGCGCCAGCGCTCCATATTGATGACGATCAGTTGGACGTTGCGGTCGTCCTCGGGACGGCGCCCCGTGGCCTTCGCAGAATCGCGCGCACGAACCAAGGCCTCCTGCAGCCGTTTGAACGGCACGTGTTGCGGATGGAGCGAGAGCAAATACTTGTCAGGCGCACCGGAGGCAGCCATTTCGGTGAGCACGGTCTTCGGATCCCGCAAGCTTGGATGCTGGTCGAACAGCTTGCTGACCTGCGAGGGCGAGAGCCGTCCAATCTGGGCGTCGCGCGCATAGCTCAGAATGGCGATCGACAGCTTGATCTCGGCATCCGCCTGGGCGTCCTCAGTCGCCGGCGCCGCGTCGGCGGCGGGCAGCTCGAAGGAGGAGGCCTGCAGCCCCCAGTCATCGGCTTTGCGAATCTCGGCCATGATCGCCTTGGCCTTAGCGGAGAAGCCGCTCTCGCTGATCCACAGCGGCGGCTCCTCGCGGGCGCCGTAGAGCTCCGTCAGCGCTTCGAGGTCCGACGCGGCAGCGTTCTTGTATTGGCCGGGCTCCTCAAGCTTGGCGCGGATGGCGGCGACAACCGGATGGGCCGGCGGCGGCGGCGCAGCCTCCTCGGCGACGGCCTCCTCGTTACTTGGC
>CAYWIA010000001.1:33539-80347 GCA_964458245.1 uncultured Methyloceanibacter sp. | reverse complement strand
TCGGCTTCAAATGGAACATGGGCTGGATGCACGACACGCTGAGCTACATGCAAGAGGATCCGATCCATCGCCGGTATCACCACGACAAGCTGACTTTCGGCCTCCTCTACGCCTTCTCGGAAAACTTCGTGCTGCCGCTGTCGCACGACGAGGTGGTGCACGGCAAAGGCTCGCTGATCGGCAAGATGCCGGGAGACCGCTGGCAAAAATTCGCGAACTTGCGTGCCTATTACGGATTCATGTGGGGCCATCCCGGCAAGAAGCTGCTTTTCATGGGCGGCGAGTTCGCTCAAGAGGCCGAATGGAACCACGACCATAGTCTCGACTGGCATTTGCTCGACGACGCCCTGCATCGCGGCGTAAAAGCGCTGATCGGCGATCTCAACCGGCTCTATCGGGAGATCCCCGCGCTGCACGCATTCGACACCGAAAGCCGCGGCTTCGAATGGGTCGACGCATCCGACAACGAGGCGAGCGTGATCTCGTTTCTCCGGCGGGGAGACGATGACGACCCGCCGGTTCTGGTCGTGTGCAACTTCACGCCGGTCCCACGCGAACATTATCGGGTCGGTGTGCCTCAAGGCGGGCGCTGGGCCGAGCGCCTCAACACGGACTCGGCGGACTATGGCGGCTCCGGTGTCGGCAATGGCGGCGCCGTCGAGGCGGATTCAAATCCGTGGCATGGCCGCCCCTATTCGCTCGACCTGACCTTGCCGCCGCTCGCGACGCTGATCCTGGAGCCCGCCGGCTAGGCCAGATTCAAGCCAAGCAATGCGCTCGACCGCCCCATGACCGCCACGCCGCCCGAGCCCCTCTCGCTTCGCGATCTCGCTGCCGGCCATCTTGGCAACGAGTCGTCGGTGACCTATGCGCCGTATTGGTGGGATGCCGCACCGCGCCTGGAAACGCAGGGTCCGGCGCTGCCGGCCAAGGCCGACGTGGCGATCATCGGCTCCGGATTTACCGGCCTCTCCGCCGCGCTGACGCTGCTCGACAAAGGGCGCGAGGTCGTGGTTCTCGATCGCGGCGTGCCGGGCTACGGCGCCAGCACGCGAAACGGCGGCCAGATCGGCAGCGGCAACCAGAAGTTCAGCGTCAAGCGCCTGATTGCGTTGCGGGGCGAAGAAAAGGCGGCCGCTCTTCTGCGCGAGGGCACGCGCATGCTCGACTACATCGAGCATCTCGTGGAGACCGAGAAGATCGACTGCCACTTCCGCCGTTGCGGGCGCTTCCGCGGCGCCATGCGTCCGGAACACTACGAAGCGATGGCGGCCGACATGAAAGACCTCAAGCGTGTCGCCGGCGTGGAGAGCTTCATGGTTCCGCGATCCGAGCAGCAAAGCGAAATCGGCTCGGAGGTCTTTTTCGGGGGCTCGGTCCTGCCGAACGACGCTTCGCTCCATCCGGCACTCTATCATTCCGGCTTGATGCAACGGGTCGAGGCCCGCGGCGGCGCCATCATCGGTCAGGCGGGCGTTCGGCACATTGCACGCGATACGGACGGCTTCCGCCTCAAGACGGACGCAGGGCCAATCCAGTGCCGGGACGTTCTGGTCGCCACCAACGGCTATACCGAGAACCTCGTCGACACGCTCAAGCGCCGCATCGTCACCATCCGATCCGCACTGATCGCGACTGATGAGCTTCCGGCGGACCTGACCGCAAGGCTGATGCCCAAGAACCGCGTCTACGGGAATACCAATCGCGTGTTCTATTATTTCCGCGTCGCGCCGGACGAGAACAGGATCGTCTGGGGGGGCCGCGCGGCGGGAGCGACCGGCGCCCGCGCGTTCCGCCATTTGGCGAACGATCTCCTTACCGTGTTCCCGGACGTCGGCGACATCGCCGTAACCCACGCTTGGGACGGACAGATCGGCTATACTCACGACGCGCTGCCTCATCTGGGGCGGATGGCGGACGGCATGCACTACGCGGTCGGCTATTGCGGCACCGGTGTTTCGCGCGCCACGTATTTCGGGCACAAGATCGCCTTGCAGATCGTGGGCGACCCGGACGGGCGGACGGCTTTCGACGATCTCGCCTTCCCGGCTTTTCCGTTTCACTCCATCGCCAAGCGCGCCGTCCCGATTGTCGCCGCCTGGTATCGTTTCCGCGACACGATGAAGATTTAGCAGACGGCGATGCACGCGATCTTCGACCACGGCCCGCCGCCGCCCTGCCCGGCGCCCTTCAATCTGGCGGCCTACGTGCTCGGACATGCCTCAACGCATGGCGACAAGATCGCGCTCAGCGTCATCGCTCCCGACGGTGCCGAGCAGTGGAGCTATGGGAGACTAGAAGCGGCCGTCTTGGGAACCGCGCGCGGCCTGCTCGACGCGGGCTTGCAACCCGGCGACCGCCTGCTCATGCGGCTCGGCAACAGCGTCGAATTCCCGATCTGCTATCTCGCCGCGCTCGCCGCCGACATCGTCCCGGTGCCGAGCTCATCGCTCTTAACCGCACCCGAGGTCGCCCAGATCGCCCAAGATATCGCACCGAGCCTGATCGTGGCGGAGGACGATATTGCGCTTCCTCAAAACCTGCCCTGCCCGGTCCTAAATGCGAACGCCTTGCGCACCATGTATGCACTTCCACCTGCGCCTTACGCGATGGGCGACCCGGAGCGCGTCGGCTACATCGTCTACACGTCGGGGACCTCCGGGCAGCCGCGTGCGGTAACCCATGCCCATCGCGCGATCTGGGCCCGCCGCATGATGTGGGAAGGCTGGTACGGGCTCACCGAGAGCGACCGGCTGCTGCATGCCGGGGCGTTCAACTGGACCTATACGCTCGGGACGGGGCTGCTTGACCCTTGGACGCGCGGCGCGACGGCGCTGATCCCGGGCAAGGGGGTGACCCCGGACCACCTCGGTCTCCTAATGCAGCAGCACGAGGCGAGCATCTTCGCCGCGGCGCCTGGCATCTACCGCCGAGTCCTCAGAACGAAGCTGCCGCCGTTAACAACGCTGCGCCACGGACTGTCCGCCGGCGAGAAACTGCCGGAGGGCACGCGCGCGGCCTGGGAGGCCGCCACCGGCACGCCGGTCTACGAGGCGTTCGGCATGTCGGAGTGCTCGACCTTCGTGTCCGGTTCGCCCAACCGTCCCGCCCCGCCCGGCACGTTGGGCTATCCGCAAGATGGCCGCCGCGTGGCGGTGCTCGGCGACGATGGGCCTGTCGATTTCGACGTGTCAGGGATTCTCGGCGTCTCGAAGCGCGACCCAGGGCTGATGCTGGGCTATTGGGCCGCCGAAGAGGAAACGGCCCAGCGCTTTCAGGGCGAATGGTTCCTGACCGGCGATCACGTGCGCATGGACCAAGACGGCGCGCTCACCTATCTCGGCCGAAGCGACGACATGATGAACGCGGGCGGCGTGCGGGTCTCGCCCATCGAGGTCGAGGCTGCGCTGAACGCCCATCCCGCGATCCTGGAAAGCGCCGCCGCGGAAGTGACGGTCAAGGCCGACACCACGGTCATCGCCGCGTTTTATGTCTCGGAAGACCGGATCGATACGCACCTGCTGGAAGATTTCGTCGCCGGCCGCCTCGCCCGCTACAAATGTCCGCGCGTTTATGCCCGCGTCGAAGCCTTGCCTAAAAGCGCGAACGGCAAGTTGCTGCGGCAGCGCCTTCGCGAGACTTACGAAAAGACTGGTCGGTCTTAAGACGTGCTACCGATCACTCGGCCGCCTGCGGTCGGGCGCCATGGCCGGATCGCTCCGTCCAACGTTGCCGGCGCCGCTGCAACCATGCCGACGCATTCTCCCCCATCATGAGGAGGCAGGGCGTAAGCACGAGCGTCAGCACGGTGGCGAATGTCAGCCCGCCGGCGATGGCGCTGGAAAGCTGCGTCCACCATTGCGTGGACGGTGCGCCGATCGAGACATCCTGACCGATAATGTCGATGCTGAGGCTGAACACCATCGGCATGAGACCGAGAACGGTGGTGATGGAGGTCAGCAGCACCGGGCGCATACGCTGGGCGGCGGTGCGCAGGATGGCCTCCTTGGGCGGCAACCCTTGCGCCTTCATGTCATTATATGTGTCGATCAGAATGATGTTGTTGTTCACGACGATGCCAGCCAGCGCGATGACGCCGATACCGCCCATTACGATGCCGAAAGGCTGGCCGGTGACCAGCAGGCCCAACATGACGCCAGCGGTCGAAAAGATGATCGCGCTCAGCACAAGTCCGGTCTGATAGAAACTGTTGAACTGGGTCAGCAGGATTACGGTCATGGCAAAAATCGCGATGACGAAGGCATTGAGAAGGAAATTGCCCGCCTCGCGCTGATCCTCGTCCTGACCCTTGAAGCGCACGGTCACCGCCGGGTCGAAATCGGCCTCTGCCACCGCTGCCTTCAGCTTGCGCACCTGATCGTCGACCAACAGACCTTCGGCCACATCGGCCTGGACTGTGATGACACGACGGCCATCAGTTCGGTTCAGGTTGCCGGTCTTCGGCGCTGGCTCGAAGCTGACGAAATTACCGATAGGAACCTGCCCCTTTGCGGTCGGCACGCGCAGCCGGTTGAGCTGCTCCAGATTGCGTTCGGCAAGCGGGAAGCGCAGGCGGATGTCGACCTCCTCATCGGCATCGTCGGGCCGGTATTCCGCGACCTTGATGCCGTTGGTCAACATGGTGACCGCATCGCCGAGCACGGCGACATCGGCGCCGTTACGCGCCGCCCTTTCCCGGTCGACTTTGAGCCGCCATTCGATGCCGGGTAGCGGCCGGCTATCCTGCGCATCAACGAAGCCGCCGATCTGCTGCATCATCTGCCTCAATTGCTCGACGGTCTCCGGCATTTTCTCCGGAGTGCGGGAACTCACCTGCAACTCGACCGGCTTCCCGGCTGACGGTCCGCCCTCCTGCTTGCGCACTTCCAGGATCACGCCGGGAATGTCGGCGGTCAGCTCGCGGATCTCTTGCAGGATTTGCGATGCGGGCGGTCTTGTGCGCCAGTTGACGAACTCGAACTGAATGATGCCGATCACGTCCTCGGGCGCTTCCGTCTGCGACGGCTTGGCCCCGGATCCCATTGTCCGCGCATACACCGCCTCGAAATAGGGCAGCGCCAAGATTCTGCTCTCGACCTTGCGCACCACGGCGTCCATCTCCAGGACCGATAGATCGCCACGGGCCCGCACCTGGACTTGCGCCAGGTCGGGCTCGACGTCCGGAAAGAACTCAACGCCACGGCCGAACATGCCGAACGCCACGTAAGTCCCGATCAGAAACACCACGGCGACAGCAAGGATTTTCGCCGGATGCGCGAGCAGGCGCTTCAGCGTGCCGAGATAAAACCCCGCCGGGCCCTTTATCGAGTCGAGATCGCCATCCTCGGCAGCTTTGATCGCCGCCAGCAACTTGCCGTCATCCTTGTTGGCGCGGCCAATGATGCCGCCGAGCACCGGAATGAATACCAGCGCCATGGCCAGCGACGCTGCCAGCGTCACGAGAACCGTGATCGGCAGAAACTTCATGAACTCGCCGACGACGCCCGGCCAGAACAGCAGCGGCAGAAAAACGACAAGTGTCGTGGCCGTGGAGGCGATGACGGGCCAGGCCATGCGCTTTGCCGCCTCGGCATAAGCGACCTTGCGGTCCTTGCCTTCGGCCATTTTGCGGTCGGCCAGCTCCACGGTGACGATGGCGCCGTCCACCAGCATGCCGACCACGAGGATGAGGCTGAACAGGACGACGATGTTCAGCGTGAGGCCCATCCCGTAGATGACCAGGATGCCGGCGAGGAAGGATCCGGGGATAGCGAGACCGACGAGTATGGCCGGCCGCACGCCCATGGCCGCGACGATGACGATCATCACCAGAACGATTGCCGCAATTACGTTGTTCTGGAGGTCGCCGAGCATGTCGCGGATATTCTCGGACTTGTCCTGCATGAAGGTCACCTTGACGCCGGCAGGCCAGCTTGCCTGCTCCGCCGTTACGACCTCGCGGACACTTTCGATGGTCTCGATAATGTTCGAGCCGACGCGCTTCTTGACCTCGAGAGCCAGCGCGGGCTTGCCGCCGACCCGCGCGAACCCTTGCGGATCCTTGTAGGTCCGGCGCACGGACGCGACGTCGCTGAACTTGACCACGGTGTTGCCCGAAACCTTGACGGGGAGGTTGAGCACATCGGTGACCTCCTCGATGACGCCCGGCACCTTCAGCACCATGCGCCCCGCCGCGGTTTCCAGCGCGCCCGCGGCCACCAGCCGATTATTGCGCTGTATCGTACTCAGAACATCGGCAAACGACACGTTGTAGGTCTCGAGCACCATCGGATCGACGATGATCTCAAGCAGCTCCTCTCTGTCGCCGCCGATATCGACCTCAAGCACGCCACTGAGGCCTTCGATCGTGTCTTGCAGGTCGCGAGCGATATTGACCAAGGTGCGCTCCGGCACATTGCCGGACAGGCCGACGGTCAGCACCGGGAACAGCGCCACGTTCACCTCGTGGACACGCGGCTCGTCGGTCTCCGGCGGCAGCTCGGCCTTGGCGATGTCGACTTTCTCGCGCACGTCCTGGAGCGCCTGATTGGGGTCGAAGCCCGCATCGAATTCGAGCGTGACCGAGCCGTAGCCTTCCGCGCTGACGGCGCGCATCTCCTTGATGCCTTCGATGGACTGAAGCTCCTTCTCCATCGGACGGACGAGAAGTCGCTCGGAATCTTCGGGCGAAATGCCCTCATAGGTCATCGCGACGTAGATGACGGGGATCGGAATGTCCGGCTCGGACTCCTTGGGGATCGAGATATAGGCGACCGTCCCCATCACGATGATCATGACGAAAGCCAGCGCCACCGTGCGGGTGCGCGTAAAGGCAGCGTCGATCAGGGCATTCATCGTCTGGACGTCGGCTCTTTGACGCTTCCCGTGGGAAGAAGAGCAGCCGCTTCCCGCGACCCGTCGGGGTCGGCTAGGCCCTGCTCCTCGGCGACCTCGACCTCTTCGCCGATCTGAACGAAGCCATGGCCGAGGGTGATGATGCGCGCCTGGGGCGGCAGCCCCGTGATCCAGGCGCCGTCCACATCCGACAGCACGATGGATGCCGTATGAAAGGTGACCTTGTTGTGCTCGTCGACCGTCTTGATGCCGAGCTTGCCTTCGTCGTTGAGCGACAGGGCCGCCGGCGAAACGAAATGCGCCATGACGGCTCCGGTCGGCACCTTGGCCTCGGCGCTGATGCCCGAAGGAATCTCGCCGTTCGGATTGGGCAGCTCGACCTCGACGCGGAACGTGCGCGTGTCCTCGTCGGCTCGCGCCGCGATGTAGCGGATCTTGCCGTCGCGCTGCTGACCCGTGGCGAAAGTCACGTTCGCGGGCTGGCCGAGCTTCAGGGCGGAGACGTCCTGCTGGGGAATCCTGACGCTGACCACCAAGGGATCGTTGTCCACAATGGTCGCCACCTCGCCGTTCACATCGACATAGGCGCCGAGCTCCATGGGGCTCGACAGCACGACACCCTCGAACGGCGCCTTGATGTCGATACGCTCGAGCTCGATGCGCGCCTCCTCCAGCTCAGCCTTGGCGGTCTGTAGCGAGGAAAAGATCTGATCTGCCTGCCGTTGGGTCTGATAGCCCTTCTTGCCGAGAGACTCCGAGGCTTCGAACGCGCTCTGCTGCTCGCGGACGCGCGCCTCGGCGCGCAGAAGCATTGCCTTGCGATCATCGGCTTCAAGCCTGACGATGACGTCGCCGGCAGCGACGCTGGCGCCCTCGTCCGCAAGTATTTCGGCGATCTGGCCTTTGGTCTCGGCACGGATCGTCACCGTCCGATTCGGCTCCGCCTGCCCCTGGGCCACGATGAACTGCTCGACCGGCTTGGCCTCTTGGGTGCGCACCGAGACGGTGACCGGCGCGACGGTCTTGGCGACAGCCGGCTCATCGGGGGTCTCTTTGCCCGCCGACTTCATGGCATAGCCGCCGAGTACCCATGCGGCGATGCCGAGGGTCAAAAGCGCAGCGATGACATATGACTTGTTCACAGACCAAACTCCTACGGCGTCGCGTTCAAGCAGGTTGCGTCGCGCCTTCCCGTCTTTGGGGAGCCAAGCTCACCCGCTTCTTGTCCCACTCTTCGATGACAGTCACGAAACTTTCGATTAGCGCCTCGTAGAAAGCATCGAGTTCCGCGAGCCGCTCTTGCGCACCAACCAGATCATCCGGAAGCGCCTCTTGCGCGCCGCCTACCACCTCGCGCGCACGGTGCATCCGCTCGACGAATCCCCTCAACATCCGCGCATAAGGCTGGCGGCTCAGCCTGAAATAGTCCTGCCGGTCGCCGGGTACGGCTATGCGCTCGAGAACGCCCAAGTCTTCCAGCAGCCGCGTATTCGTGCTGATGCTGGCCCGGCTTACGCTCAAGCGTTCGGCCATTTCGGTGAAACCGAACGGCCCCCCATGCACGATCATCAAGCCCATAATGCGGCCAGCAATGCGGGGCAGACCGTCAGCCTGGGTGATCAGACCCATGCGCTCGACGAATTCGGAGATCGCCTGTTCAGTGTCATGTTCCATGGTTGAAGATATGGTCCATCCTGTTTGTTCAGTCAAGACTGAACACTCTGATAGTTAGCGACAGACGCCCCGGGATCCTGAGGCGCCCGGAATCAGCCGGTTTTTCAAAGTCTGGCAATGGCCGGCCCGCCGACCTAAGACTTTCGCTCGACGGCGATGGAGCCATCTCTAGCCATGCCAACGATTTTCGAGGTCGAGCATCTACACCAGCCAGACGGCTGGCTCTCGCCCGGATATCTCGAAGTCGACGACCTCGGCTTGATCGCCCGCGTGTCCGACCAGCTCGCCGAAGGTGAAAAGGCACAGCGGCTCGCGGGCTTCGGCGTCCCCGGTCTGTCGAACCTCCATTCCCATGCCTTCCAACGGGGGCTTGCCGGCCGCACCGAGCACGTCACCGGGGAGCGGGCCGCGGACAATCTCTGGACGTGGCGAGAACAGATGTATCGCTTTGTCGACCGCTTGACGCCGGAGGACTACGAGGCAATCGCCTCGCTGGCATATTTGGAGATGCTGGAATTCGGCTTCACCGCGGTTTGTGAATTTCACTATGTCCACCACCAGCGTGGCGGCGACCGCTATGACAATCCGGCCGAAATGTCGGACCGGCTGATCGCCGCCGCGGATCGGACGGGCGTGGGGCTGACGCTCTTGCCGGTGCTCTATGCCCACGGCGGTATCGGCAAGCCCCCGGGGGACGCGCAACGACGCTTCGTCCACGGGGTGGAGGAATATCTCGCCCTCCTCGACACGGCGCGCGGCCGCCGCGACGCCTGCGCGAAGCTGCAGGTCGGCGCTGCCTTGCACTCCTTGCGGGCCGTGGCGACGGATGAGGTGCACGCCACACTCGCGGGCGTGACCGCCATCGATCCGGCGGCGCGGCTCCATATTCACGTTTCGGAGACGACCCGGGAGGTCACCGAGGTCGAGGCTGCGTTGGGCGCTCGTCCCGTGCAATGGCTGCTCGATAACACCGGTCTCGATGACAGATGGTGCTTGGTGCATGCCACTCATCTCGACGCAACCGAGCTTGCGGGAACCGCCGCCAGCGGTGCCGTCGCTGGGCTATGCCCGATCACCGAGGCCAATCTGGGCGACGGGTTCTTCGCATCGCCGGAGTATCGCGCAGCGAACGGCCGCTGGGGCATCGGCACCGACAGCCAGTGTTCCACCTCCATCGCCGCGGAGCTCCGCATGCTCGAGTATGGCAAGCGGCTCGAACTTGAGCGCCGCAACGTGATCGCTCGCCCCGCAGACGGCCCCGGCGCCCATAGCGGCCGGGTGCTGTTCGACAGCGCGCTGGCGGGCGGCGAACAGGCCTCGGGCCAAGGCGGCGGAGCGTTGGTCCCTGGGCGACGCGCAGATCTCGTAATGCTAGACGGCGAAAGAAACGTCCTTCTGGGTCATGGCCCTCAAACGGCACTGGATGCCTGGATCCTCGGGGGCACGCAGAACCCCGTGCGCGACGTCATGGTCGCCGGAAAATGGATCATCCGCGACGGGCGGCATCCCAAAAAGGCCTCGATCCATGCGGCTTATCGCGATTGCATCGCGCGCATAACACAGTGATCCGACTCTCTTGATCTGGAGAGAAACATGGACCGCTCATATATCATCAAGGGACGTGGAGCGACTTCGGCATGAAACCCATTCGCATCTTCCGCCACGAGGACTGGATCCAGTCAGGACGCCTCGAGGAGTATCTGGCGAACCACGGCGTCCCTGTTGAGCTGGTGTGCCTAGATCGGGGCGATGCGGTGCCGCAGCAGATCGACGACGTCTCCGGACTGGCCTTCTTGGGCGGCACGATGAGCGTCAACGACGATTATCCGTGGCTCGCCGAGGAAATGGCGCTGATCCGCACGGCCGCGGCGAAAGACCTTCCGATGCTGGGCCACTGCATGGGCAGCCAGCTTATCGCCAAAGCGCTGGGGGGCACCGTCGCGCCAATGCCGGCGAAGGAGATTGGCTGGTACGCGGTGCAAAAGGCCGACAATCCGGTCGCCAAGGCGTGGCTCCAAGCCGTGCCCGACCGCTTTGACATCTTGATCTGGCACCACGACGCCTTCAGCCTACCGCCCGGCGCGGCGCCGCTCTACTCCAGCGACTACTGTCCGGAGCAAGCTTACGCGCTGGGCAACAGCGTCACCACGGTGGCGCATGCGGAAGTTACACCCGCGATGCTGGAAGAATGGCTGCGCCTCTACGGCTATGACATCGCGCCCGCGTCCGACAGCGTTCAAACCATCGAGCAGATCCGCGAGCGCCTCGCCGAACGCTGCGCCACCATGCATAGCCAGTTCACCGACCGGCTTTACGATGCTTGGCTGGAACGGATCCGGGCCTACGCGCGGCGCGAACGGGTCGCGTGACGCGTTATGCGTTCCCGCTTTCGTCGCGGGGCCGAATTGCTACATTGGCGCCCCGGCGAGAAAGGTGACCAGAGATGAGCGAGCATCATAGCGGCGGCTGCCTATGCGGTGCGGTCCAATATGCGGTCAGCGGCGAACTGCGCGAGGTGGTGAATTGCCATTGCGGGCAATGCCGCCGGACCCATGGTCATTTCGCGGCGTATACTGGGGCGGCGCTGACCGATTTCTCGCTGACATCGAGTAGCGGCCTGCAGTGGTACCAATCATCGACACGGGCGCGGCGGGGCTTCTGCGCACGTTGCGGCGCGAGCTTGTTCTGGGAGCCGGCCGGCGGCGACTATGTGGCGATCGCCGCGGGCACACTCGATGAGCCAACCGGGCTGCAGACGGTGGCTCATATTTATGTCGCCGATGCCGGCGACTACTATGTTCTCGCGGACGATCTGGTGAAATATCTCGGCAGCATGACCAGCGGAGACGAGCCGGATGCATAGCGAGCAGTGGATGTCTCGCAGCCTGGCTCGATCGTGATCTCCAGTATCCCCGCGGCGGTCGTCTTGCTCTCGAGCATGTATTGACCAGTCAAACCGGTTTCGCGGCTGGTCGAAACGGTAACTCCTGGTCATGAATATCATTCAATGATATTGAATCCACTGGCAGTGAGCCGGGTCGTTGTCTGAAATCGATGCCACTTTGGGCTCGTTCGGAGTCCTGGACAGAGCTTCTGAAGGACCCCCATAAGCGGCAGCGCCGGACAATGAGGACTGTGTATCCCGGACCATAAGAGGACGGGAGGGTACCGCAGATGACTGGCGGTGGCGGCATGAAGCTCGCCATAGCGGAGAAGCCGGCCGGGCTCTTGCCGTTGGACGATCCGGGCGCGCGCGGCGCGCGAGGCGCGATCGACCTACTTCACAAGGTGCTGACGCAACTGATCGCCGATCCGGACTCCGCGGAGCCGTTCGATCTGGTGCTCTCCCACATCCTCGAATTGTCGGGCGCCGAGGCCGGCACGATCTTCGTCAGCACCGAAAGCGGACGCCAACTCACACTTCTTGCCTGTATAGGGCCAGACGATCGCGATCGCTGGATGCGCATCGCCGACGACCGCGGCCTCTACCAGAAAAACGGCAGCGCCACGGCGTCGGAAGCGTTCGCCGATCCTGAAGATGCGGGATCGACCATCCTAGCGCAACTCTTCGACCAGGGGCCGTGCGGCCACGGGCTGCTGCTGCTGCGGATCTCCGGCGACCGTAGCACCGTGCCGCCATCGGCCTTGGAGTCCTTGCCGGGCTACGGCGAGTACCTGGCCGGCATTCTCTACAGCGCGCGCTGCGCGCGCATGAAGCTGCGCAATGCCCAGAGCGAGGAGCGCGCCGCCATCGCCCGTGAGTTGCACGACTCGCTGGCTCAATCGCTGTCTTACTTGAAAGTGCAAGTCAGCCTGCTGCAAACCATGCTCAAGAGCGACGGCGATCATGCTTCGGAAGTCGATTTAGCACTGCAGAAGGTACGCAGCACGCTCAGCACGGCGAATCTGCAACTGCGCGAGCTGATCACGACCTTCCGCTTGACGATGCATGGAAGGACTTTCGCCCAGGCTCTGGAAGACTCCATCGACGAATTCGAGCGGCGCAGCTCCATTGCCTTCGATCTGGACAATCGCCTTCCCGTCGGCGTGCTGACAGTGGCCGAAGAGATGCAGCTTCTGCTCATCCTTCGCGAGGCCCTGTGCAATGTGGTGCGTCACTCCCACGCCAACTATTGCTGGGTCTCGGCCCGTCTCAAGGAAGACGGCACCGTCTGTTTGAGCGTGGAGGACAACGGCATCGGCATGCGCCTGACGATGCAGGACGCCGAACCGCATCATGGACTCATCATCATGCAGGAGCGGGCGCGGAGTCTCGGCGGAGTCTTGCGCGTCGAGGATCGCGAGGGAGGCGGCACGCGCCTCTATGTCCAATGCTGTCGCGAAAGAAGCACATTATCGGGTACCATCGTAGGCTGAGGATTTTGCCATGAACACGGAGTCATGCAGAGTATTGCTGGTCGACGATCACCCGCTGTTTCGATGCGGCGTGGCCCAGCTCATCGCGGCACAAGAAGGCTTCGAAGTCGTCGGCGAGGCAGCCTCCGCCGAGGAAGGCGTTCAGCTGGCCTCCTCGCTCAAGCCCGATCTGGTGCTGATGGATCTCAACATGCGAGAAAGCAGCGGTCTCAGCGCCCTCAAGCAGATCAAGGATAGCGGACTGGACACCCAGGTCATCATGCTCACGGTGTCCGACGCCGAGCAGGACTTCATCAGGGCGGTCCGCGCAGGCGCCGAAGGCTACCTGCTCAAGGGCTCGGAGCCCGAAGAGATTCTCGACAAGCTCCGGCTCGCGGCCCGCGGCGAAACCGTATTTACCGAGCCGTTGATGAGCATGCTGCTGGAAACCATGCGGGACGGCACGCCGGCGGCGCCGCCTACAGACGAAGAGTGCCTGACGGCACGCGAGCGGCAGATCCTACGCTTGATCGCCGCCGGCAAGAGCAACAAGCACATCGCGCGCGAGCTGGATATCAGCGACGGCACCGTGAAAGTGCATGTGAAAAACCTGCTGCGGAAGCTGAACCTGCAATCGCGGCTCGAGGCCGCCGTCTGGGCACTCACCACGGCCTGAAGCCCGGCGATACTCGGATCGAGAAGACCTCGTCTGACGTTATCTTGCTTCTGATGCGCGTCTCAGTTGTGCTCAGTCCCACCTTCATTGCAAAGACCTGGCACATTACCCCCCACTATTCTTGACAATAGTCAGACCAGCTGACCCGCCGCGCTACCTCCAAGGTAGTACTACTCTTGCCTGCTTCATTTTCTCACCGCGCATACTGCAATGGTGTAACTTGGCTACGCTCCATCGAACCCATTTAGAAGCCACAAGCATGTCGACTGCGCAGATTGAGGTCCTCACCGAACTCCTGGTCGAAAGTGACGAGTTGGCGACCAGCCTCACGAGCGAGTTCTGCACCGGCTCAACGCCGCTCGTTGCGCCACTTGTCGATGCGATCGACATCGTGGTTTTCGTCACAGGTCCGAGCGGCAGCCTCCGCTACGTGAACGCGGCCTGGACGCGGCTGACCGGCTTCTCCCTCCAAGAGACGCGCTCGCTGGGCCGCTCCGCCTATTTGCATCCGCAGGATGAAGAGCGTTGGCTCCGCTTCTTGGAGGCCCGCAAGCGAGACCCGCAAAGGACTGCCGCGCTCGTGCTGCGCTTCCTGACGAGCTCCGGCAAAACCGTCCATTTGGAGGCCGGCGCACAGGCCGTGGTGGCCGACAACGGGCGCTGCATGGGCTTTGTCGGAACGCTGTTCGATGTGGGCAATCGCGTGCAAGCGGAGGGCCTCAAGGAAGCAAGCCATCGCACCTTGGAAACGTTGATCAACAACCTGCCCGGCCTCGTCTATCGCTGCCGCAACGACCGTCAGTGGACCATGGAATATATGAGCAAGGGCTGCGAGGTGCTGACCGGCTATCCGCCGGAGGCGTTGATCAACAGCGAGCGCCTGACCTATGCCGATCTGATCGTACCGGAAGACCGGGAGCAGGTTTGGCAGAACGTCCAGGTCTCGTTGCGCGAGCATCGCTCTTTCGAGCTGATGTACCGGATACGAACGGCGCGCGGCGAAGAGAAGTGGGTCCTCGAGCGCGGCCGGGGGAATTACTCCATCAGCGGCGAACTTCTCGGCGTGGAGGGTTTCATCACCGACGTCACGCGGGAGAAGCATGAGCAGCTTCGCCTGAGAAGCGACAGCCTGCTCGACCCGGGAACCTGCCTGCCGACCCCTACCCTGTTCTTGGATCGACTCGAGATGGCCTTGCGCCGGAGAAAGTCCCGTCCGCACGATTCCTTCGTCGTGCTCGTGGTCCATCTCGACCAGTTCGCCAAGTGGCGCGAGAGTCTGGGAACCGAGTTTAGAGAACGCGCGCTCCTGGATGTCGGCAAGCGCATCGAAACGATGCTCAGCCCCATCGATTCGCTTTGCCTTTGGACCGACAGCGAGTTTGCGATCCTGCAAGAAAGTGCGGAGGCCAATGAAGACTCCGCCGCCGTCGCCGTAGAAATCCAACAGGCGCTGCGCCGGCCGGTCGTGGACGGCAACAACGAGATGTTCCTGACCGCCAGCATCGGGGTCGTCACGAAGCCGACGGGCAATGAATCCGCCGATGAGCTCGTTTCCTTGGCCTCGACGGCAGCCGCGCGGGCCAGGAATGTGGGCGTGGGTCGCATCGAGACGGTCGAGATCGAGTCACTCTCGAAGCCGGCGCGAAGCGTACGCGCGAGCGGCTAAGCTTTCCCGCCGATTGTCGATGTCTTCCGGGCAGACCCCGCGCGCGGAGCGACTTACGCCCGCACCCGGGTCTTTTGCGGATCGTAATGCGGAAAGCCGACGACCTTGGCCGGGATGCGCTTCTGATGGCCGTCCAGCTTGCCGATCTCGACGCCGGTGCCGAGCTCCGACTCCGAAATGTCCAGTCGCGCGAGCGCGATGTTCTTCTTCAGAATCGGGGAGCGCGTGGAGCTGGTCACCACGCCCACCTGCGCCCGCCCTTTGTAGACGGGGTCGCCGTGATGGATAGACTCATTGCTGTCGATATCGAGACCGACCAGCTTTCTCTGAGGATTGGCCTTGCGGCGGATCAGCGCCTCGGAGCCGATGAACGGCTCGTCTTCCATGTCCTTTCGGATGGTGAAGCCGATGCCGGCCTCGAAGGGATCGGTCTGATCGCAGAACTCGTAGCCGAAGAAGACCAGCCCGGCCTCGATGCGAACCATATCCAACGCCAGAAGGCCGAAGGGGCGAAGCCCGAAAGGTTGACCGGCCTCCCAGATTGCGTCGAACACTTTGGTCGCGGCATCCGGATGACACCAGATCTCGAAACCCAACTCGCCCGTATAGCCGGTCCGTGAGATCACGACCGGCTGCTCGGCGATGCGCCCGATGGTGAAGCGGAACCATTTCAGTTCCGCCATGGTCGGCTGGTGCGGCGGCGTCCACACGATCTCTTTGAGGATGTCTCGAGAATTCGGGCCCTGCAGCGCGACGTTGTGCAACTGATCGGTCGATGAGCGGACCCACACCTTCAAGCCGCGATCCTCGGCAAGCTGGCGCAGCCAGACACCCAGATATTCGTCGCCGCAAACAACCCGGAAATTGTTCTGGCATAGCCGGAAGATGGTCCCGTCGTCGATCATGCCGCCATGCTCGTAGCAGAACGCCGTGTAAACCACCTGGCCCTGACTCAGCTTGCGGATGTTGCGGGTGGCGGCGAGCTGCAACAGGGTCTCGGCGTCCGGACCTGTCACCTCGAACTTGCGGAGGGCACTGAGATCCATGATCACCGCCTTCTCCCGGCAAGCCCAATATTCCTCGATCGGCTCCACGTCGGAGAAGCAGGAGGGCAGCCAGAAGCCGCGATAATCTTCGAACTTGCGCGTGAGCTCCGCGAAACGGGGGTAGAACCCGCTTTCGCGCGTCATGCGCGGCTGGGCGTCGGGCGTCATGCGGTGAGCCTTCCCCTTGGGAAACGAGTTGTCCTTATCGTAGACCCGAACCTGGATGTCGGTGGGCAGCCAGCCATTGGCGGGATCGACATCGTCGGCGCAGGACGAGGAGGCGCAGACCAGATCAGTCAGCGCCCGAAGCAGCACGTAATCTCCGGGCCGCGACCACGGCTCATCCAGGCCGATGCCGTCATTATCGTCGACGAAGGTGTTGTAGAAGAAGTTGATCGCCGGCCACCCCTTGCGCGGCGCGATCCCATAGGACGACAGGGCGTTGTTGAAATTGTCGGTACAGTTGGAATGCCCCGGATAGCCCATGTCCTCGTAATATTTGGCGTTGCAGGCGAGCATGAACGTATCGTGCCGGCCCACGGTGTCTTGGACGACCTCCACCAGAGGTTTCTGCGTCTGGTCGAAATATTTCGAATGGAGGCCTGGGCCCGGCGCCGCCGTGCCCATCAATGAGTGTGTCGTGGTGGCGTCGAGACCGTTCTCCGTGCCGCTCTCCAGCGCCGCCGCGTCGAAGGCGAGGAAGTCCGAGCATTGGCGGCCCTCGACGTCGACGATTTGGATGTAGTCGCCCGCCTTTACCCGGTAGGCCGAGGCCGTTGCCGCATCGACCCTGAGGTCGAGCTTCGGCTCGGCGAGCGGCGGCGGCGGGTCGAGCTCCGCATCGTGGTCGTGGGTGATCTCCACGAGGAGCTCGGTCGGCGGATTCTGCGCGTCCGGCGTCATGGCCTCGCCGGGCGCGAAGACGAGCAACGTGCCATCCGCCTCGATGTCAAACCGCACTTGCGTACCCGGCGCCGTCTCCTCGCCGAAGACATTGGCGCCGCGCACGTCTTCGGCCGCGACGCCGCGGGTCGCCACCGCGTTGGCCGCGGCGGCTCTGCCGTCCATTGCCGCCGCCAGCGCCTGATCGAGTGTCGGTGCGTCGAGCCGGCTCAAGGCCGGGATCACCGCCTGGCCGCCTTCCTTCTCGGAGATGGCGTAGAGCAGGCCCGGCTGGAGACCTTCGGGGTCGACGATCTTGAGCTTGTCGCCCGCACGCACACCGACGGCGACCACGCCGCCGCCCGCGACGCGCATGCGGCGGACGCGTGTGGTCGTCTTGACGGAGGAGGCAGGCAGGACCTCCCTCCCTACGAGGCTCATGGCTATCTCCTTAGGCGCGCCCGGCCGATCTCTCGTGCAGACCCGCTTCTCGTCGCCGTCGCGCGTCGTTCACTCGGCGGCCTCAGGCGCTTTCAAAAACGCACCAAGACTATCGTCCAATGCGTCCATCCAAAGCGTGTGGTGCTGCGGCGACATCGTGCCCGTGAGTGTCGAAGGATAGCACCTGTCCCGATAGGTCAGGATACCTTCCTCCTTGTGGTGCTCCCACTCCTTGAACAGCTCACCGACATGATCGACATCCAGAGGCGGATAATCGGTCGCCTGGAGGAGATCACGGACATACTCCGTTTGAAAGTCGATCTTCTCCTCTTCGGTCTTGCAGGCCTCTTCCCGCTTCACCCATGCCTCGCTGTCGGCTTTCATGGCGGCCCGGTCCGGCAATTTGATCCGGTCTAGGATCACGTCGCGCGCATACCAAGCCTGCGCGTCGAACATGTTGAAGGTGTAGTACTGGTCCTGCATGCCGAGATACATCAGCTTTGGATTGTTGATCCAGACGACGCCCTTATAGATGTCCGGCGGATACAACCTGTTGTGCGTCTTCAGACGAAGGTCGTCGGGCAGGAAGGGGAAGTGATGCAGATAGCCCGTGCACAGCACGATGGCATCCACCTTCTTGGTCGAGCCGTCCGAGAAATGGGCGACGTTGCCGACGGTCTTCTTCAGGAGCGGCTTCTCCTCGAAACCCTCGGGCCAATCGAAGCCCATCGGCTTGGTGCGATAGCTGAAGGTGATCGAGTTGGCGCCGTATTTATGGCACTGCGTGCCGATGTCCTCGGCAGAGTATGAGGACCCGACCAACAGGACGTCCTTGCCCTTGAATTCGAGCGCATCGCGAAAATCGTGTGCGTGAAGGACACGGCCCGGGAACATGCTGAGCCCTTCGAACTCCGGCATGTTGGGCGTCGAGAAGTGGCCGTTCGCCACGACGACATAGTCGAACTCTTCCGAATAGATGCGGTCCTCGGGAAGGTTCTTCACGGTGACCGTGAACTTCTTTGTCTCCGGTGAATACTGAACCCAGCGTACGGCCGTCTGGAGACGGACGAATTTCTTGGCGCCGCTGTTCTCGGCCCGACCCATGATGTAGTCGTGAAGCACTTCGCGCGGCGGGTAAGACGGGATGGCGCGGCCGAAATGCTGCTCGAATGAGTAGTCGGCAAACTCCAGACACTCCTTGGGTCCGTTCGACCAGAGATACCGATACATCGAGCAATGGACCGGCTCGCCATATTCGTCGAGTCCCGTGCGCCACGTGTAGTTCCACAGGCCGCCCCAGTTCGCTTGCTTCTCGAAACAGACGAGTTCGGGAATCTCTGCTCCGTTTTTCTTAGCCGCCTCGAAAGCACGAAGCTGGGCTGTGCCGCTCGGGCCCGCCCCAATGATGCATACGCGCTGATCCTTGATCGGCCGCGCATCTTTCGAGTCATTCGCCATCGACTGCATCTCCCCTTCTTGTCGCTTTTCGATCTTGCTCGCGGCGAAGCTTTCTTCACAATTCCCTCGGTTAGTTACCCCAAAAGGGTTAGGCGAGAGCCCCGTTTTTGGCTTCGGATCGGCCTTTGGCCTTGGCTGACAAGCGGCCTACCTCTTGGAGAGTAATTGTCTTCTGTCCGGAGCGCTTGGACACTGACTGTTCCCTTATCGGGGCTGACAAAAGTCTGTCCGGGTCCGTCCGGCCTTGAGGCGGATTTGCCGATCGCATCCCCTTGCTCCTAACCCCAAGGAGGTACGATCTTGGAAGAATGCATGGGCCGGGTGAGGTGTGGTAATCACCTCGATCTGCCTGCTCAAAGGGGCCGACCGCGCCGATGACAACCGCCGAGCAATCCATTCTTCAGGTCCACGGCCTGGCTCGGACTTTCGGCGGCATCGTCGCCGTGAACGATTTCAATCTCGATGTTCAAGCCGGCTCGATCCATGGCCTGATCGGACCCAACGGCGCCGGCAAGACAACCACGTTCAACGTCATCAGCGGTTTCTATGCACCCTCCCGGGGCAAGGTCGTCTATCTCGGAGAGGACATCTCGGGGCGCGCGACCAGCGCATTGGCCGAGCTCGGGCTGATCCGGACGTTTCAGGGCACGACCCTGTTTCACGAGCTGAGCGTACACGACAATGTCTGTCTTGGCTGTCACCGCAGCGCCAAGGCCGGTCTCGTCAAGCGCATCCTCGGCACCGACCGGGCCTCCGAAGAGGCCGCGGAGCAGAAGGCCCACGGCATCCTCGAATTTCTAGGACTGGAAAAACTTGCCGACGAGCTCACCGCCAATCTGTCCCACGGCCATCAGCGCGCCCTCGGCCTGGCCATCGCGCTGGCCGCAGATCCGAAACTGATGCTGCTCGATGAGCCCTTCACCGGCATGAACCCGGAAGAAACGAGACGGATGATCGAACTGGTCAAGCTCGTGCGAGAAGAGCAAGGCGTGACCATCATGCTGATCGAGCACGACATGCAGGCCGTGATGGGCCTGTGCGACGCGATCACGGTCATGAATTTCGGCACGCTCCTCGCCGAAGGAACGCCCGAGCAAGTGCGCAACAATCCCGCCGTGATCGAAGCCTATCTCGGGAGCGCGAGCGATGCTGCTTGAGATCAACGACGTCACGGTTCACTACCACAAGGTCGCGGCCCTCAAAGGCGTCAACATGGCTGTCTCCGACGACGGCATCGTCACCATCATCGGCGCCAACGGCGCCGGAAAGAGCACGACCTTGCGGGCCATCTCAGGGCTCGCGCGCCTCAGCCAAGGCGAGATCATCTTCGCGGGCAAGCGCATCGACACGCTCGCACCGGAAAAAATCGTGGCGCTCGGGATCGCCCATGTTCCCGAAGGCCGGCGCGTATTCCCGGACCTCACGGTCGAGGAGAATCTCCGCACCGGCGCCTTTCTGCGCTCCGATAGGCCAGCCATCGAATCCGATCTCGAAGACGTCTTCAAGCGCTTCCCGCGCCTGAAAGAGCGCCGCGGACAATGGGCCCGGTCGCTTTCCGGCGGCGAGCAGCAAATGCTGGCGATCGGCAGGGCGCTCATGTCCCGGCCGAAGATGCTGATCATGGACGAGCCCTCGATGGGCTTGTCGCCGGTCATGGTCCAGGAGATGGCGCGGATCATCCGCGATATCGTGGAGCGGGGCGTGCCCGTGGTGCTTGTCGAGCAGAATGCCGAACTTGCGCTCAGGCTAGCGCGCTATGCTTATGTACTGGAGACGGGCAAGATCGCCCTCGAAGGCCCTGCCCCCGAGTTGCACGACAACGAGCATGTGAGGCGCGCGTATCTCGGTGCCTGAGACCTGGGACCTCAAAGAACTCGTCAACGCCGGCTGGAGCGAGACCGATCTCGCCTGGGAAACGGCGGCCGAGTCCACGGCCGACGCGGCCGTGCAGAACGATTACCTTCGCGCCAAGGAGGAAGCCGGACAAGCGCTCCAGCTGGCTCGCGCGAATTTCGAGCCGATCGATCCACGCCTCGGCACGAGCCTCGCGAACTACGGCGTGTGCTTGAGCCTCGCGGCAGACGACCAAGCCAAGGCCTCGCTGTTCGCCAAGGCCCTGGAGGCTTGGAAAGGCTCCGGTCCCTGGATCGCCCGCATGGACGCTCCGCGGGTTGCGCGCAGCTCGATGTTCCATTTGCGCATGGAGGCGCGCCACCGGGACACCTATCGCGGCCTGTGGCAGCAGCGCTGGCGGGAAATCGCCGCCGAAACGGTCAAGCGCCTCGAGGCCTTGAACGCTCCGGATGCCGCTGTTACGGCCCCGGCCGGCGACACGCTCATTGTCTGGCGACGCGAGCGTCCCGCCATGCTCAACGATACGCGGAAGCTGATGGCGGCGGCGCTCCTGCTCCTGGCACCGCCGGTATCGGACCTCTGAGAGACTATTCGGCCGGCTGCTCCGCCAGGGCGTCGCGCCGCTCCTTGCGGCCGGCGAACCACCCTTTGATCTTCGGCAGCAGGCTTTCCAGTCCGTTCGGCAGGAACAAGATGGAGATGATGAGGATCGCGCCGTAAAACATCGGCCGCATCTCGTCTACGTCGAGCGAGCGCAGGATCACCTCGTTGAGGATGGTGAGCGCCACCACGCCGATGATCGGCCCGTAGAAGGTCGCGGTTCCACCGACGATGGCCCAGATCAAAATGTAGACCATCTCCTCCACCCCGAACCTGTTCGGGGCGACCGCACCCACATAGTGGGCATAAAGCGCGCCGGCGAGACCGGCGAAGAAGGCCGAAATCACAAAGGCCAGCATGCGATAGCGGAACGTATTGACGCCGACGGACTCGGCAAGCTTGTCCTGCCAATGAATGGCGTGAAAGGTCAGGCCAATCCGCGAGCGTTCGACGCGATAGAGAATGAGAAGGGACACCGCCACAACGACGAGGCAGAGATAGTAGTAGTTCACCGGCTCGTAGAAATCGATCGAGAAGATGTCCGGCATTGACGGGATGCGCTTGATGCCCTTCGGTCCGCCGAACAAGAAGGTGAGATCGCTCCACTTCCACATGAGCCGGATCACCTCGCCCGCGGCAAACGAGCCGATCAGGAAGTAAAAGCCTTTCATCCGGAACAGCGGAAAGCTCAGCAGGAAGGCGAGAAAACCCGCCATGGACGCCCCGAGGAGCATGGCAACAGGCACAGGAACCTGAAGCTCCTTGGCCGCCAGCGCCGATGTGTAGGCGCCGACGCCCATGATGACCGCGTGCGCCAAAGACCATTCGCCGGTCAGCGTCAGCAGGCGGTAGCTGCAGACCAGCAGCACGTTGATGACCAGGAAGACCAGGATCTCCTGCTGCGAGAACGAGAGCAGGTGCGGAAGCACGACCAGAACGACCGCGAGCAGGCCGAAGCCGAGTATCCAGGCAATCGTCGAACTGGGCTCAGGCTTAGGCACGTTCTTTCGCTCCAAACAGACCCGTCGGCTTGACGATCAGGACGGCAAGCATCAACAGCAGGCCGACGATATTGGCCAGCGTCCCGTCGTAGAGCGTGGTCACGAAGGTGTGGACGAAGGCATAGAGGATGGCGACGAGCACCGCGCCTTCGAGGGAGCCCAAGCCGCCGACAATGATAATGATGAAGGCGGTGACGATGACCGAGTGCCCCATGAACGGCGTGGGCGAGACAAGCGGCGCGGTCAGCGCACCGGCTACCCCGGCGAGGGCCGCGCCGATGAACATCGCAAGCCGTGCGGTCTGGTTGATCGACATGCCTTGCAGGACGGCGGCCTCACGATCTTGCGCGCAAGCCCGCAACGCCCAGCCGAACTTGCTCTTGCGTAGAAACAGCCAAAGCGCCGTCAGCAACCCAACCGCGGCCAGGATGACGTAGAGCCGCTGATAGGTCAGCACCGCACCGTCCAGGAACACGATCTTGTCCTGAGTCGAAGGCGGGACGTTCTCCATGCGAACGCCGAAGCCGAGCACCGCAATCGTCTGGAGAATCAGAAGGAAGCCGATCGAGGCGATCAGCCCTCCCAGTGGATTGTCCCGCAATGGTCGGAACAGAGCGAACTCCATGAGAAGTCCGAGCAGCCCGACAAAGACCAGGCCGGCGGCGACGGCAACAAAGAATGGGAGGGCTTGATCGGCATAGAGTGCAACAACCACGTAGGCGCCCGCCATATAGAGCTCGCCATGGGCAAAGTTGACCACGCCCATCACGCCGAAGATCAGCACGAAGCCGACGGCGATGAGCGCCATGTAGCTCGCCGCGTAGGTCGCATTGACGACGGTTTGAAGGAACAACTCAACGGTCATCACAAGGCTCCGTGATGCGCCAGGTTTGGGCTCGGTGCCGGACGCATTATACCGGTTAGCGCGAGGGGCATGAACAGCCCCTCCGCCAGTGGCGGAGCGCAGGAAATCCCGTCTCGGACGCTAGACCAGACCTTGCACCCAGCAGGACGTGCTCAGCTGCGCTGATAGTACATCTGATCGAGCGCTTCCATGTGCTTGATCAGAAGATCCTTGTGCTTGTCCCACCACGCCGGGATGGATTTGAAATCCTGGATCTTGGCCTTGCCGTCCTTGATGACGACCACGGGCCAGAGGCCGACGAGCGCGTTGTCGATGCCGAAGAGCTCCTTGCCCCACCAGTCGGCCTCGCCGAAGGCCTGCTTGCCAGTGCCGCCCACCTTCATGGCCTCCAGCACTTTCTCCGGGTCCGTGCTGTCGGCGCGTTGTGCGGCGTCGGACCAAAGATCCATGATCGAGGCATATTCCCACGACACGGCGCCCCACTCGCCCTCGCCGAAGCGCTTCACGTATTCAGCGTAGAACTCGTTCGGCTTGTTGAAGTTGACGTGAGGCTCGTTGAGCTTGGGATCGTCGAAGTCCGGGAACTGGAAGATGAAGCCTTCCATGAACTCCTTCGAAGTCTTCTCGACCATCTTCTGATAGAAGTCGGCCGTGCAGGAGATCATCTGTCCCTTGAAGCCCTGCTGGAAGGCCTGCTCGGTGAGCGGGTGCACGTAATCGGCGTAGCAGGTGTCGAGGCAGATGATGTCCGGCTTGAGCGCCAGCATCTTCGACATGATCGGCGCGAAGTCGGTGGTTGCCGGATCGAAGAAGATCGGATCGCCCAGAACCTCGATGCCCGCCGCCTCGAATGCGGCCAGATAGGTCGCGACCGACGGCTTGCCGAGCGAGTCGTCCTGAGCGCAAATGACCGCGGTCTTCAGGTCGGGCTTGTTCTCGGCCAACCACTCGACACCGGTGACATTATAGATCGGGTGCACCTCGCATGGCGCGACCAGCATTTTCGTCTCGGGCGACAGGTCGCTCGGCAGGAGCGTCGAGACCAGCATGTTCTCCTTTTCCGCCACCGGAGCCGCGCCCGGCCAAGGGTCGCCGCCAAGCATCATGATGAACTTGACGTCATCCTCCTTGATAAGCTTGACCGCGCCGGTGCGCGCGATGCTGGGATCGTACTCGTCGTCATAGGCGACGAATTCGACCTTGTAGACATCGTCGCCGATCTTGATGCCGCCGTCGGCATTGACCCAGTCAGCCCAGATCTTGCAGCCGTCGAGGCCGGGTTTGCCCCACGCGGCAACCGCGCCGGTAAGCGGCGCGAGGAAACCGATCTTCACGACCTTGTCGGCCGCGAAGGCGAGCTTCGGCATGGAAACGCCGGCCATGACCGTGGCGGCGGCGGTGGTCGAAAGGAAATCGCGGCGATTGATCTGAAACTTTGTCATGTGGTCCCTCCACGTCGAAGGGCGGGACGACCGTGGAGACGGGCGACCGGCCTGACACTCATTTGCCTACGAACGGGATTGCGGCGGTTGCAGCGGGCAAGGCGGTAGAAGGCTCAGACCTGTTGCTCATGGCGTCCTTGCTTCAAGTAACGTCCACACCACCATTTCACAGCCACGCCGCATGGCTGAGAATACGAATTCACCTAGGAGTTTCGGGATTTATGCCCTTCGGAGACAATCCTCTTGAGGGAGTAACTATTAGGGGGTACGCAAAAAAAGGCTGGGTCGGCCGAGCAATTGGCAGGTTTCCGTGCACGAAATCTTGCGAAACAGCGCTCGGCTCTTGAATGCCTAAAGATTCAACATCCTGCCCGTCGAATACGCGCAAATAATGCAGATTGTGCGCGCCTTTCCGCGCTTATTGCGGCGCAAATACTACTCCGCCGCAGGGACCGGGTGCGAAGCGGCAGCGCCCTCTTTGCCGTGGCCACCTTCCGGGCCGGGCACCGTCTCATCGGACTCGATGGACGCGCGTCTGGCAGGTAGGCGTAGACCACCGGGATCACGAACAGCGTGAACAGGGTGCCCACCAGAAGACCACCGACGATGACCCAGCCGATATCCTGGCGGCTCTCGGCGCCGGCGAGCGCAAGCAGGAAGGTGAGATACATATTGGCGCTCGCCTCGCGGAACTCCCGCGACTCGCCCGCGTACTCGAACCTCCTCGAAAGAGAGGACATTCCACCAGCATTGCGGCATCAAAAGGAACGCCGGCGGAAGAACCGAAGCCGGGCCACGCCGGGGACCCATGACGGTTGCGTGACATCGTCGGTCACCCGGACCGCCCGCAAGCCGGTTTGAACGCGCTCGTTCTAGGTCAGATCCCGGCATACCACTCGTAGCCGCGATCTTCCCAATAGCCCCCCTTCCCCCGGGCGATCTCGGCAAAGCTGCTCACAGCCTCGATGGTGTGGACGTATTTGGGTTGCTTGTACCCAAGCTGCCGCTCGATCCGCACGCGCATCGGCGCGCCGTTGGGAACAGGCAGTGCCTCGTTGTTGAGACCGTAGGCGAGGATCGTCTGAGGATGACGAGCATCCACGAGATCGCAGCTTTCATAGTAGAAATTCGGCCCCGATGCTCCGCTGCCCATGTTGTCGTAGCAATGGAACACGATGTAGCGCGCGGCAGGCTTCAGCTTCACCTCATCGAGCACCACAGACAGCGGCGGCCCCGTCCATTTCGCGATGCAGCTCCAGCCCTCGACGCAGTCGTGCCGTGTGATCTGCGTCCGCGACGGCATGTTCCGCAGCTCGGCCAGGGAATAGCTCTTGGGCGTTTCCACCAGTCCGGTCACGGACAGGCGATAGTCGGCGAAATCGTTCGCCTTCAGAGCAAGGTACTCCGCCGATTGCGGATCGGTCGATCCATTCGGCCGTTGACCCTGGCGGATCTCGCTTTCCGCATACTCCCGCGCCAGCGCATCGCCGATCAAGGCGCGCTGCACGTAGTACGTGACATCATTTGCTTTCTCGAGCACGTCGCGGACCGTGCCGTCGCGATCGGCCAGAAAATTGAACGCATCGCAGCCGCCAAGCATCAGGGACGAGGCACCGGCGGCGCCGGCGCCGAGAAATGTCCTGCGGGTGAGGATCGTCTTGCTCATGAGCCCGCGTCCCCCTTGGTCTCAGGGTCGGTGCGATACCACCCGGTGATCATGGACCGCAGCTCGTTGATGGGGCCGGCGGCGAACACCATTATAATGTGTACGAGGAAGAAGAGGACGAGCAGCGTCATCGTCACGAAGTGAATGGTGCGCGCCGTCTGCCGCCCGCCAAAGACATCCAGAAGCCACGGCCACGCCGCATCCATGCCCGGGCTCATGGTGAGTCCGGTCAAGACGATGAGCGGGAACAGCACGAAGAACACGATGCAATAGCTCAGTTTCTGCAGGACGTTGTAGCGGCCCGTGTGGCGGAAGCGGAGCCGGGCGTGATCAGCGACGTCCCGCGGCAGCTGCGCAAGATCCCTGCCCGTCGGCCTGAGATCCCGGCGGAGATGACCGTTCACGAGGCTGGCGACGAGCCAGACGAACAACGTGGCGACCAACACCCAGGCAAAGAAGAAGTGGACCACACGGCCCGTGGCCAGATCGCGATAGGACGGGATGGTCAGGGCGGCTGGAAATCCGCGCGCTTGCGGATTCTCAGACGTGCCGCTGACGCCAAACACGCCCGTCGTGTCGAACTGATAGCCGAGGATCGTGGTCCGGCCCTCGAGGCCTTGGGGCGTTCTGACCGCTCCCATGCTGAGAACCGAATTGTCGAAGCCGAAGCCGCTCTGCTTGCCGATATAGAGCGTGGAATGGGCGTTGAAGATCTGGAGGCCCGACAACAAGAGAAAGAACAGAGATATGGCCCAGATCCAATGGGTCGCCCGCGTCCAGATCGACTGCCGATAGACCAGCGGCCTTGCAGTCTCGGAGTCGCGATGCGCTTCAGACAGGGCCATGGCGCCCTCTTGAATTGGAGACCCCAACCGTAGCACCGCCCCCGGCCGCGTGGCTACGGAGCGGGGGCATCACGTTTTAGCTATCGAGGTCTGACGGCAGCGGGCCTGACGCCGCCTTCCTTTCGAGAAAGGACTACACAAAGGCCCAGCCCGCCATTAAGTTCACCGCACCTTGAGACGTCCGGTATTTCCCTGAGCGCTCCGCCGCGTCGACGGTCGAGAACGGTCTTTCTCTCCCATTCAACGATCCCGTCGATGCCGCATTGATGCGGCAGCAGTTCGGGCGAGCCTTTTCAAAGTTCGAATTCCGCTTAAACAGCACCACTATAATGACAACCAACACGATCAGTTCAGACGCAGGCGCCGATCGGCGGACCTTCGCCATCATTTCGCATCCGGACGCCGGCAAGACCACCCTGACGGAGAAGCTTCTCTACTTCGCCGGCGCGATCCGTTTGGCGGGTCATATCAGGTCGCGCGGCGAACAGCGCCGGACGCAATCCGACTGGCTGGACATGGAGCGCGCCAGAGGCATCTCGGTCTCGAGCTCCGTCATGACCTTCGAGCATGCCGGGCTGACGTTCAACCTGCTCGACACGCCCGGGCACCATGATTTCAGCGAGGATACCTATCGGACATTGAGCGCGGTGGACTCGGCGATCATGGTCATCGACGCCGCCAAGGGCATCGAGAGCCAGACGCGCAAGCTGTTCGAGGTCTGCCGACTCCGGGACATCCCCATCATCACCTTCATCAACAAGATGGACCGGGAGGGCCGCGATCCGCTGGAGCTGCTCGACGAGATCGAGAGCACGCTGGCGCTCGATGTCTCGCCGATCACCTGGCCGGTCGGCAGCGGCGTCAATTTCTATGGCAGCTTCGACCTGCTCAAGTCGAAGCTCTACACCTCGTCGGCCGGACGCGGCGGGGCGTATGACCGGGACTTGATGCTGGCTGGCATTCAAGACCCTGAGCTGGACCGGATAGTGCCGCCCGACGTGGTCAGCGCCTTCCGCGACTCGGCGGAACTCGCTTTCAGCGTCTATCCGGGGTTCGATCCTGAATCTTTCCTGCAGGGCCACATGACCCCGGTCCTGTTCGGGAGCGCCCTCAAGGATTTCCCCCTGCCCCGGCTCTTGGAGGTGCTCGCCGAGTATGCGCCCGCACCGCAGCCGCAACCGGCAGAGCCGCGTCCCATCCGGCCGGAAGAGAACAGGGTCACCGGGTTCGTGTTCAAGGTGCAGGCGAACATGGATGCGAACCATAGAGACCGCGTGGCGTTCGTCCGCCTCTGCTCCGGGCGCTTTCGCCGGGGCATGAGGCTCAAGCACGTGAGAAGCGGCCGCGCCCTCGCCGTCAACAATCCGATCTTCTTTTTCGCCCGGGAGCGCGACCTCGCCGAAGAGGCTTATCCCGGCGATATTATCGGCATCCCCAATCATGGGACGCTGCGCGTGGGCGATGCGCTGTGCGAAGGCGACGACGTGCGCTTTACGGGTCTGCCGAATTTTGCCCCCGAGGTGCTGCGCCGCATCCGGCTCGACGATCCGATCCGCGGCAAGCAATTGAAGCGGGCGCTCAACGACTTCGCGGAAGAAGGCGTGACTCAGGTTTTCGATCTGGTCTCCGGCAACGGGGCCATCATCGGGGCGGTCGGCCAACTGCAACTGGATGTGCTCTCCGACCGCATGCAATCGGAGTACGGCATCCGCGTGGGTCTGGAGCCGGCGCCCTATGCGACGGCCCGGTGGGTCAGAAGCAACGATGAATCCGCTTTCAAGCTGTTCATCGAGCGCGAGCGGCACTCGATCGCGAGAGACCGGGACGGCGAGCCGGTGTTTCTCGCGCGGAACGCTTGGGAATTGAGCCATACCAAGGACAAATGGCCCGCCATCGAATTTTTGGAGACGCGCGAACGATCCGGCTAAGTGCCCGGACGCGCATTCGGGAAGAAGAGCTGCTGCCCGTCGATCTTGTAACTCGCAATGGCCTTCTGCCCTTCCGCGCCGGTCAACCAGTCGATGAAGGCTTGCCCCTTCTCAGCTTTTACACGTGGGTGCTTCGCCGGATCGACGAGGATGACGCCGTACTGATTGAAGAGCTTGGGATCGCCCTCGACGAGGACTTCAAAGCCGTTTTTGTTGGCAAAACTCAGCCACGTGCCGCGGTCGGCGAGCGTGTACGCATGCTTACCGACGGCGGTGTTCAACGTGGCGCCCATGCCTGAGCCGGTTTCGAGGTACCAGTCACCGCTCCCTTTGGTTGGATCGACCCCGGCCTGCTCCCATAGATCGCGCTCCGCCTTATGCGTTCCGGAGTCGTCGCCGCGTGAGGCGAACGGCGCCTCCGCCTCGGCGATCTTGGCCAGCGCCTGGTCGGCGTCCTTCAATCCCGCGATCCCAGCCGGGTCGGACGCCGGCCCCACGATGACGAAGTCGTTGTACATCACGTCGTGTCTCTTCACCCCCCAGCCTTCGGCGACGAACTTTTCCTCATCGGGCTTGGAATGGACGAGCACGACGTCGCCGTCGCCGTTTCTTCCGTTCTTGAGGGCCTGGCCCGTGCCCACGGCGACCACACGCACGTCAATCCCGGTCTTCTCCGTGAACTTCGGCAGGATGTGATCGAACAGCCCCGAGTTCTGGGTGGATGTGGTGGACTGCACGATGATGAAGTCGTCTTCCGCCGCGAATCCCGTCGACGCAAGAGAGGCGAGCAGGAATGCGGCGCCAAGGCCTAGCAGCAGTCGTCTATGAATATTCACCGGACACCTCCTGAACTGCTCAAAGCACCAAGCCGCCGCTCAAAAACCCGCGCGCGCCTTCGCTTTGCGGATTATCGAAGAAATCCTGAGAGTCTTGATGCTCGATAACGCGGCCGTGGTGCAGAAACATGACATCGTGTGCCAGCCGCCGCGCCTGACCAACGTCGTGCGTCACGAGAATGACCTTGATGCCGCGACGCTGAGCGTCAAGCAGCAGCCGCTCGATAGCCAGCGTCGACGCGGGATCGAGACTCGAAGTGGGCTCGTCCAGAAATAATACGTCGGGGTCCAAGCTCAGGGCCCGGGCAAGGCAGAGGCGTTGCTGTTCCCCGCCCGACAAGACTCGAGCCGGCATCGACGCCTGGCGTTCCAGACCTGCGAGCTTAAGCGCCTCGTCGACGCAAATCGCGCGCTTATCGCGCCCGACGCCCCGCAAGCCGAGCGCATGGGAAACGTTCGCCGCCACCGAACGGCGCAACAGCACCGGACGTTGAAAGACCATGGCTTGCCGGTAGGCCATCGGCCTGTCCGCGGGGCGCCCGGCCCAGAGGATCTCGCCCTGCGTGGGCGCGATCAGCCCGTGCATCAGTCTGAGGAGAATGCTTTTTCCGGCGCCGTTCGGCCCCATGATCGCCGTGATGCGGCGCGACTCGATGGTTGCATCAACGTCGTCGATGACCCGCTTGCCGCCCGTCTCATAAACGAGCCCTTTGATTTCGACCGGCAAAGGTGGGCTGGCGAGACGATCGCTTACGCCTCGAAGTGGGGAGGTCGGATCAAGCATAGGCGAGACGATTGGCAAGACGCTGGACCCAAATCAGAGAGGCGTTGACGGCCAGGGCAATAGTCAGAAGCACGATCCCCAACGCCAGCGCGAGCGCAATGTTTCCTTTCGAGGTCTCCAAGGCGATGGCGGTCGTCATCGTCCGCGTCACGTGATCGATATTGCCGCCAACGATCATGACGGCGCCAACCTCGGCAATCGCACGGCCGAAGCCGGCGAGCACTGCGGTGATCAGGCGATAACGACCGTCCCAAAGCAGTGTGGCGACAATAGCACTGGATGAAGCGCCCAGCGAGCGCAGCTGCTCGTCGTATTCCTCAAGCAGGTCCTGGCAGGCCTGCCGCGTCAGGGCGCCGATGATTGGCGTGACCAGAACGACCTGGGCGATGATCATGGCTGTCGGCGTGTAGAGGAGCTGAAGCACACCGAGCGGCCCTACATTGGACAACAGCAGATAGACAACAAGCCCGGCGACAACCGGCGGAAGCCCCATCAGAGCGCTGAGCACGGCTGATACGGCGCCGCGCCCCGGGAAACGGTAGACCGCCAAGGCTCCGCCAATGGCAAATCCGAGCAGGCTAGCAATCACTACCGCCGACAAGCTGACCTTGATGGAGAGGACGAGGATTTCGACCAGATCCGGGTCGAGCGTGACGATGAGGCCGAGGGCTGTGCGGAAGGCGTCAATAAAGTCGGTCATTGCAAAACCGGCCGGTGGTTATTGATCAGGATTTCCGATCGGTCATTCAGCTTTTCCGATCGTTCTATCAACGAAAGTATACCTCCTCGGTGCCAACCGAAGCAGGTTGCCCCGCTTGCCTTGCTCTCCTACATCAGTGGCTGGTATCAGGTAATTATAAGTCTTCAAATTTTCCGCTGGGCCTCAGTTCGTCTGAGAGGAAGATTGGTAGAGTGTGGAGCAGGAAGCACCGTTGAACGGTGGGCCTGAACGGCCCGCAAGAAATGTCGGCTCTCGTAAGCGTGCACGAGGTTTCCCTAAGGGACGACAACTCGACCTCGCCGCGTTGGAGCAAGTCCGTGAGCTGTTGGGCGATCGTCCCCGCCGTCACGATCTCCTCATCGAATACCTTCATCTGATTCAAGATCGCTACCATTACATCTCCAGCCGGCACCTGCGCGCCCTGTGTGACGAGATGAAGTTGCCGCAGGCGGCAGCCTACGAGGTCGCGACCTTCTACGCACATTTCGACGTGGTGAAGGAAGGCGAGACACCGCCACCGCCGACGACGATCCGCGTTTGCGATTCTATCACCTGCGCGATCAAGGGCGCCGATGCGCTTTACGACGCGCTGAAGTCCGGGGTCGAGCCGTCGAAGGTTCGCGTGGTGAAGGCGCCGTGCATGGGGCGCTGCGACACCGCGCCGGTGTGCGAGATCGGACACCACTTCGTCGACCACGCCACGCCGGATCGCGTCCAGGCCGATCTCGGGCGCGGCAAGCACGACGCCCGTATCCCGGACTATACCGATCTGGCCGCCTATCGCGAAAAGGGCGGCTACACCATGCTCCAAGAGTGCCGCGCCCGAAAACGCAGCGTCGAAGACGTGATCAGCGAGATGTCAGACGCCGGCTTGCGCGGCCTTGGCGGCGCCGGCTTCCCGGCCGGTAAGAAGTGGCAGATCGTCCGCTCTTTTCCCGGCCCCCGGTTGATGACGATCAACGGCGACGAAGGTGAGCCCGGCACGTTCAAAGACCGGTATTACCTCGAGCGCAATCCGCATCAAATGTTCGAAGGCGCCTTGATCGGCGCCTGGGCCGTCGAGGCCGAGCGCATTTATCTCTACATGCGCGACGAATATCCCGCCGTGCTCCATATTCTGGCGCGCGAGATCGCCGCGCTCGAAAAGGCCGGCATCATCAAGAAGGGTGATATCGAGCTGCGCCGCGGCGCGGGCGCATATATTTGCGGTGAAGAGTCGGCGATGATCGAATCCATCGAAGGCAAGCGCGGCTATCCGCGCAATCGCCCGCCCTATATCGCCGAAGTGGGGCTGTTCGGACGTCCGACGCTCAACCACAACGTCGAGACGCTCTATTGGATACCGGAAATTCTGGAGAAAGGCGCCAAGTGGTTCGCCGATCACGGCATGAACGGCGGCAAGGGCTTCCGGTCCTGGTCCGTATCAGGCCGCGTGAAGAAGCCGGGCGTCATCGTCGCGCCCGCCGGCATCACCGTGAATGAATTGATCGAGCGCGCGGGCGGCATGGAGGACGGACAGGAGTTCAAGGCTTACCTTCCAGGCGGCGCCTCCGGCGGCATTCTTCCGGCGCGCCTCGGCGACGTGCCCCTCGATTTCGGCACGCTCGACAAGTACGGATCGTTCGTCGGCAGCCACGCCATCGTCATCTTTTCGCAAGAAGATCGCGTGGCGGACGTCGCGATCAACCTGCTCCAGTTCTTCAAGAACGAGTCCTGCGGCCAGTGCACGCCCTGCCGCGTGGGGTGCGACAAGGCCGTGGCCCTGCTCGAGAAGGACGAGTGGGACGGCGAACTCTTAGGTGAGCTCGCACAGGCGATGCGCGATGCCTCGATCTGCGGACTGGGTCAAGCCGCCCCGAATGCCTTTGTCACCGCGATGGAGTTCTTCTCCGACGAGCCCGTGCCGCAGGAGGCCGCTGGACGGCCGGCAAGATATTGATGGATGACGCCATGACAGACGAGCTGCAATTCACCCTCGACGGCAAACAGGTCTCGGCTAGGCCCGGTGAAACCATCTGGCAGGTGGCCAAACGCCACAACATTGATATTCCGCACCTGTGCTGGCTCCCTCAGCCGGGATACGCCGCCGACGGAAACTGCCGTGCCTGCATGGTCGAAATCGACGGCGAGCGCACCTTGGCGGCGTCGTGTATCCGGAAACCCGCCCCCGACATGGTCGTCAAGACGGCGACCGGTCGCGCGGTGAAGGCCCGCCGCATGGTGATGGAGTTGCTTCTTGCGGATCAACCGCCACACGAGGATTCACCAGACCGCGTCTCGCCGTTCTGGCATTGGGCCGAGGCACAACACATCGAGACTTCGCGTTTTCCGGCCAGCGACATCATCAAGCCGGACTTGTCCCACCCGGCCATGGCGGTCAACCTCGATGCCTGCATCGAGTGCGGCTTGTGCGTGCGCGCCTGCCGCGACGTCCAGGTGAACGATGTGATCGGCATGGCTTTCCGCGGCTTCGACGCCAAGCCCGTGTTCGATTTCGACGACCCGATGGGCGACTCTACCTGTGTGGCGTGCGGCGAATGCGTTCAGGCGTGCCCCACCGGGGCGCTCATGCCCAAATCGATCGTCGATCCGATCACGCAGCACGGCTCCCGCGAGGTCGACCGCGAAGTCCACTCTGTCTGCCCGTATTGCGGCGTTGGCTGCCAGATCAGCTATCAGATCAAGGACGAAAAGATCGCGTTCGTTCAGGGCCGCAACGGCTACTCCAACGAGAACCGGCTGTGCGTGAAGGGCCGTTTCGGTTTCGACTATGTCAGCAATCCCCAGAGGCTGATGAAGCCGCTGATCCGCAAGCCGGGCATGCCCAAGGGCGTGAACGTCGATCCGTCCGATCCTTACACCCATTTTCGCGAGGCAAGCTGGGAAGAAGCGCTCGACGCCGCGGCGTCGGGCTTGGCGCGCATCGCCGATGAGCATGGCGGCCAAGCCATCGCCGGGTTCGGCTCGGCCAAGTGCTCGAACGAGGAAGCCTATCTGTTCCAGAAGCTGATCCGCACGCGCTTTCAGAGCAACAACATCGACCACTGCACACGGCTGTGCCACGCCTCGTCGGTCGCGGCGCTGATCGAAGGGATCGGATCCGGCGCGGTGACGGCCACGTTCAACGAGGTCGAGCATGCCGACGTCATCGTCATCATCGGCGCGAACCCCACCGAGAATCATCCGGTCGCCGCGACCTTTTTCAAGCAAGCGGCGCGGCGCGGCGCCAAGCTGATCGTGATCGATCCGCGCGGCCAGGCGCTCCGCAACTACGCGACCCACATGCTGCGCTTCAAGTCGGGAAGCGACGTGGCGCTCTTGAACGGCATCATGCACACGATCGTGGAAGAGGGTCTCTATGACGTTCAATACCTGCAAGCGCGCACCGACAATTTCGATCGCTTGAAGGAGAAACTTGCTGCCTACAGCCCGGAATCGGTCGCTCCGATTTGCGGGATCGACGCCAAGACAATTCGGGAGGTTGCTCGGCTCTTCGGCACTGCCGGACGCGCTATGATTTTCTGGGGCATGGGCATCTCCCAGCACGTACACGGTACCGACAATTCACGTTGCCTGATTTCTCTCGCTCTGATGTGTGGTCAGGTCGGCCGTCCCGGCACAGGTCTGCATCCCTTGCGCGGGCAAAACAACGTGCAAGGGGCATCGGACGCCGGCCTCATCCCCATGTTCTATCCGGATTATGCCGACGTCGAAGCCGAGCCCGTCTACAAGAGGTTCGAGGAGCTTTGGCAGACGCCGCTTTCGAAGAAGGCGGGCCTTACGGTGGTCGAAGTCATCAATGCGGCGAACGCGGGCAAGATCAAAGCCATGTACATTCAGGGCGAGAACCCTGCCATGTCGGATCCGGACCTCGATCACGCGCGCGCAGGCATTGCCAAGCTCGAGCATCTTGTGGTGCAGGACATCTTCCTGACCGAAACGGCGATGATGGCCGACGTCGTCTTACCCGCCTCTGCCTGGCCCGAGAAGACCGGAACCGTCACCAACACCAATCGTCAGGTGCAGATGGGCCGCAAGGCGCTCAACCTGCCCGGAGATACGCGCGAAGATCTTTGGATCATCATCGAGCTGGCCAAGCGGCTGGGGTTGCCCTGGAACTACACCCATCCTTCGGAGGTCTTCGCGGAGATGAAGCGGGCCATGCCGTCGCTCGACAACATCACCTGGGAGCGTCTGGAGAACGAATCGTCTGTCATCTATCCCTGCCCCGAGCCCGATCATCCCGGCGATGCGGTGGTCTTCGGCGACGGCTTCCCGACCAAGACCGGGCGCGCGCTTCTGGTGCCGGCCGATCTGTTGCCGCCAGCCGAGGTCCCGGATGACGAATATCCGTTCGTGCTGATGACGGGGCGGCAGCTGGAGCACTGGCATACCGGCGCCATGACGCGGCGCGCCGATGTTCTCGACTCGCTCGAGCCCGGTCCCACCGCAAGCCTGCACCCCAACACGCTCGCGCGATACGATCTCGTCCCCGGCGAACTCATGCGCGTCACGACCCGCCGCGGCTCGATCGAGCTGACGGCGCGAGCCGATATGGCCGTGCAGGAAGGCACCGTGTTCATTCCGTTCGCCTATGTCGAGGCCGCGGCCAATATCCTGACCAATCCGCAGCTCGACCCCTACGGCAAGATCCCCGAGTTCAAGTACTGTGCGGTCAAGATCGGCCGCGCGGACGGTCCGCCTCAGCGCGTGCCCAAGCCCAGTCTCGAAGTGACAGCGTCGGGCCTGTAGCCGTAAAATTCGGCATGGCTCTGCCCGATAGCGTCGTCGGTGTTCTCCTCGCGGGCGGCAAATCGAGCCGCATGGGCGGCGGCGACAAGTGCCTGCGGGAGCTTGGCGGCAAACCGATCCTCACCCGGATCATCGAACGGCTTCAGCCGCAGGTCTCCGAGATCGTCATCAATGCAAATGGCGACCCTGCGCGTTTCGATGCCTTCGGGCTTCCGGTCGTCTCCGACAGCGTCGCCGGATATCAGGGGCCGCTCGCCGGCGTCCACGCCGCACTCGAATGGGTCAAGGCCAACCGGCCTGGCGTCGAGCACATTGTGACGGTCGCGACGGATACGCCGTTCTTTCCCGCCGATCTCGTGCACCGGTTTCTCGACGCGGCGGGAGACGCTTCCGCCTTCCGCGTGGCGCAATCCGACATGGGCGTGCATCCGGTGATCGGGCTTTGGCCTATCGGGCTCAGTGAGCCTCTCGAGACCTCGCTCGCGCGCGGCGAACGGAAGGTCACGGCCTGGACGAAGGATCATGGGGCGGTGCCGGTGTTCTTTTCGACGGTCGATGTCGGCGGACAAAGCATCGATCCCTTCTTCAACATCAATGCGCCCGAGGACCTCGCCGCGGCCGAGGCCCTTCTCAGCGAGAGAACATCATGAGCCCTCCCCTCTTCGGCGTGGTCGGCTGGAAAAACTCGGGCAAGACCACGCTCATGTCGTGCTTGATCCATGACTTCAGTCAGCGAGGCTATGAGATTTCGGTCATCAAACATGCCCATGAAAAATTCGAGATCGACCATCCGGGACGCGACTCCTTCAAGATGCGCGAGGCAGGGGCACGTCAGGTGATACTGTCCTCGCCACGCCGCTTCGCCTTGATGCGGGAACTCGGGAACGCGCCGGAGATGACCTTCGAAGAGCTGTTGCCGTACGCAGGGGCCTGCGATCTCATCCTGGTCGAAGGCTACAAGCGCGAGGCTTATCCCAAGATCGAGATCCGCAGGGATGGCGCCGCATCGCGCGCGCCGCTATCCGCGGAATTTCCCGAGGTCGTGGCCATCGCCTCGGATAAGCCAGAGGACGAGACGGAGCCCCTGCCCGTCTTCCACATCGATGCCACGGAACATATCGTGGATTTCATCATCACCACACTGGGGCTGAGGCGCCCATGACAGCCACGTCGGCGAAGCCGGACTCCAAGCTGATCGACGATTGCTTCATCCTCGACAAGGACCGGCTTCCGCATCAGGAGGCCATCGGCATCCTCAAGGCGCGCGTGCATCCGGTCACCGGAACGGAGCAGGTCGCGCTCGCCGAAGCTTGCGGACGATTCCTGGCGGCGCCGATCGTCGCCCCGCGATCGATCCCCGCGCACGACAATGCGGCCGTCGACGGCTATGCCTTTGCGTCATCGGACTACGACGCGGCGGAGGGAGCGGCGTTTCGGGTCATCGGCGAGGCGGCGGCGGGTCACCCCTTTCAAGGGTCTTTGCTCTCGGGCGGTGCGGTCCGCATCTTCACGGGCGCGGTTGTGCCGGCGGGTCTCGATACGGTCGCGATGCAGGAAGACGTTCGCGTCGAGGAGCGTGAAGGCGCGCGCTGGGCGGTTGTTCCGCCGGGACTGAAAGCAGGCGCCAACCGCCGGCTCGCGGGCGAGGATACGCAACCGGGCGAAACGCTCGTCGCGGCGGGTGCGCGGCTCAGGCCTCAGGATATCGCGAGCGCGGCCGCCACAGGGCTCGGCGCCGTGCATTGCCATACACCTCTCAAGGTGGCGGTGCTCTCGACCGGCGATGAGATCCTGCGGCCGGGTGAAGCTTTCGTCGACGGCAAGGTCTATGACGCCAACGCGCCGATGCTGCACGGGCTCATTTGGGCTGCCGGCGCCGAAGCCGTGGACCTCGGCGTGCTCCCCGATACGCGGGAAAGCGTAGAACGTGCCCTTTCCGACGCGAGCCACACCTTCAACGTCATCGTGATCTCCGGCGGAGCCAGCCAAGGCCAGGAGGACCACGTGGTCGCGAGCATCGATGCGTTGGGTCAGCGGCATCTTTGGCAAATCGCCATCAAACCGGGCCGGCCGATGAGCTTCGGGCAGATCGGCGATTGCGTCGTGCTCGGCCTGCCGGGCAACCCGGTGGCCGTGTTTGTGTGCTTCCTGATGTATGTTCGGCCCGTTCTCACCCGGCTCGCCGGCGGCGCCTGGCCTGAGCCCGCACGATTTCCCGTACCGGCGGCTTTTACCCAGAAGAAGAAACCGGGGCGCCGGGAATTTTGGCGTGCGAAGCTCATTCGCAAGGATGGGCGTCTCATGGTCGATAAGTTTCCGCGTGACGGGTCTGGGCTTATCTCTTCTCTCCGCGAAGCCGATGGGTTCATCGAGGTAGAAGAGGATGTGGATGAAATCCGCATCGGCGAGATTGTGGACTTCATCCCGTTCTCCGAGTTTGGGCTTGGCCAAGGCTAGAGACGGCACGAGCACGCGGAACGCCTCACGCTTTTGAGCGTTTTTTCGATGGAGGGTTCTCTATGCAAGACACAGACACGGACCGGGAACGAGCGGCCCATGATTTGGCGGAGCGGCTCTTCTTTGAACTTGAGAAGCACGGCGACCGCTTCTCGCTCCGCAGAAAGATCGGGGACCATGCGCGCAGAGACGACTTGACCCTCGATGAGGTCGAGAAAGTGCTCGAGCGCTGGAAGCTCGAAGGTCCGCACGGCGGCTAATACTTTCGTACAGGGTCTCTTGTGCACGGCAAAATCGGTCTCGCCTTCAACACCTGCCTGGCCGTCGGCCAGTCCGTCTTGAGCAAACTCTCGGTTGACCGGACAAATGACGCCCCCGGCAGTTGACCATCTGCTCGAGAATCACCATTCTTTAGGCGTCGTTTCATCTTGCGGAAGAGACCGGCTCAGGCTGGCGCCGAAGGAGCAACCGCCCCGGAAACTCTCAGGCAACAAGGACCGCAAGACCACTGACACTCTGGAAAGCGGCCGTGCTCAAGCCCGGTCCACCGAAGAGGAAAGGCGCCGCGACAGCGCGCCAAATCTTTCAGGTTTCGTGACAGAGGGGGCTTCTTGTCGTCGCATGGCGAGCACCATGCGCGACCCGATGGAGCCTTAGAGATGAGTGCCGAAGCCAAGACGTCGCCTAACTCTCTAAAGCGCACGCCGCTGCACGCCCTGCACCTGGATTTGGGTGCCCGCATGGCGCCTTTCGCCGGGTACGACATGCCGCTGAGCTATCCGGCCGGCGTTTTGGCCGAGCACCGGCATACGCGAACCGCGGCGGGCCTGTTCGACATCTCGCACATGGGGCAAATTCTGCTGCGCCCGAAGGCCGGCGTGCTTACCGACGCCGCGCGCGCGCTCGAGCGCCTTGTGCCCGCAGATATCCTCGGACTGGCGCAGGGACGCCAGCGCTACACCTTCTTCACAAACGAGAATGGCGGCATCCTCGACGACCTGATGGTCGCCAACTGCGGCGAGTCCTATCTCCTCGTGGTCAATGCAGCGTGCAAGGAGAACGACGAATCCCTGCTGCGCAACAACGTTTCCCGGAACTGCGACGTCGAGCAATGCGAGCGCGGGTTGATCGCACTGCAAGGTCCGAAGGCGGAGCCGGTGCTGGCTCACCTCGCCCCAGACTGCGCCGGCATGCGCTTCATGGACGTGCGAGAGTTGTCGATCATGGGCAAGCTCTGCATCGTCACGCGTTCCGGCTACACGGGCGAAGACGGATTCGAGATTTCCATGCCGTCAGATGTCGCCCGCGAGATCGCGGAAGGTTTACTGGAAAACCCGGACGTGGCGCCGGTCGGCCTCGCCGCACGCGACACGTTGCGGCTCGAGGCGGGGTTGTGCCTCTATGGAGCCGACATCGACGCGGGGACGACTCCTGTGATGGCCGGGCTCACCTGGGCGATCCAGTCAGTCCGCCGCCATGGCGGTGAGCGCGTCGGCGAATTCCCAGGCGCCCCTATCGTTCTCGATGAGCTGGAGCGCGGCTCGGCAATGCATCGCGTCGGCTTGGTGCCTGAAGGTCGGATGCCGGTCCGCGCCGGGACGCCACTCTTCGTCGAGGAGGATGACGAGGCACCAGTCGGGCACGTCACATCCGGCGGCTTCGGGCCGAGCCTCGGAAGGCCAATCGCCATGGGTTACGTTCCCACGTCCCTGTCGGCGCAAGGAACCAAATTTTTCGCCGAAGTTCGCGGCAAGCGGCTGCCGGCGACGATCACGCCCCTTCCCTTTGTCCAGCACCACTACAAACGCTGAATTCCCCGCCCTAACAAGGAGGCAACCTTGCTGAAATTCACCAAAGACCATGAGTGGCTTGAGATCGATGGAGACGTCGCAACGGTCGGCATCACAGCTTATGCGACGGAGCAATTGGGCGATCTCGTCTTCGTGCAGCTGCCGGAGATCGGCTCCACGCTCGACAAGGGCCAAGAGGTTGCCGTCGTCGAATCCGTGAAGACGGCCTCCGACGTCTATGCCCCACTCGCCGGCGAGGTCGTCGAGATCAACGAGGCCGTCGTAAACGACCCCTCGATCGTGAATTCAGATCCGGAGAAGGCCGGCTGGTTCTTCAAGCTGAAGCTCGCCGACTTGGGTTCCCTCGACGGCCTCCTGGACGAAGCCGCCTACAAGGAACTCATCGGCTGAATGGAACAGGTCATGGCACCACAGGAGCGCTACGAGCCATACGACTTCGCAAACCGAAGGCACATCGGGCCGTCGCCCGAGGAGATGGCGGCGATGTTGGAGGTGGTTGGCGTGGCGAGCCTCGATAAGCTCATCGACGAAACCGTGCCGGCGGAAATTCGTCAGGCCACGCCGCTCGATTTCGGCATGCCGCTATCCGAGCGCGGGGCGCTCGACCGCTTGCGCGAGACGGCGAACAAGAATCGCGTCCTCACCTCGCTCATCGGCCAGGGCTATCATGGCACGATCCTACCCCCCGCCATCCAGCGCAACATCCTGGAGAACCCGGCATGGTACACGGCCTACACGCCCTACCAGCCGGAGATCAGCCAAGGCCGGCTCGAAGCGCTGCTCAACTTTCAGACCTTGGTCGCCGATCTGACCGGGCTGGATATCGCCAACGCCTCGCTCCTCGATGAAGCGACCGCCGCCGCCGAAGCCATGGCGCTCGCGCATCGCGTCACCAAGTCCGAGGCGAACGCCTTCTTCGTCGATGCGCAGTGCCTGCCGCAGACGATTGCCGTCCTGAAGACGCGCGCCGAGCCGCTCGGGTGGGAGATTGTCGTAGGCGATCCCTTCAAGCACTTGCAGCCCGAGAACGTGTTCGGCGCCCTCTTCCAGTACCCGGGCGTGGAGGGCGGCTTTCATGACTTCTCGGACCTCATTGCCAAGCTGCATGCAGCCAAGGCGCTTGCCGTCGTTGCAGCCGATCCGCTCGCGCTGACGCTCCTGAAAACGCCCGGCGAGATGGGCGCGGACATCGCGGTCGGGTCCATGCAGCGGTTCGGCATGCCCATGGGCTATGGCGGTCCGCATGCCGCCTATATCGCCGTCAAGGACGTCTATAGGCGCGCGCTGCCGGGACGCCTCGTGGGCGTTTCCATCGACTCGCGCGGAAACCGCGCCTACCGGCTGGCGCTACAGACCCGCGAGCAGCACATCCGGCGTGAGAGCGCCACTTCCAATATCTGCACCGCGCAAGTGCTTCCGGCCGTGGTCGCATCCATGTACGCCGTGTTTCATGGACCCAAAGGCTTGAAAGCGATCGCCGAACGCGTGCATCGCAAGGCGGCGCGCTTGGCGGACGGCCTCGAAGCGCTGGGTTTCAAGATCAGCCCCGATGCCTTCTTCGATACGATCACCGTTGAGGTTGGCCCCTATCAGGGTCTCGTCATGACGAATGCCGTCAACAACGGCGTGAACCTGCGGAAAGTCGGAACCGACCGGGTCGGCATCAGCGTCGACGAGCGCACGCGGCCGGCCACCCTCGAGGCCGTCTGGCTGACGTTCGGTGGCGACCATCTTGTCTATCGCGACGAATATCCGGCATACCGGCTGCCCGCAAACTTGACCCGTACGTCCACCTATCTCACTCATCCCGTCTTCCACATGAACCGGGCGGAAAGCGAGATGACGCGCTACATGCGCCGCCTCGCCGACCGCGATCTCGCGCTCGACCGGGCCATGATCCCGCTTGGCTCATGCACCATGAAGCTCAACGCGACGGCCGAGATGCTGCCGATCACCTGGCCCGAATTTGCGGAGATTCACCCGTTCGCACCGGCCGATCAGGCACTGGGCTATGCCGAGATGATCGGAGATCTCTCGAAGAAGCTCTGCGAGATCACGGGCTACGACGCCTTCTCGATGCAGCCCAATTCGGGTGCGCAAGGGGAACTTGCCGGGCTGCTCACCATCCGCGCGTACCACAAGAGTCGCGGAGAACCCCATCGCAATGTCTGCCTGATCCCAGCCTCGGCGCACGGCACCAACCCCGCATCGGCCACCATGTGTGGCTTCAAGGTCTTGGTGGTGGGGACCGACGCACACGGCAATATCGATCTTCAAGATTTTCGCGCCAAGACGGAAGCGAACGCCGCGAACCTTGCGGCGGCGATGATCACCTATCCGTCAACCCACGGGGTGTTCGAAGGAACGGTGCAGGAGATCTGCGACCTTACGCATGCCAATGGCGGGCAGGTCTATCTCGACGGCGCCAACATGAACGCCCTGGTCGGCCTTGCGCGACCGGGCGATCTCGGCGCGGATGTCGGCCACCTCAATCTGCATAAGACTTTCTGCATTCCGCATGGCGGCGGCGGACCGGGCATGGGACCGATCGGCGTCAAGGCGCACTTGGCTCCCTTCCTCCCCGGCCACCCCGAGACCGGCGGCAGCGCCATGACGGTCTCGGCAGCACCGTTCGGCTCCGCGTGCATTCTGGCGATCCCGTGGAGCTACATCCTGATGATGGGCGGGGCCGGCCTTACGCAAGCAACCCGCGTCGCGATCTTGAGCGCGAACTACATCGCTCAGAGATTGGCCGGTGCGTATGATGTCCTCTACACGGGACGCGACGGACGGGTCGCCCATGAGTGCATTATCGATACGCGGCCGCTCAACGCGAGCGCCGGCGTGACGGTGGATGACATTTCCAAGCGGCTTATCGATTGCGGCTTCCATCCGCCGACCATGAGCTGGCCGGTGCCGGGCACGCTCATGATCGAGCCGACGGAATCGGAAACCAAGGGAGAGTTGGACCGGTTCTGCGACGCCATGCTGGCTATACGCGAGGAGGCCCGGGCCATCGAGCAAGGCCTGTCTCATCGCACCAACAATCCCTTGAAGAACGCGCCTCACACCGTCGAGGACCTTATCGGCGAATGGCACCGGCCATATTCCAGGGAGCGCGCGTGTTTCCCGGCGGGAGCGTTCCGCGTCGACAAATACTGGCCTCCGGTGAACCGGGTCGACAATGTCTATGGCGACCGCAACCTCGTGTGCGCGTGTCCACCGCTAGACTCTTATGTCAAAACCCACGAGTCGGTGGAAGCGGACGTGCTGGCTTCCGGCACTTGACCGCCACTGGCGAGAGCCTTGTTTATTCTATTCAATGTAACGGTTGCCAAATGAATGCCCCCTATAGAGTCCTGATTGCCGATCCGATTCATGCCGACGGCCGGGCACTGCTCGCGGCGGAGGCCGGACTCCGCGTCGATGTTGAAAGCGGACTTGATGAGGCGGCGCTGACCGCGCGCATTCCGGACTACGATGCTCTCATCATCCGCTCCAAGACGCGCGTCACGAGACCGGTGATCGCTGCCGCCTCACGACTGAGGGCCATCGGCAGAGCCGGCATCGGCGTCGACAATATCGACGTGGCCGCGGCCACGGAGCGCGGCATCGTGGTGTTCAACACACCCGACGCCAACGCGACGACAACCGCCGAGCTCACCCTTGCGCATCTGCTCTCTTTGAGCCGTCACCTGCCTCAGGCCGACCGGTCGGTCCGCCAGGGAGAGTGGCAGCCGGCCCGCTTCTCCGGCGTGGAGCTTTCCGGAAAGACCATCGGTATTATCGGCTTCGGTACGATCGGACGTTTGGTGTCCCGCCGCTGTGCAGGGCTCAAGATGCGGGTTTTGGCCTATGACCCGTTCGTTGCGCCGGAGATCATGGAGCAATCTGCGGCTGAGCCGTCCGAGCTCGACGCGCTTCTCGCCAGTTCCGACTACATCACGCTTCACTGTCCGCTGACGGACAAGACGCGCAACGTGATCGACGCGAGCCGATTGGCGATGATGAAGCCGGGCGCCCGGATCATCAATTGTGCCAGGGGCGGGCTCATCGACGAAGCGGCTCTGGCCGATGCGCTCAAGAGCGGGCAGATCGCGGGAGCCGCTCTTGACGTCTATTCGACGGAACCTCCAGTCAGCTCCCCGCTGCTCGCGCTCGACAACGTCGTTTTGACGCCCCATCTCGGCGCCTCCACCGAGGAGGCGCAACAGGCCGTCAGCCTCAGGATCGCCCAGGATGTGATCAGGTTCCTCGCGACGGGCGCTGCGGAGACGGCGGTCAATCTTCCGCGCGTCACATCGGACCAGCTCGTACGCACGATCCCTTACCAGCAGCTCGCCAATGCCCTCGGCCGGCTCGTGGGCTCACTTTACGAGGGACCTATAACGGAGCTCGTAGTGCGGCTGTTCGGCCGTGTCGCCGAGTTGGATTCGCGGCCGATCACGGCGGAGGCCTTGGTCGGGCTCTTGAGCCGGCGCATGACCGGCCGCGTCAATCGCGTCAACGCCGGCCACCTCGCAAAATTGCAGGGTATCGAGGTCAGAGAGTCGCGGACGGAGAACGCGCGAGATTTCGTTTCCCTGGTCGAGATCTGTGCGATTTCCGGCGACAAAAGCACGACCGTCGCCGGCACTCTGCTCGGCGAACGCCATGCCCGGCTGGTGCGCATCGACGACTATGACGTGGAGGCGGTGCCGGAAGGGCACTTTCTCTTTACGCGGCACCACGATCAGCCCGGCGTCGTCGGCGCTCTCGGTGACATTTTCGGCCGGGAGAAAATCAACATCTCCCGAATGCATGTCGGCGTTGGCGATTCTTCAAAAATGGCGATCGCCTTGATCAGCACGTCCGCTTCGCTATCGGCGAGCGCGCTGACCGAAATCAGAGCCCTGCCGCCAATCGAGCAGGCCGTGGAATTCGAGCTGTGACGCGGACGCGGCGCCGGTTCGACATCGTCTGCTTCGATTGCGACAGCACCTTGAGCCGCATCGAGGGGATCGACGAGCTCGCCCTCCGCTTCGGCCTCGAGCAGGACGTCGCGCCGCTCACCGCCGCCGCCATGGCGGGAACGATCCCGCTCGATGCCGTGTACGCAGAGCGGCTCTCGATGATTCGGCCCGACCGTGCTTCACTCGATTGGTTGGCCCAGCGCTATGTCGAGGAAATGGTCCCGGGCGCATTTGAGACGATCGCCGCGCTAACTCGCGCGGGTGCATCCGTGCACATCGTCAGCGGGGGCCTGCGACCCGCGTTGGCCCCCCTGGCCTGCGCGCTTGCGGTTCCCGCGTCCAATGTCCACGCCGTCGATGTTTTCTTCGAAGACGACGGGACTTATCGCGATTTCGATCGTGGGTCGCCGCTGTCGCGCCCGGACGGCAAGGCGGTCGTATGCCGCTCGTTGGCGGAGCGCCGCGCTTCGATCGCCTTAGTCGGCGACGGCGCCACCGATCTCGCCGCGCAGGCATGTGGCGTGTTCGTCGTCGGTTTCGGCGGCGTCAGCCGGCGAGACGCTCTGGTAAAAGGCGCCGACATCTTCATTGACGGCCCCGACCTCATTGGGGTTCTCGGCCCGCTATTAGACGTGAGGGGTTGCTAAGGGAGGCCGGTTCGCTATCGCCCGATGGCAGGCACCGCAAATTCAAAAGGCCCCGCCGGTGACGGCGGGGCCAAGGCTATTACCAGAGAAGTTCTGCAGGTTATTTTAGCGGCGGCACCCCGATAGGCTCGACGTAAGACGCCTTTTGATGGTGCCCGAAGCAACCGCCAAGGCCAACCGTGGCCGCAACGGCGATAGCTGCCGCTAGAAGTAAACGCATCTATCCAATTCCCCCATGCTTGTTAGCCAAGTCCTTAACATGCAACGTCTAAATGGCGATGATGTGGCCCTTTTCTGGCCGGCGCACCACGATTGGCGAACAATCGTGCAGGGCTGATCGAAACTCCTTATTCCCGCGGCAGCGCGACATCGAGCTTGGGCTGTTGGGCGGCATGGCCACCCTAGGGCGGCGGTAGTTCGCAGCTTCGAAGATGATAGGCATTTGCCCCAATTGCCGCTAGCCTTAGACGGCTGGCCCACTCCTCGTGGGTTCGGAGGGGCGATGTGAGGGGTCCAGAAGAACAAAGCCTGGTCGTGGTGGAAAATCCGGGTGGCGCCGGACAGTTTGTGGTCGTTTGCGATCACGCCTCCAA
>CAYWIA010000001.1:26493-33439 GCA_964458245.1 uncultured Methyloceanibacter sp. | reverse complement strand
CCTGAGCGACGACGAGCGCAGGCGACGGCTCGCCCACATTCATGCCCCCTACCACGACGCCATCGATGCGTGTCTCAATGAGCGCGCCGATCAAGAGATCGCCATCGTGGCGATCCACTCCTTCACGCCGATCTATCTCGGCAGATTGCGTCCATGGCAGGTTGGCATCGTGTTCGACGACGATCGGCGCGTTGCCGATCGCCTTCTCCAGGGCCTCAAAGGCGACGCGAAGCTCACCGTCGGCGCAAACGAGCCCTACTCGCCCGCCGACGAGGTCTATTATACCGTCGCCCGCCACGCGCGCCCCCGAGGGCTGCCGGCCGCGATGATTGAAATTCGCAATGACGAAATTGGCGACGAAGCAGGGGAGCAGCGCTGGGCGGAGCGGCTCACATCCCTTTTGGCAAAGGCGCCGGCTTCCATTCGGTTTGAATCTTGCATGTGACAATCGCTATCAAGGACGACACCCACACGCGTCGCCGCATCGTGAGCCATGCCTAATTGGATCAAGCTCTATGTCCAGTACGTAGACGCGGTAAACCGCGTTGTCGGACGTGGGGTTATGTGGCTCGTCATAGTGATGATGGGCGTCTTGCTCTACGCCTCGATCGTGCGCGGCGCCTTCGGCACCTCGCATATCTGGATCATCGAGACGTCGCAAATGCTCTTGGCTGCCTATTATTTACTCGGCGGCGGCTACTCCCTTCAGCTCGATTCTCATGTCCGCATGGACCTGCTTTACAGCCGCTGGTCGCCGCGAACACAGGCACGCGTCGATACGGCGACGTCGCTTCTCGTGATCTTCTATCTCATCGTTCTGCTGATCGGCGGCATCTCGAGCACGCAATACGCCATCGAATATAATCAGAAGAACTACTCTTCATGGTCGCCGGTGCTTTGGCCGATCAAGCTCGTGATGTGCACTGGCATCGTCTTGATGCTGCTCCAGATGATCGCTGTGTTCTTCAGGGACCTAGCGAAGGCGCGGGGACAGCCCCTCGCCGAGGATCTTTCCGCAGAAAAGCGACTCGTGGGTGAGGGATTGGAATGAGTCACGAGGTCATCGCCCTCCTCATGTTCGCGTCGATGATGCTGTTGCTCCTAACGGGGCAACGGTTCTTCGGCGTGATCGGCTTCGTGGCGGCAACCTTTGCCCTCATGCTTTGGGGGACCGGCGGCGAGGAGATGCCGTTCAACGCCTCGTTCGTGCTTTTCAATTGGTACCCGATGCTGACGCTGCCCCTGTTCATCTACATGGGCTACATGCTGTCGGAGTCGGGCATCGCCGACGATCTCTACAAGATGTTCCATGTATGGTTCGGTCCGGTCCCCGGCGGACTCGCCATCGGCACGATCCTGCTGATGGTCGTGATCGCGGCAATGAACGGACTAAGCGTGGCGGGCATGGCGATCGGCGCGAGCATCGCGCTGCCCGAGCTGCTGCGGCGGGGCTACGACAAGGTGATGGTCACCGGCGTGATCCAGGCGGGCAGTTCGCTCGGCATCCTCATTCCTCCGAGCGTCGTACTCGTCCTCTACGGCCTGATTGCCCGCCAGCCCATGGGCCAGCTTTGGCTGGCGGGGGTATTCCCCGGGCTGCTGCTCGCCTCACTGTTCATCGCCTATGTCGCCATCCGCTGCTATCTGCAGCCGAGCCTGGGGCCGGTCCTGCCACCCGAGGAGCGCCAGGTGAGCTGGGGCGAAAAGATCAGGCTGCTCGGCGCGGGCGTGATTCCCTTCCTGATCTTCTTCTCGATGACGGGTCTCTTCCTCATGGGAAAGACGAGCCTGGTGGAAAGTTCTGCCGTCGGCGCCGCCGGTGCGACGCTGGCCGCCATCTTCAGACGCAAGCTAACATTGAAGGTCTTGGAGGACACCGTCCGCAAGACGCTCGGCATCAGCTGTATGTTCCTGTGGATCATCCTCGCGGCGCTTTGCTTCGGCGCCGTGTTCGACGGCCTCGGCGCGGTGCACGGCCTGCGCTATCTGTTCCTCGATAAATGGGGCCTCGATCCGTGGACGGTCCTCATCATGATGCAGCTCTCCTACCTCATCATGGGGACGTTTCTCGACGATACCGCGATGCTGGTGATCGTGGCGCCGCTCTACGTGCCGATCGTGATTGCGCTCGGTTTCGATCCGATCTGGTACGGCGTGCTCTACACTATCACCTGCCAGATCGCGTACATGACACCGCCTTTCGGCTATAATTTGTTCTTGATGCGCGCGATGGCGCCGCCGGAAATAACCTTGGCCGATATTTACAAATCAATCGTGCCCTTCGTTCTAGTGATGATCATCGGCTTGGCAATCGTCATGGTGTTTCCGCAAGTCGCACTGTGGTTGCCCAACCAATACTACGCGAAATAAGGCTCTGGAGATGCGGTCTATTTTTGAGGTGGTGTGAGAAGGAGTGGTTGCGATGACGATACGGAAGAGCATAACCAAACGTGACTTCATAAAGAATGCAGGCCTGACAACGGCGGCCGCTGCGACTGCGACCGTGGCCTCGCCTTATGTGATAAGAGCGCAAGACGCGCCAATTAAATGGCGCATGCAGACCTATGCCGGCACGGCGCTCGGAGAGCACGTTATCAAACCGTCTATCGAAGCCTTCAACAAGGCGGCGAACGGCGAAATGGTCATCGAGCTCTACTACGCTGATCAGCTCGTGCCGCAAGGCGAGTTGTTTCGCTCGGTGCAGAAGGGAACGATCGACGCGGCGCAGAGCGACGACGACTCGGCGGCGGCTCCAGTCGACGTCAAGATCTTCGCGGCCTACTTCCCCTTCGCCTCGCGCTACTCCTTGGATGTCCCCGCCTTGTGGGAATGGTGGGGGCTGAGGAAAATCTGGGAGGAGGCATACGGCGAAGTCGAGGGTGTCACCTGGCTCAGCACCGGCGCCTGGGATCCTTGCAACTTCGGCACGACCAAGCCAATCAAGTCGGTCGCCGACCTCAAGGGTTTGCGCGTGTACATGTTCCCGACCGGCGGCCAGTTCATGCAGCAATTCGGTGTGGTACCGGTCGCGCTTCCCTACGAGGATGTCGAGGTCGCCATTCAGACCGGGGAACTTGACGGTGTGTGCTGGTGCGGCATCACCGAGATGTACACCGTGGGTTGGGCGGACGTACTCAAGTACTATCTGACCAACAATATCTCAGGGGCTTGGGCAGGTTCGTACTTTGTGAACACCGAGAGGTGGAACGCGCTGCCGCCCCACCTCCAGGAGTTGTTCAAGCTGTCGATCGACAATTCGCACTACCACCGGGCGCACTGGTATTGGTGGGGTGAGGCGCATTATCGAACCACCGGTGGTAAGCTGGAATTGACCTCGATCCCGGACGCCGAGTGGCAGACGGTCGCGGATGCCGCGGTCAAGTTCTGGGACGAGGCCGCAAAGATCAGCCCGCGCTGCGCCAAAGTTGTGGAGATCCTCAGAAACTACAACGATACGATGGCAAAGGCGGGTCCTCCCTACCGTTGCGCCTGAGCCTCGTCAGGAAACCTCAAAACCCGCGTAGGCATAGCGCCCGCGCGGGTTCCTTATTATCTTCTGCTACTTTCCACTGCCTCTGAGAAGATCCCGGCATGGCTGGCACATTGACGTTACAGGATCTGCGAAAGGCTTGCGATCAGGGTGAGATCGATACCGTCGTAGTCTGCTTGCCCGATATGCAGGGCAGGCTCGTAGGCAAGCGTTTTCATGCCGAGTTCTTCCTCAACGGCGCTTATGAGGAAACCCACGGCTGCGACTACCTGCTTGCCAACGACATCGATATGGAGCCCGTGCCGGGATACGCGGTCGCCAATTGGGAGAAAGGTTACGGCGACTTCGTCATGAAGCCGGACCTCACCACGCTCCGACGCATTCCCTGGCTGCCGGCCACCGCCCTCGTCCTCTGCGACGTACTCGACCATCACCACCACGAGCCGCTCGCTCACAGTCCGCGTGCCATACTGCGCAAACAGCTTGCCCGGCTTGCCGACAAGGATATGTCGGCCCGCATGGCGTCGGAACTCGAGTTCTATTTGTTCGACGAGACTTATGAGACGGCGCAGGACAAAGGCTGGGGCAACCTCAAGACCACCGGCAGCTATATCCAGGACTACCACGTCTTCCAAACCACCAAGGAAGAAGGGGTGATGCGGGCCATCCGCAACGGTTTGCAGGGCGCGGGCATTCCGGTCGAGAATTCGAAGGGTGAGTGGGGACCCGGGCAGGAAGAGGTCAACGTTTGCTACGCGGATCCCCTGGCGACGGCCGATTGGCACGTCCTTCTAAAAAATGGCTGCAAGGAAATCGCCCATGGGCTCGGCAAGGCGGTGACGTTCATGGCCAAATGGCGCTACGACCTTGCCGGTTCATCGAGCCATGTCCACGCCTCGCTGTGGGATGCAGCCGGCAAGACTCCCCTGTTCCTCGACCCCGAGGGTGAGCACGGCATGTCGGAGCTCATGCGCCATTTCGTGGCGGGGCAGCTCGCCCACGCACGCGAGATCACCTGGTTCCTCGCGCCCTATATCAATTCCTACAAGCGCTTTCAGGCGGGTACATTCGCGCCGACCAAGACGGTCTGGTCACTGGATAATCGCACGGCCGGTTTCCGCCTGTGCGGCGCCGGAACCAAGAGCATCCGCATCGAGTGCCGCATCGGCGGCGCCGATCTCAATCCCTACCTTGCTCTTGCCGCGCTGCTCGCCGCCGGCCTTGCCGGTGTCGAGCAGAAGTTGGCGCTCGAGGCAGCTTATGCGGGTGACGCCTACCAGAGCGAAGCATTGCCGGAGGTACCGAAGACCTTGCGCGAAGCAACGGAGCTCATGCGGAACTCGGCTATGTTGCGTGCCGCCTTTGGCGACGACGTGATAGATCACTATGTACACAACGCGGAGTGGGAACAGTTCGAATACGACCGGCGCATTACCGATTGGGAGCTTAGGCGCGGATTCGAACGGTCGTAAGTTCGGAGACACGAAGATGTCAGAGAGTCTCAAGGTCATCTCCCCCATCGATGGTTCGGTCTATGCCGAGCGGCCAATTGCGAGCGGCGCGGCGATCGATGCCGCGCTATCGGCGGCCCGCGCGGCCCTCCCCCAGTGGAAGGCGACGCCCGTTGCCGAGCGCAGCCGTTACATGCTCGCCTTCCTTGACGCCTTGTTGGCGATGAACGACGACATGACCGTCGAACTCGCCTGGCAGATGGGCCGGCCGGTGCGTTACGGCGGCGAGAAAGGCGGCATCGAAGAGCGCACGCGTGCCGTCGTGGCCATGGCGGAAGAGGCGCTCAAACCCTACTACCCGCCGGAGAAGGATGGCTTTCGTCGGTACATCACCCGGGAGCCGCTCGGTATCGTTCTCGCTCTTGCACCGTGGAACTATCCCTATCTCACGGCCGTCAACGCGATCGTCCCTGCTCTGCTCGCGGGAAATTCGGTAATCCTCAAGCATGCCGCCCAGACGCTGCTCGTCGGGGAACGGTTCGACGAGGCCTTCAAGCGCGCAGGTCTACTCAAAGGCCTGTTCCAGAATCTCGTGATGTCCCACGCGCAGACCGAGACGCTTATCGGCTCCGGCCGCGTCGACCATATCAACTTCACCGGCTCAGTTGCCGGAGGCCGCACCATCGAACGGGCGGCTGGAGGGACATTTGCGTCGCTTGGCCTCGAGCTGGGCGGCAAGGATCCCGCCTATGTGCGCGCAGACGCCAAGCTCGATCATGCCATCGAGAATTTGGTGGACGGATCTTTCTACAATTCGGGTCAATCCTGTTGCGGAGTCGAGCGCATTTATGTAGACGCGCGGATCTTCGACGACTTCGTCGAGGGTTTTGCCGACCTCACTCGACAATATGTGGTGGGCAATCCACTTGAGCAGGCGACCACGCTTGGGCCGATGGTGCGAGGCGCCGCGGCTGACGCTGTCCGCAGCCAAATCGACGAAGCGAAGCGGAAGGGCGCCACCGCGCTGATCAACATGAAGGTGGACGGTGACCGGCCTGGCTCACCTTATCTCGCGCCGGAAGTCCTGATCGGCGTCAACCACCAGATGGACGTGATGCGGGAAGAGAGTTTCGGACCCGTCGTCGGCATCATGAAGGTACGCGACGATGAGGAGGCCGTGACGCTGATGAACGACAGTCCTTACGGGCTCACGGCTTCGATCTGGACGCGTGACACGGACCGCGCCGCCGAGCTCGGCAATCAGATCGAGACCGGTACGGTCTTTATGAACCGCTGCGACTATCTCGATCCGTATCTCGCCTGGACTGGCGTCAAAGATACAGGTCGCGGCGTCTCGTTGTCCAAATACGGATTTGACGCACTGACCCAGCCGAAGAGTTTCCATCTTCGCGAGGTCTGACCCATCCACGCATCTCGGACACATAACCATGAACGCACCCACCGCCAATTGGAGCTACCCAACGTCCATCCGCTTCGGTCCGGGCCGTATCCACGAGCTCGCCGATGCTTGCCGGACGGCAGGGATCGACCGCCCCCTACTCGTCACCGACGCCGGTCTCGCCGCGCTCCCAATCACGAAAGAGGCGCTAGACCTTTTGGACGCGGCCGGGCTCCCCGCCGCCATGTTCTCGAACGTGCAGCCCAACCCGGTGGATTCCAACGTCGAGGCTGGCATTGCCGCCTTTCGCGCCGGGAATCATGACGGCGTCGTGGCATTCGGCGGCGGCTCAGGCCTCGACACCGGCAAGGTTATCGCTTTCATGGCCGGGCAGACGAGGCCGCTCTGGGATTTCGAGGATATCGGCGATTGGTGGACGCGCGCCGACGCCGAGAGAATAGCGCCGATCGTTGCCGTGCCGACCACGGCCGGCACGGGCTCGGAAGTAGGCCGCGCCGGCGTCATCACTCAAGAGGCCACTCATACCAAGAAGGTCATCTTTCATCCCAAGATGATGCCGAAAATCGTGATCTGCGATCCGGAACT
>CAYWIA010000001.1:0-26393 GCA_964458245.1 uncultured Methyloceanibacter sp. | reverse complement strand
AGGTCATCTTTCATCCCAAGATGATGCCGAAAATCGTGATCTGCGATCCGGAACTGACCGTGGGCATGCCGCCTGCCATCACGATGGGCACGGGAATGGACGCCCTGGCGCACTGCCTCGAAGCATACTGCGCACCGAGCTATCACCCCATGGCCGAAGGCATCGCCGTCGAGGGGATGCGGCTCGTGTTCGAGAACCTGCCAAAGGCGGTGGCGAACGGAAGCGATCTTGAAGCGCGCGCCCATATGATGAGCGCAGCGGCGATGGGGGCCACCGCTTTTCAGAAAGGGCTCGGCGCGATCCACGCGCTGTCGCATCCGGTCGGCGCGCTTTACAATACGCATCACGGCACGACCAACGGCGTCTTCATGCCTTACGTGCTTGTGTTCAATAGAACGGCGATCGAGGGGAAGATCGACCGTCTTGCCGGGTTCCTGGGTATCGTTGGCGGGTTCGACGGCTTCCTTCAGGCGGTGCTCGACCTACGCAAGCAAACTGGCGTGCCGAATGACCTTGGCGGTCTGAACATCGACGGCAGCCAAGCGGAGACCATCGCCGAAATGGCCGTAGTCGACCCGACTGCCGGCGGCAATCCGATTCCTTTGACCAAGGATGCGAGCAAGATGCTCTTCGAGGCCGCACTTTCGGGAGCCTTGGATTCGCTCGGCCGCGTTCGTCATTGACGCTCCAACGCTGACGACACTCTGAGGCCTTTTCTGCCGCGACAATGTGGCTGCTGGGAGAAGGCCGAGGGCAGATCGAGAGCCAGGCTGCAAGGTGCCTCGTTTCACTTTGGCTCCGAGGACGCGGGGATCTCTACCAAGACCTCGTTGCGGCGAAGGAACGGTAACGTCCAGGGGGGATTATAGAAGGCGTAAGTCGGCGGCGATAACGGCGTGAGAGTCCTTGCGCTCAAGAACGCGTCCAGCTCTTCGGCGTGGCGCTCAAGGCTGTCTTGACCTCCCATTCCGGAGAATCGTATCGCGGCGAAGCGCGTTCGGGGAATTTCCTTGAGCTCGATCTTAGGATCGTTCGGCTTGGGCAGAGTGTCCATCGTGTATTCCGAAGGCATGACAAAGCGCACGCGCCAGCTCTTCCCGTCGCCTTGCTGGGTCACCGGCGCGGTCATCGCAATTTTCTCCGAGCCTTGCTGAGTCACCGGCGCAGTCATTGGCACTTTTTTCGATGCGGTGTTGTTGCCGAAGATGTAGTCGGCAATACGCCGGAAGCCCTTCCCGATGGCCTCGCGCCGCTCTCCCGTCACCTCCGTCTCGGCAACTATCATCGGCGCGTAATCGCGTATCTCGATGTTATCGCTGCGCTCAACCAGGGTGTACTTCGGGTGTTCAACATTGCTCATGAGCGGTCCCCACAGGGCTGCACCGAGCAAGATCACAGCCAGGATGACAAGCAGCCACCACATTCTTCGTGCCATTTACGAGCGCTCCGGCAAACAGACGCAGCCCCTCAGGCGATGATGGGCACCTTAGGGGTTATCGGAAGCGGCCGTCGACAGCGCGGCCAGGGCGCGTGCTTTGCGCTTCGGCGCCAGACTTCCAATCTACTGCGAGAACGTTTTCAGGTAGGCAATGATGTTTGCACGCTCATCTGCGTCAGAAATGCCCGGAAACGCCAGCGCCATGGTCGATGCGGGCAGCAGCGCCTTTGGATTGGCGATCCAGCCGTCGATATGCTCTTCGGTCCAGACGTATCCTTCATCGCCGAGCTTCTTCATGCCGGGAGAATAGGTGAAACCCTCGACACTGGCCGCCTTGCGTCCAACCACACCGTTGAGCGGCGGTCCGATAAGGTTTTGCGCGTTCGGACCGACCTGATGACAAATGCCGCATTTCGCAAAGGCAGCCTTGCCCGCTTCCGCGTCGGCCGCGTCAGATCTGTCCGGAGTAAGAAAGATCGTCGTCGCAGCACAGACCAACCCAACTAGGGCCGCATTCCTCATTTGCATCATCCTTCCCTGCTTCGTGCTCGGCTCGGTAGTCTACCGCCTAACGAGTCATGCGGGCGGCCATCAGCCTGCCCGTCAGATGCGCCTTCACCACATCTCCCATGCTTATGATCCCTACGAGCTGGTCGCTGTCCTTCACCGGCAAGTGGCGGATGCGGCGTTGAGTCATAAGGTTCATGACATCGTCGATGCTGTCTTCGGAGGTACAGACAATGACGACTTTCGTCATCAGGTCGGATACCTTCATGTCCGGCAATTTCTGTCCGTGCTTGGACAGGCCATACGCAATATCCCGCTCGGAAATGATCCCCTCGATCACGGACCCGTCGTGCGTGACGATCATGGCGCCGATCCGCTCATCCTTCAGATGCCGCGCGAACTCTTGGACGGTCTCGTCCGGCCTGACGGTCTTGAAGACTCGGCCTTTGATCTTGAGGACGTTGCCCACTGTCATGACCATGTCGGCATTCCTTCTAGCGCCGGATCCGCGCGTAATCGCGCAAGACCTCAGCCTCCAACTGAACTTCGCTCAGACGATGCTTAAGCACGTCGCCGATGCTCACGATGCCCACGAGCTTGTTGTCGCTTTTCACCGGCAGATGCCGTATCCGCTCACGCGTCATGACACTCATCACTTCATTGATGGTGTCGTCCGGCGCGCAGACGACAACGACCTTGGTCATAAGGCGCTCCACGGCCACGGTGGGGAGTTTGCTGGCATGGGCGGCCAGCCCGTAAGCAATATCCCGTTCGGAGACGATGCCATCGATCGTGCTGCCATCGGCGCTGACGATTGCCGCGCCAATTCGCTCGGCCCTGAGTTGCTCAGCGAGTTCCAGCGCCGTCTCATCAGGACGCACCGTCTTCACAGCGTTGCCTTTGGCTTTGAGAATATCCGCGACGTTCATGACGTTACTCCAGGCCCCGAGAGCTCTGAGCGGACGCCGAGGCGCTTGTTTGGCCCCTCGCCTCAGCCAAATTCTATGCTGGCCGCACTTTGTGTCAAGTAAAGTTGACGCTACATTTAGTCAAACTTAAGCGGGCAATCAGGTTGATTTTTGCCGCTGCCAAAGATCCGCCAGATGAGCGAAGAGCGAGGCGGCGAGCCAGACCGTGATCGTGACGGAGCCCCCGGCCAGCGCCGAACGCAGCGCCATGAGAAGGCAGACGCCCGGCAGAAGCATGAGCACGATGCCGAGCGGCCTTAGGCCACGGCCGGTCGCCCGGCGATAGACCGCGAGAGCGATGGCCTCCACGACGACAAAGGCAAGGATTAGATCGACAATCCGTCCGCTGGCGACGAGGCTGTCCATCCCCTTTAGCCGCCGAACGGACTATTGAGACGCACGATTTCCCAGTTGAGGAAGGCGGCGAAACTCACCCAAGCGAGGTATGGAATGAGCAGCCAGCTTGCGAGCTTGGCATAACGGGCGAAGACGAGGATGAGCACCAGGACGGAGAGCCATAAAAACCCCACTTCGATGAGCGCCCAATCCGGCCGGTGCAGGCGGAAAAACAGCGCGCTCCAAAGCACATTCAAGGTGCCGTTGATGGCAAAGAGACCGATCACCCATTCGCGCTCGGCGTCCGTTCGCGCGTTGCGCCAGGCGACGACGCCAGAAGCCGCGGCCAGCGCGAAGATAAGCGTCCACGCCGGCCCGAACAGCCAATCGGGCGGCTGCCAAGACGGCTTGTCCAGCGCCTGATACCAAGGTCCGAGATCGGTCATGGTGGCACCGAGGCTCGCCACCAGGACCGCGGCAGCGGCGGCACCAAGCACCGGCAGCCAGAAGCTGGGCCTCGACGACGTCACGGCGAGACCAGCCGGAACAGATGGGCCAGGTCCTTGAAAAAGATGCGCACATGCGCGATGGGACGTTTGCGCGTGAGTTTCTTGTTCATATAGGACTCCCAGGTGAGTCTTTGGACGTCGCGATCCTTGCAGATCGTGACGAAGCGCTCCCGGCGCCATTCGCTCGAGTACCAGAAGCGCTGCATGATGCCGAGGATCCAGAACACGCGGCCATGCGCCTTCATGAAGCGTTTGCGTGCCATGGCCAGCGCGCGCGCGTCACCCGTGGCCAGAAACGCCTGCACGGCATCCGCCGCGAGCCGTCCCCCGGTCATGGCGTAATAGATCCCTTCGCCCGAAGCCGGCGCCACCACCCCCGCGGCATCTCCGGCAAGCAGAACGTCGCGTCCGTTGTCCCAGCGCCGCAGCGGCCTAAGCGGGATCGGCGCACCCTCCCTGCGGATTGTCTCGGCATTCTCCAAACCGGTGGCTTTGCGCAGCGCGCCGACAGCACCACGCAATGAGAACCCTTTATTGGCGGTACCGGTGCCGACGCTTGCCGTCTCGCCATGAGGAAACACCCAGGCGTAGAAATCCGGGGAGAACGCACCCTGATAATAGATGTCGCAGCGCGTGCCGTCATAGGCGTCACCATCGACGTGCTGCGGCGTGCGGACGATTTCGTGATAGGCGAACACATAAGGCACACGGTTTGCGCCGGGAACGGCTTGCCGCGCGATAAGCGACAACGCGCCATCAGCGCCAATTACGCTCCGGGCCCGAGCACGCCCTTTTACGGCCTCGCCGCTTTCGGCCTTCCTGACGTAATTGATAACCGCCGTGCCGTCTTCGTCACGCGAGAAAGTCTCAAAGGCCGCGTCGAGCCGCGTTGCGCCGGCTTCGACCGCGCGATCCCGCAGCCATTCATCGAACACCCCACGATCGACCATGCCGACGAAGCCGTTCTCGATGGGCATGTCGACCCGTTTGGCGCTCGGCGCGAAGATGCGCGCGCCTTGGGCCCGCGCCACCAGCAATGAGTCCGGAAGGTCGAATTCGCGCATGGCCACAGGCGGAATGGCGCCGCCGCAGGGCTTGATGCGTCCGGCGCGGTCGATCAGCAAGACTGAGAGGCCTTGCCGGGCAAGATCGTGCGCGGCGGTCGCACCCGCCGGTCCTCCACCGACGACGACAGTATCGTAGGTCTCAAGCTCGCGCATACCTTACCCCCTTGCGGTCCCCATGCCCGGCAGCGGTTCCGCCGCGTGCAGCCGTGGCGCCGGAATTTTGCCGCCGTGCACCTGGCCGAGCCGCGCGGCCAGAACGCCGGAAAGCAGGAACACCAGTCCTTCAACGGCGAAAACGATGGCATACGCCGTGGCGGTGGACTCAAGCAGACTGCGTGACACGTCGACGCCGACCGTGCCGAGAAAGCCGCCAAGGCCGAAAGCTATCGCCTGCGCCGCGCCCCACAGACCGATACGCGTGCCCTCGCGCGCGGTCTGTCCTTCGCTAGCGAGCATCATCATCGAACCGATGGCCGCGACGGCGAATACACCGTTTCCGGCGCCGAGCGCGAAAACCGCCAGTCTCAAGGGAAAGGCGGGCCCGACGAATGCACCCGCCGCCAGCACTACGAGCGCGACGGCAGACGCAATGCAGCCGGCGACCGTCCAGGCGCGGAGGGAGCCCCGTGCCCGGCCGAAGCGTCCACTGCCCAGAACACCGGCAAGCAACATTCCCGCGAACACACCTGCGTGCTGAATGCCGGCAAGTTTCGTTGTTTGTCCGGGCGACAAGCCGAAGACGGATCCGGCGAACGGCTCGAGAATCAAGTCTTGCGCGCTGTAGGCGAGCATTGACAGGAACACAAATACGGTGAAGCCGCGTGCGAGCGGATCGGCCCAGACTTGGCGTAGCGCCTGCAAGAAAGGCGGTTTCGGTGCGCGTGCCGCCTCATTGGTCCCCGATGTCCGCGGCCGCTCGATACCGAAGACAGCAAGGAGCGTGATCAAAAACGCGGTGCCCGCGACAACCGCCGTCACCGCTACAAGGCGAGACGGCGAGAATGGATCGAGGAAGTGCCCGGCGCTCGTGGCCGTCACGACAATACCGGCGATCATCATCATCCACATGATCATGGCCGCGGCAGCGCGCCTGTCGGGAGCAACTTGCGTCGCCATCAGGGCTAAAAGAGACGTGCCGCATGCGCCGACACCGACGCCGATCAACATGAAAGCACCGATCGCGAGCGCGATGCCGGAGTACGTGTCGGTTGTCATCCACGCCGTCGCGAGGGCCGCGCCGACGCCACCGACAGCCAGAGTAGCCATGCCCCCGATGATCCAAGGGAGGCGCCTTCCGCCTTGGTCCGAACCGTAGCCGAAGCGAGGCCGCAAGACTTGAATGCCGTAATGCAAAGTCACCAGTGCGCCCGGCAACATGGCGGGGAGCGCGAGCTCAACCACCATCACGCGGTTCATAGTGGATGTGGTGAGAACCACGATGGCACCCAGCGCGGTCTGCACAAGCCCCAGCCGGACGATACCCAGCCAACCGAGCGTTGCGGAGCTCATGCCAGACCCGCCGAACCGGAGCCGAGCGCAAAAGCCGCGGCGAGCATGCCGAGCACATAGAGCGTGACGCCGGTGGCATTGTACCAAGGCGCCCTCTCCTTCGGGCTCTGCAGCAGGCGCATCATCAGCCAGAGTTGCACGGCAAGAAGGATGCCGACGACGGCGCCATGCAGCGGATAGCCCCAATAGAATAGCAGCGCGATCACCACGAGTTGCGGCACCGCCATGACCCAGCAGGCCACATGCCCGGCTCTCTCCGCGCCGAGGCGCACTGGCAGAGATCCAATGCCCGATCGCTTGTCGCCTTCGATCGATTTGAAGTCGTTCAGAGTCATGATGCCGTGTGCCCCGACACTGTAGAGGGCGGCGATGGCGAATACGCGCGCGTCGGGCATGGCCCCCGTCATCACGGCGGCGCCCGTCAGCCACGGCAGGCCCTCGTAGCAGGCCGCGACAGCACTGTTGCCCCACCAGCCGTTCGTCTTGAGCCGGAACGGCGGCGCACTGTAGGCCCAGGCAAGCGCGAGACCGACGCAAGCCGCCGCGAAGACGAAGGGACCAAGCTGGCTCGCGACCAATAGCGACAGACCGGTCCAGATCATCCCTATATAAAGTCCCCATTGTCCGGGGATGCGGCCAGAGGGAATGGGACGCTGCGGCTCGTTGATTGCGTCGACATGCCGGTCGTACCAATCATTGACGGCTTGGCTCGTGGCGCACACAAGTGGACCGGCCAGAAGCGCGCCGGCGGCGATCAGGGGCCAGCGGCCGGCGACCGGTACGCCGGCGGAGACGACCCCGCAGCCGAACGCCCACATCGGCGGAAACCACGTGATCGGCTTGAGAAGCTCAACAACGGCGGCTGGGGCCGGGCGCGCAATGGCAGTCATGAGAAAACCACGCAGCTAAGTGTATGGTTTACTTTACACTAGCCGTTACTAGAGTCCATACGGGCCGACAAGGGGTGAGCAATTTGACCGAGACAGGCGGAAAGCGCGGGCTGGTTCCGGCGCTTGAGGCGCAGAGGCGCGAACTCGATGGCAGGGCGGGACCGCTCAGCTTCTACGTTGGGGGCAAAGGGGCCCCACTCCTCCTGGTCCACAGCATCAATGCCGCCGGCTCGGCGTACGAGGTCCGTCCCATCTTCGAGGAGATGGTCAAGACGCACCACGTTTACGCGGTGGACCTTCCCGGGTTCGGCTTCTCCGACCGTTCCGACCGGGCATATAGCCCCAGGCTCTACACCGACGCCATTCACGACATGCTCGGGAGAATTGCCGAGGATCACGGGGCCGTGCCGATCGATGCATTGGCGATCTCGCTGGGTTCGGAATTCCTGGCTCGCGCGGCAGCCGAGGCGCCTGATCGATTCCGCACCCTTGCTCTCGTGTCACCCACGGGTTTCAGCAGCCGTTCCGGACATTTCGGCCGCAAGCGGAAGACGCGCGAAGTTCCAGGTCTCTATGCGTTCTTCACTTTTCCGCTCTGGAGCGATGCCATCTTCAAAGCGCTCACCTCGAAAAAGAGCATCCGCTTTTTCTTGCGCAAGACGTTCGGCTCGGATGATTACGATCGCGGTCTTTTTGCGTACGACTATCTCACCACCCATCAGCCCGGCGCCAAGAACGCACCCTATGCATTTGTCTCGGGCAAGCTGTTCAGCGCGGACGTGCGCGACCTCTACGGTCGCCTGACGCTGCCCGTCTGGATGACGTGTGCGACCAAGGGTGATTTTGCCGATTTCAGCCATGCGGATTGGGCGCGCGCCCGGCCGAACTGGACGGTGGAGACATTCGAAACCGGAGCGCTCCCCCATTTCGAGCGGCCCGCGGACTTCTTGGCAAATTATCGGGAATTCTTGCGCGACAAGGGGCGCGCCGGCGAGCGGCTCCTCTAGTCGTCGGAGTCGAGATCGCCGAGGCCGAACCTGCGAAGCTTCGAATAGAGACTCTGCCGGCTCAGACCGAGCATTTCCGCAGCGGACGCACGATTGTCGCCGGTCATTTCGAGAGCGGCTTCGATACAAAGCCGCTCGATGACATCGGTCGTCTCCCTCACAAGTTCTTTAAGCGTGACGCGGCCGACGAGTTGGGTCAGCTGCTCAACAGAACGCGGCAACTCGCGCGGCCTATTCGGCTTGGCAGGCTCCCGAGCGCCGACATTGCGAAGCGTGAAACCGTAACAGGGATACTCGCCCGTAAGCACCGACACCGCGGAAATCTCGACTTCTTCATTGGCGCCGTACTCACCGCGCAGAATTGTTGAGAAATGCCGTACCGAGCCGTGCTCGCGGATGTTGGCGATAAGCGCATCGAGATCGACACCGGGACGGCCGACCCAGCGGTCGAGCAACTCGCCCCGTGCCTGTTCCTCGCTCGCGAGTTCCGCGAGGTCGAGAAAAGCGGGATTGGCAGTGACGATGCGCCTGTCGACACCGGTGACCACGAAGCCGTCCGGCAAGCTCTCGACGACGCTGAAAAGTTTGGATCCGGTCCGCGGTTCCCTTGCTTCGCCTTCGACGGGGGAAAGCCGAACGAGAAAGTGAGAGGCGTTTTCCTGGCGGAACAGCGACGCACCGACCATCGCTTCCGTCTTTCCGTCACTCAGTTTTGCGGTGATCTCATCGGCGCGTCCGGTACCCCTGACCTGCGCGAGATGCGTCTGCACGGTCTTAGCGCTTTCGGAATCGAACAGATCCGGAAACGTCCGGCCTGAGAGCCGCTTGACGCTCTTGTTGAGCAGCTGGCCCGCGGCAGGATTGGCCTCGACCACTCGCATGGAATTCGCGTCGATAATGAGCACCGGCTGAGAGGCAATCTGGAAAAGAAGCCGGTACCGCGTCTCCGCGTGCCGCAGACGCGCATATTCGCGCTCCATCGATTGCTGCGCATCGACCAGACGCTGCTGCAGGGCGGCGATGGTTCGCAGGTCGCGGCCGACAGCCACCACCCGACCGCTGTGGCCAACCGGGAGTACTGCATAGCGAACCGGTACGTCGGCGCCGCTCTTGGTGGAATGGGTAACCTGACGCCATCGCGCCGGCACTTTCGCGGCCGAATCGCGGAGCATCTCCTCGACCTTCGGGCGACTTTCGACCGTGACGGTTTCAATCCATGGCTTGCCGACCCAATCCTCGAATCCCTCTTGGATAAAGTCGTCACTGCCGAGGGACACGTCGCGGATGACGCCCTTATCATCAACAATCAGGGCGACATCTGCCGCTGCCGCAATGAGCTCGGCCGCAATTTCGGCATCCAAATCGCCGAGCGTTCTCTTCGGGGCCCGGAACACGTTCCCTGCTTCTCGAGCGAACACTACGGCGTTTCCTGTCAGGTTAAGTTTCGTGTCTGCAGCGTACACTTAGCTCAACGCTAGCGTGCCGAGCAAGCTCGAAACCTCCAGAACCGCCCGTCGCCCGTCCTGAGCGCTCGCGTCGGCTCCAACGCCCGAGACAGCTTCGGGATGCTCCAGGAAGAAACGACCTCCCACCAATACATGGAGCCTGGGAGATGGCGTCACCTTCCGGATCGTGTGAATTACCGCCGCGAATTCATCCACAACGACCTCGTTGCTGGCTGAAATGCCGACGAGGTCATACCGATCACTTTCCACCAGGCCGAAAAGCTCTTCCTTCGATGACGTGCCGCCGCCATGCACCTCCCACCCTGCGCGCCGGAAGAACTCTTGTAATATAAAGACTCCGAAGGTGTGCTGATCCCCGGGTGCCGCAGCCAGCAAGGCCCTGCGCCCGACTTGGGCCGGCATGAGCTCGACCTCGAACGCCGCGCCCAACTCGCGAAGGAGCTGCTGAAGACGCGAGAGAGCTATGGTGACGTCCGTAAAGTCGCAAATATCTTCTTCCCACAACCGCCCAAGTATCCGTGCCGCAGGCGTAAATAGATCAAGGAATATAGATTCGAGTCGCGCTCCTCTGGAGCATATTTCTTCGACATAAGCCGAAGCTACTGTCACGTCACGAGAAAGTAACAACCCAATGAATTCTACGACGCTCTCAGAATTCGGGTTGATCGTAGTTTGGCATTCGCCAATATTTTTCTCCAGAAACTGCTTATGGGTTCGAACGAGCTGAGGAATAATTTCGGCCTCTACGGCACGACTCAGCAGCTTCCGGCTAGCATTTCTCAAGCCTTTGCGCTTGAGCGCCGAGCCCGAGGCTTTGAACGTTGAAATATCGAAAGAATCGCGCCCGCAGCTTGCCCAGTCGGTGCTCGACTCGGTAAACGCCCTCATGCTCGCCATTTCCTACCCCCCTTAGGAGCAACCTCGGCGGCAAACACTTCCGCCCAAAAGCGGCTCCTCAACACAGACCTACCCTGTCTCCTAAAGTTCACGCTTTTTTTCTCGGAGACGCGGATCTACAGTTAACGAGGACGACATCAGGCCCAGGGCCAGGTGACCATTGGACCCCGCCCCGAGCGAAATGTAAATAAGATTTTACGTCCAATTCAGTTGACAGTGGTGAGAGGCGAGACTTAGTCTTCTCCTAAAGCCGTCGCGCAGGAGTTCTTGCGCGTCGGGCATTGGGAGGGGAAACGCGGTGGGTCTGTCGCGGGAATCTCGGGGTAAGCCTCTTTATAATGAAGATCAGCGCCGCCGCAGGGACGCTTCTCCCTGGACTCTCGTTCAAGGCATTCTCGCCCCTCTCCAATTCGCTATCTTTCTCGTCAGCCTCGGACTCGTCTTTCGCTATCTCCTGACCGGCGAAGGATACGAGGCGGCCACGATCTCCGTCGTCGTCAAGACGCTCGCCCTCTACGCCATCATGATTACGGGCTCCATCTGGGAGCACGAGGTTTTCGGCCGCTACCTGTTCGCGCCCGCCTTCTATTGGGAGGACGTGTTCAGCATGCTCGTGCTTGCATTGCACACGGCCTATCTCGGCGCGCTGTTCACGGGCTGGCTCGGCCCCACGGAGCTCATGCTGCTCGCGCTCGCCGCCTATGCGTCCTACGTGGTCAACGCCACCCAATTCCTGCTGAAGCTGCGCGCCGCGCGGCTCCAGGGAACCCGGACATCACACGCGATGCCGCTCGGGGAGCTCGCGCAATGAACGTGCACCCCGCATTGGCGCGGTCCGCTCAAGGGTGCAGCAATGCGCCCGTCCTGAAGGAGCGGGGCCAACGCGAGGTGTTCTGTGGCCTCACGGGAATCGTTTGGCTTCACCGCAAGCTTCAGGATGCCTTCTTCCTCGTGGTCGGCTCACGCACCTGCGCCCACCTGATCCAGTCCGCGGCGGGCGTGATGATCTTCGCCGAGCCGCGCTTCGCCACCGCAATCATGGAGGAGCGCGATCTCGCCGGGCTCGCCGACGCCAACGAGGAGATCGACCGCATCGTCGCGCAGCTCCTCGCGCGGCGTCCCGACATAAAGCTCTTGTTCCTGGTGGGCTCATGCCCGTCGGAAGTTATCAAGCTCGACTTGAATCGCGCGGCGCAGCGACTCTCGGCCACCTATTCGCCCGGCGTCCGCGTCCTGAACTATTCGGGCAGCGGGATTGAGACGACCTTCACGCAAGGCGAAGATGCCTGCCTCGCCGCGCTTGTGCCGGAACTGCCGCAAGCCGGAGCGAAGGTGGAGCCTTCGCTGCTCGTCGTCGGCGCGCTGGCCGATGTCGTGGAAGATCAGTTCCGGCGCCTGTTCGACGCGCTCGGGATCGGCCCGGTGGCCTTCCTGCCGCCACGCCGCTCGACTGATTTGCCGGAGATCGGGCCTAACACGCGCTATCTTCTCGCTCAGCCCTTTCTTGGAGACACCGCGCGGGCGCTGGAAGAGCGCGGCGCACAACGGATTGCGGCACCCTTTCCTCTCGGCGGCGATGGCACGACCCAATGGCTTCGTGCAGCCGCGGATCTCTGGGGCGTCGATCCCGAGTTGTTCGATGGCGTTACCGCAGCGCCGGCGCGCCGCGCCCGCACGGCGCTCGAACCGCACCGCTTCAGGCTATCCGGGAAACGCATCTTCTTCTTTCCCGACTCTCAGCTTGAGGTTCCGCTCGCCCGTTTCGTCGCACGCGAGCTTGGCATGCGACCGATCGAGGTCGGCACCCCCTACTTACACCGCCAACATCTCGACCAAGAGTTCGATCTCCTGCCTTCCGACATCGTCCTCAGCGAAGGACAGGACGTCGAGCGGCAACTCGACCGCTGCCGAGATGCCCAGCCTGACCTGGTGGTGTGCGGCCTCGGGCTCGCCAATCCGCTCGAGGCGGAAGGCATCACCACGAAATGGTCGATCGAACTCCTGTTCACGCCAATTCAAGGCTACGAGCAGGCCGGCGACCTCGCCGAACTCTTTGCGCGGCCGCTCGTGCGGCGCGCCAGGCTGGAGGTGTAGGCCCATGCAGCTCACGCTGTGGACATATGAAGGCCCGCCCCATGTTGGCGCCATGCGTATCGCAACGGCGATGGAAGGCGTTCATTATGTGCTGCATGCACCGCAGGGTGACACCTACGCCGATCTCCTCTTCACCATGATCGAGCGGCGCGACAAGCGACCGCCGGTCACCTACACGACATTTCAAGCGCGCGATCTCGGCTCGGATACCGCCGAGCTGTTCAAGACGGCGGCGCGCGAAGCCTTTGAGCGATTCAAGCCGGATGCGCTCATGGTGGGCGCCTCTTGCACCGCCGAGCTGATCCAGGACGATCCAGGGGGCCTGGCCCGCGCGCTCGATTTGCCTGTGCCGGTCATTCCGCTTGAGCTGCCCGCCTATCAGAAAAAAGAGAACTGGGGCGCGGCGGAGACCTTCTATCGTATGGTGCGCACCTTCGCCGGGCCACACGCACCCGCAGCCGATTGGCAGAGGCCGTCGCCGGATTCGTCGAGGGCGCCGTCGTGCAATCTGCTCGGCCCCACGGCGCTCGGCTTCCGCCATCGCGACGACGTGCAGGAAATTTCCTGGCTGCTCGGAGCCCTCGGCATCGAGATCAATGTTGTGGCACCGCTCGGCGCAACGCCTGCGGACCTCTCGCGGCTCGGCGACGCCGATTTCAACGTGGTGCTCTATCCGGAAATAGCGCGGACTTCCGCGGATTGGCTGGCCCGAACCTTCAAGCAGCCGGCTACAAAGACGGTGCCCATCGGCATGGGCGCGACTCGCGATTTCATCGAAGAAGCCGCCACGTTAGCCGGCGTCGACGCCACTTCGCTGCTCTCGGGCAAGACGTCGAGGCTGCCTTGGTACTCGCGCTCGGTCGATTCCACCTATCTTACCAGCAAGCGCGTCTACATCTTCGGTGACGCCACCCACGTCATCGCCGCCGCCAGGATTGCCAGCGAGGAGCTCGGCTTCACCGTGGTCGGGCTGGGCACCTACTCCCGCGAGTTTGGACGCGAAGTACGCGAGGCCGCCAAAATCTACGACGTCGAGGCTTTGATCACCGACGACTATCTCGAGGTCGAAGCCGCGGTCGCCCAACTCAGTCCCGAACTTGTGCTCGGCACGCAAATGGAGCGGCACATCGCCAAACGGCTGGGCATTCCGAGCGCGGTGATTTCCGCACCGGTGCACGTGCAGGACTTCCCAGCTCGGTACTCCCCGCAAATGGGCTTCGAAGGCGCCAACGTAATTTTCGACAGCTGGGTGCATCCGTTGATGATGGGGCTTGAGGAACATCTGCTTGGGATGTTCCGAGAGGATTTCGAGTTTAACGACGCCGCACCGCCCTCGCACGTGGCCAGCGGCGTCGCCCTCCTGGAGGACGAAGCTGCTGCGGCTTCGCCTCCTCTTTTATTCAAATCTGGCGACAAGCTCGCTTGGCAAGAAGAGGCCGAACGCGAGCTGCAAAAGATTCCCTTCTTCGTGCGCGGCAAAGCGCGCCGGAACACCGAGGGCTTCGCGAGCGAGCGAGGCCTGACGACCATAACCCTTGAGACGCTTTACGATGCCAAAGCCCATTTCAGCCGCTGATCCCACGCCAATCAGGGTGGCGATCGTCACGCTCGACAGTCACCTTGCCGGTGCGGTGGATCGTGCGCGACCGGTGCTGAAGCGTGAGCTGCCCGGACTGGTACTCGATCTTCATGCCGTCTCGGAGTGGGGGCGCGATGACGTGGCGCTCGATAGAGCCCGGGCGGACATCGACAAGGCAGACATCATCGTGGCCTCCATGCTTTTCATGGAGGATCACATCCGGGCTGTGCTGCCGCGGCTCGAAGCGCGCCGCGCAGCGTGCGATGCAATCGTAGGCGGCATGTCCGCTGGCGAGGTCATACGCCTAACCAAGCTCGGCCAGTTCCAGATGAATGGCGCCGAGCGAGGCATGATCGCACTGCTCAAGCGGCTGCGCGGCGGCGCCACCAAGAAGCAGTCATCCGGTGCTCGCCAAATGGCGCTGCTCCGCCGCATTCCCAAGATCCTGCGCTTCATCCCGGGCGGCGCCCAGGACGTGCGCGCCTATTTCCTCACCCTGCAATACCTTCTTGCCGGGTCCGAGGAAAATATGGTGAACCTCGTCCGCTTCCTGGTGAATCGATATGCCGATGGACCGCGCCTCGGTTTGCGCGGAACGCTGACGGCCGCCGCGCCGGCAGACTATCCCGAAGTAGGTGTCTACCATCCCCGGATGGCGGGCCGCGTTTCCGAACGGGCCGAGAAGCTTCCAAAGGCGAAGCACGCGGCCGCGGGGACTGTCGGTCTCCTCGTCATGCGCTCATACATCATCGCCGGAAACGCCGCGCACTACGATGGCGTCATCGCTGCACTCGAGGCCCGCGGGCTCAAGGTCATCACTGCCTTCGCCACTGGCCTCGATACGCGACCCGCAATCGAAAAATACTTCTTAAAGGGTGGACGCTCCCAGGTGGATGCGGTCGTTTCGCTCACGGGCTTCTCCCTGGTCGGCGGGCCCGCTTACAACGACGCCAAAGCGGCCGAGGAGATGCTCGCGCGGCTCGATGTGCCCTATCTCGCCGCCCATGCACTCGAATTCGAGACCATCGATGAGTGGGAAGCCTCCGACCGGGGTCTTCTGCCCGTGGAGACGACCATGATGGTGGCCATCCCCGAACTCGATGGCTCGACAGGTCCGATCGTGTTCGGCGGCCGGTCGCAGCAAGGTGCGAACTCACGCGACATGCAGGTTCATCCCGAGCGTGCGGCTCTGCTTGCCGAGCGCGTGGCGCGACTTGTGACGCTCCGTCACACGCCGCGCGGCGAGCGCAAGCTCGGCGTGGTGCTGTTCAACTTCCCGCCGAACGCGGGGGCGACCGGGACTGCTGCCTATCTTTCCGTCTATGAGTCTTTGCACCGCACGCTGAAAGCGCTGCATCAGGCGGGCTACACCGTGGAGGTCCCGGAAAGCACGGAAGCGCTCCGCGACAGGATCCTCAAGGGCAATGCGGACCGCTTCGGCGCGCAGGCCAATATCCATGCCCGCATCGCCGCCGACGATCATATCCGCCGAGAGCCCCACCTCGCCGAGATCGAGGCGCAATGGGGTCCGGCGCCAGGCAAGCAGCAAACGGATGGCGGCTCTATCCACGTGCTGGGCGAGCGCTTTGGCAACGTCTTCGTCGGTGTGCAACCGGCATTCGGCTACGAGGGCGATCCCATGCGGCTCCTGTTCGAGAAAGGATTCGCGCCGACGCACGCCTTCTCGGCCTTCTACCGTTGGCTCCGCGAGGATTTCGGCGCACACGCGGTACTGCACTTTGGAACGCATGGCGCATTGGAGTTCATGCCCGGAAAGCAGACCGGCATGTCGGGCAAATGCTGGCCGGATCGGCTTATCGGCGCCTTGCCGAACTTCTACCTCTATGCCGCAAACAATCCGTCGGAAGGCACGATCGCCAAGCGGCGCTCGGCGGCCACGCTGGTCAGTTACCTCACGCCGCCGGTGGCGCACGCCGGCCTTTATCGCGGACTTCTCGATCTCAAGGCTTCGCTCGAGCGCTGGCGCGCCCTGGAGCCGAGCGAGACGGCTGAGCGAGCCCAGCTCATTCCGGTCATCCAAGCGCAAGCCGCGGAACTCAACCTGGCCGACGCCGAACCCGCATGGAGCGCCGATGCGGAGCAGCAGATGGCGAAGCTCATCGCCGCCGTGCATGAGTTGGAATACGAACTGATCCCGCACGGCCTGCACATTTTGGGCGAGGCGGCCTCACACCAGGAACGCCTGGAACTCTTGCTCGCTTCCGCAGAGGTTCAAGGCGTCAAACCTGACCAGGATGCCGTCGCGGCGCTGCTCGAAGGCGCCTCGCCGCAGCAAGCAGCCCGCCGCTCCGGTCTGCCGCACGACGACGCGACGCTCGCCCTGTTCGAGGGCCTGGCGAAAATGGCCGGGCTCCTCGCCGAAAACCACGAGCTCGATGCCCTGATCCACACGCTCGACGGCCGGTTTACGCCGCCCGCCCCGGCCGGAGATCTGCTCCGCAATCCCGAGATTCTGCCGACGGGACGTAACATTCACGGTTTCGATCCCTTCCGCATTCCGAGCGCCTTCGCCGTCGCAGATGGCAGGCAGCAGGCCGACCGTCTGCTCGCCCGTCATCTCGAAGACGGGCACGGCCTGCCCCGCTCGGTCGCGCTGGTGCTTTGGGGCACGGACAACCTGAAGAGCGAAGGCGGTCCCGTGGCACAGGCTTTGGCCCTGATGGGTGCCAAGCCGCGCTTCGACACCTACGGACGCCTATGCGGTGCGGCGCTCATCCCCTTGGAAGAGCTCGGCCGGCCGCGCATCGACGTGGTCATGACCTTGTCGGGAATCTTCCGCGACCTCCTGCCGCTCCAGTCGAAGCTTCTCGCCGAAGCGGCCTATCTCGCGGCCAGCGCCGAGGAGCCGCTCGAGCAAAACTTCGTCCGTCAACATGCGCTCGAACATCAAAAGACCCATGGCTGCGACCTGGAGACCGCAGCGCTGCGGGTGTTCTCCAACGCCGAGGGCGCCTATGGCTCGAACGTCAATCTCCTGATCGACTCCGGCCGTTGGGACGACGAGGACGAAATCGCCGAGGTCTATGCGCGGCGCAAGTGCTTTGCTTACGGCCGCGACGGCGCGCCCCAGCAACACCAGGCGCTGTTGCAGAGCATCCTCTCCGGTGTCGAACTCGCCTACCAGAATCTCGAGTCCGTCGAACTCGGCGTAACCACGGTCGACCACTATTTCGACACGCTGGGCGGCATCAGCCGCGCGGCGTTAAGGGCGAAAGGCAAGAGCGTCCCCGTCTATATCGGAGACCAGACCCGAGGTCAGGGCAAGGTCCGCACGCTCGCCGAACAGGTGGCGCTCGAGACCCGGACGCGCGTGCTGAACCCCAAATGGCACGAGGGGATGCTGAATCACGGCTATGAAGGCGTCCGTCAGATCGAAAGCCACGTGACCAACACGGTCGGGTGGTCGGCGACGACCGGTCAGGTCGCCCCGTGGGTCTATCAGGACCTCACCGAGACTTTCGTGCTCGACAAGGCCATGCGCGAGCGCCTTGCCGCGCTCAATCCCGTCGCCTCCGCCAAAGTGGCCCACCGGCTGCTCGAGGCGCACGCGCGCAATTATTGGACGCCCGACGAAGCAACGCTCGAAGCCCTGCGCAAGGCAGGTGAAGAGCTAGAAGACCGCGTCGAAGGCGTGGGTCTAGAGGTAGCGGCATGAATATTGCGATCAGAGCACCTGTCACGTCCGGTGACGGCGAAGGAAGCGTGCAAGTCAAGCTCGACTCGAACATCGACCTAGGCACCACCCAGGTCTTCGCGATCTACGGCAAAGGGGGAATCGGCAAGAGCACCGTCTCGTCCAATCTTTCGGCCGCGTTCTCCAAGCTGGGCAAACGTGTCCTGCAGATCGGCTGCGATCCGAAGCACGACTCGACCTTCACCCTGACCAAGAAACTCGTTCCCACGGTCATCGACGTACTAGAAGGCGTGAATTTCCACAGCGAGGAGCTCCGGCCCGAAGACTTCGTCTATGAAGGCTTCAACGGCGTGCTTTGCGTGGAGGCCGGCGGCCCTCCGGCGGGCACCGGCTGCGGCGGCTATGTGGTCGGACAGACGGTAAAACTGCTCAAGGAACATCACCTGCTCGAAGACACAGACGTCGTGATCTTCGATGTGCTGGGCGATGTGGTGTGCGGCGGCTTCGCTTCGCCGCTCCAGCATGCCGGCCGTGCGCTCATCGTCACCGCGAACGATTTCGACTCGATCTTCGCCATGAACCGCATCGTCGCCGCGATCAAGGCCAAGTCCAAGAATTACGATGTACGGCTTGCGGGCGTGATCGCCAACCGCAGCGCCGCCACCGATGAAATCGACCGCTTCAACGAAGCGACCGGGCTGAAGCGTCTCGCGCATATTCCGGATCTCGACGTGATCCGGCGTTCGCGCCTCAAGAAATCCGTGCTGTTCGAGATGGAGCCCTCGCCCGAGCTCGAGGCCGTGCAGGCCGAGTATCTGCGGCTCGCTCAGTCCTTGCTCGACGGATCCGAGCCGCTCGACGCTGAGCCTATGAAGGACCGCGAAATCTTCGACTTCCTGGGGTTCGATTGATGCCGACGATCTCATACCTGGAGCGCCGCGGAGAGCTTGAGACCTATTTCGACCGCACAGCGGTCGAAGCATGGTCGAAGCTGACTTCGGATGCGCCGCTCGGACGCATCAGAGCCTCGGTGCGCGAGGGGCGCGAAAGGATGCGGCGGACGCTTCTGTCGTGGCTCCCGGCCGACCTTACCGGCGCGCGGCTGCTCGATGCCGGCTGCGGCACCGGAGCGCTTGCCGTCGAGGCGGCACGGCGGGGTGCGAACGTGCTCGCGGTCGATATCTCGCCCACGCTGATCGAAATCGCACGGAAGCGGTCGGCGGTGGATGCCGGCGTCGGGACCCTCGAGTTCAAGGTGGCGGATATGCTGAAGCCCGAACTCGGACGGTTCGACTACATCGTAGCCATGGATTCGCTGATCCATTACCGCGCGCACGATATGGCGCGGGTGCTCAGCTACCTCGTGCCGCGCAGTGAGCGGACCGTGCTCTTTACGTTCGCGCCGCGCACCGTGCCACTCGCGCTCATGCATGCGGTCGGCCGCGTCTTCCCGCGCAAGGATCGCGCGCCGGCAATAGAGCCCGTCAGCCCCGCCAGGCTTCGCAGCCTCATCGGCGAGGAGCCGAGGCTCTCCGGCTGGTCCGACGGACGCACCACGAGGATCGTCAACGGCTTCTACACTTCTGAAGCCTTGGAACTGATACGAAGATGAAAGGGCTGAACCAAAAACTCGCCCGGGGTTGGACCCTGCTCGATCCGCGCTTTCTGCCTTTCGCGGACGCGGCCAGCGTCGAATTGCCGTTATCGCGCCTGTTACGGCTGTCGCTGTTCCAAGTGTCGGTGGGCATGGCGCTCGTTTTGCTCAACGGCACGCTCAACCGCGTCATGATCATCGAGCTCTCAGTGCCCGCATGGCTCGTGGCGCTGATGGTTTCGCTTCCCTTGTTGTTCGCGCCGTTCCGGGCGCTGATCGGCTTCCGGTCTGACCATCACCGCTCGTTCCTCGGCTGGAAGCGCGTACCCTATATCTGGTTCGGTTCGCTACTGCAGTTCGGCGGCCTTGCCATCATGCCCTTCGCCCTGATCGTCCTGTCCGGCGACGCCAACGGACCGGCGTGGATCGGCTATGCGGCGTCGGCACTTGCGTTCCTGCTGGTGGGCGCAGGTCTCCACACCACGCAGACCGCAGGACTGGCGCTCGCCACCGATCTCGCACCGATCGACTCGCGTCCGCGCGTGGTGGCGTTCCTCTACGTCATGCTGCTTCTCGGCATGGTCGTTTCGGCGATCATCTTCGGATCGCTCCTGGCGAATTTCACCCAACTTCGGCTTATCGAGCTCGTCCAGGGCGCCGCGGTCATCACCATGGTCTTGAATTGTGTGGCGCTCTGGAAGCAGGAAGCCCGCAATCCCGCGCAGACGGCGCATGACCGGGAATCCGCCTCGTTTCGGAAAGCTTGGCAGAGCTTCCGATCCGGCGGCCGGTCGAGCCGCGTACTCGTCACCGTCGGACTGGGCACCGCCGCCTTCAGCATGCAGGACATCCTTCTCGAGCCCTATGGCGGCGAAGTCCTCCGGCTCGGCGTCGGCGCCACGACGGCTCTGACAGCCATGCTCGCCGCCGGAACGCTGTGTGCTTTCGCGCTGGCGGCCTCGCTGTTGAACCGCGGCGCAGATCCTTATCGACTTGCGGGCTACGGCGCGCTGATCGGAATTTTCGCCTTTTCCGCCGTCATCCTCTCGGCACCCCTCGACTCAGCCTTGTTGTTCCGCGCCGGGACGGCCCTGATTGGTTTTGGCGCAGGCTTCTTCGGTGTGGGCACATTGACAGGCGCCATGGCGCTCGCCGATGGCGGCAATAGCGGGCTTGCGCTCGGCGCCTGGGGCGCGGTGCAAGCGTCGGCCATGGGTCTCGCCATCGCCGCAGGCGGTGCCATTCGCGACACGGTTTCGGGGCTGGCAGACGCCTCATTGCTCGGACCGGCGCTGACCGGTCCCGCCGTCGGCTACGGCGTCGTCTATCACCTGGAGATCTTGCTTCTGTTCGCGACGCTTGTCGCGGTCGGACCGCTCGTGCGCCCTGCACGTGAGGCCCGCACACGCTCACCGCAGGGCTTTGGACTCGCCGAATTCCCCGGCTAGCCCGCAACGTTGTGGAGGTAACCCAATGCCGAAGGGCGCCATAACCGAATATATCGATGTCGCACAGCTCGTGCTTTACGCCTTCTGGATCTTCTTCGCCGGATTGATCTTCTATCTCCGGCGCGAAGATAAGCGCGAGGGTTATCCCCTCGTGTACGACGGACCTCAGAACCGGCCTTATCTCAACTTCCCCCCGATCCCGGAGCCGAAGACCTATCTCTTGGCCGACGGCACGACGGTTCTTTCGCCGAGACCCGGCCGCGAACAGTCACCGATCAACGCGGAGCCCGCGGCCGCATGGCCAGGCGCACCGCTCATCCCGACCGGCGACCCAATGCTCGATGCCGTGGGCCCCGGAGCATACGCCATGCGCGAGAACGTTCCCGACCGCACCCTGGAGGGCCATCTCAAGATCGTACCGCTCCGGGCGGACCTCGGCCTCACGCTCGAGGAGCGCGATCCGGATCCGCGTGGAATGCCGGTGATCGGCGCCGACGGCGTGGCTGCCGGTACGGTCAGCGACGTTTGGGTGGACAGGTCGGAGATCATCGTTCGCTACCTGGAAGTCGATCTGGGAGGCACCCCGCCGAAGCGCGTGCTTCTGCCGATGACGTTCTCCGACATTGACGGCCGGCATGGCGTGGTGCGGGTCGAGGCGATCCTCGGAGCGCAATTCGTCAACGTGCCCGTCTTGGCGAAGCCCGATGAGGTCACTTTCCTCGAGGAAGACCGCATCTGCGCCTATTACGGCGGCGGCACGCTCTACGCGACGCCTCTCAGAACGGAGTCGATCCTGTGAACGAGCACGAGTTCGAGCCGATCAGAGGATTGCCGGAAGCCCTGCCGCAAGGCGAGCACATCCTGTGGCAGGGGGCGCCCGCGTGGCGGCCCCTCGCCATCCGCGCGCTTCATGTTCGGTTGGTGCTGGCTTATTTCGCACTTCTCTCCGTCTGGAGCGTGGGCGTCGACCTCTGGTCCGGCGTGCCCGCCGGCGAGGCTTTGCTGATAGCGGCCCGACTCGTTCCGGTGGCGTTGATGGCGGCCGGCCTCCTTGCGCTTTATGCGTGGCTCGCCCACCGCTGCACCGTCTACACGATTACCAATCGGCGCGTGGTCATGCGCTACGGCGTGGCGTTGCCCATGACCCTCAATCTTCCTTACGCCATCATCGAGAGCGCAGCGCTCAGAACCTATAGAGACGGCAGCGGCGACATTCCGCTCGTGCTCAACCAGAAGGATCGCGTCTCCTATTTCGCTCTGTGGCCGAATGTCCGGCCGTGGCGCAGCGCGAAGCCGCAGCCCATGCTCCGCTGCGTACCGGAGGCTGCCAAGGTCGCCGATATCCTCGGCAAGGCTCTGGCGCAGGCCGCAAAGGAACGGGGCACCGCTCCGACGCGCGTATCTTTTCCCGCCAACCGTCAGGACACGGCGCGTCGGCACGCGCCAGCAGCGGCTTAACGGGGGACAAACGAATGAACGAGATCAAGGCCTCACGTCCCTTCCCCCGCGCCCCTCTGTTTGGCGCGGCAGCGCTCGTGATGCTGGCGCTCGCTCTTGCGGGAGTCTCCCGTTTCACGGGCATCGGTGCGGTGACCGTCGATCAGGCGACGCCCATCGAGACCCGTGCGCTTCGCTTCGAAGACCGCCCCGATGGTTCCGTGGCCGTGCTGGATGACGGCAGCCGGAAAGTCATCGAGATTTATGCGCCCGGCACCAACGGATTTGTGCGCGGCGTCATGCGCGGGTTGGCGCGTGACCGGATGCTGAGAGGTCTCGGCGACGAAGCGCCGTTTGAGCTCATCCGCTGGGATGATGATCGTCTGTCGCTGAGGGACACCGCGACGGGCCATCAGATCGAATTGGTGTCCTTTGGCATCACGCAGTTGGAGGTCTTCGCCGAACTGTTGCACGCCGGCAAAGACACGCGTGACCTCACCCAAGTCTCGAATGTGAAGGGGAGCGACCAATGAAGCCTGGCTGGATCGAAATGCGAGAACGATTCGATGTGCTCTGCACCATCGACATCGAGAATACCTTCGAAAGTCTGCGCGCCGACGTGGATCTTGACGGCGATGTTGCCATCAATCCCGGTGACGAGATCCTGGTGCACGGCGAGCCCGTGCGCGTGCCCTATGGCGAGAAACTAACCCTGCGCCGCACGGCCACGGTAACGCGAGCCACGGCCCTCGAACGGCTATGGACCAAGCTTCTCGCCCGGCTGGAACTCACCGAGCTCTACGAAGTCAGCTTCTCTTCAGGGAGCCGGCTATGACCATTGAAAACATCGGACTCTCTCAGAACGACACCATGCGCATGGCAACGGCCGACACGGTCTTGAGCCCGCGCTTCTATACCACCGATTTCGAAGAGCTCGACCGCATGGACGTGAGCGGCGTGCGCGACGAATGGGATCCGCTTATCGCCGAGCTCAAGGCCGACCTCAACAAGAACCACTTCGTCCGGAATGAAAACTGGCAGGTTCCCGACCTTGCCAGCCTGCCGGAGGGCTTGCGCAAGGAGTTCATCGACTTCCTCGTGAGCTCGCTCACCGCGGAATTTTCCGGGTGCGTGCTCTACGCAGAGATGAAGAAGCGCGGCACCAATCCGGACATCTGCGAGCTGTTCAAGTATATGAGCCGCGACGAGTCTCGTCATGCCGGGTTCATCAACGACGCGCTGAAGGATTTCGGCATCGGTGTCGATCTGGGCTTCCTGACCAAGACGAAGAAGTACACCTACTTCCGGCCGAAGTTCATTTTCTACGCGACCTATCTTTCCGAAAAGATCGGCTATGCACGGTACATCACCATCTACCGGCATCTGGAGCGCAATCCCGACAAGCGCTTCCACCCGATCTTCATTTGGTTCGAGAAGTGGTGCAACGACGAGTTCCGTCACGGCGAGGCGTTCTCCCTGTTGATGCGGGCCAACCCGCAGCTGCTGGAGGGCCGCAACAAGCTGTGGGTGCGGTTCTTCCTGCTGGCCGTTTACGCCACGATGTATGTGCGCGATCACGCCCGGCCTGAATTCCACAAGGCGCTCGGTATCGACCCTACCGAGTACGATTACGAAGTGTTCCGCATCTGCACGGACATCTCGCGTCAGGTCTTCCCCGTCATGCTGGATATCGACAATCCGCGCTTCCGTGCCGGCCTCGAGCGCTTACGCGAGCTCGGCGAGGCGATGGGCCGCGCCAAGAAGAAAGGCGGCGTGCTCGGCGCGCTGTCTCGCGCGGGATACGGCGCCGCAGTCGCCATGACCTTCGCCAAGCTCTACTTCATGCGGGCCAAGCCCAACAATTTGCCGGCGACGAGCCGTCTGGAACCGGCCTGGTAAGCCGAAGAGGAGATCGTCTTGGAATACGCCTTGGCCATCGTGTTCGCTCTCCTGCTCTGGTGGTTCTCCACGGGCGCTGTGCTCTACGTGGTGGGACTGCCGAAGCGAACGTTCGGCCGCAGCATGGCGGTGACAACGGCCTTGGCCGTCCTGGCAATGGTCGGCGTGGTTGTGTCCAGCGCCGACACCACGACGCTTGGGGCTTATTGCGCGTTCACCTCCGCGCTGTTGGTGTGGGCTTGGCACGAGATGAGCTTCCTGACCGGCTTCGTAACCGGCCCGCGCGACGCACCCTGCCCGCCCGACAGCAAAGGCTGGCAGCGCTTCGCCTATGCGGCGCAAACGCTGCTGTATCACGAGGTGGCGATCCTCCTGACCGCCGCCCTTCTCGTGGTGCTGACCTGGGGGGCGCCCAACCAAATCGGGGTATGGACTTTCCTCGTTCTTTGGGTTCTTCGGCTGAGCGCCAAGTTCAACGTCTTTCTTGGCGTCCCGAACCTGACCGAGGAATTCCTGCCGGACAACCTCGCGTTCCTGAAAAGCTATTTTCGCAAACGCCCCATGAACCTCCTGTTCCCGGTCTCGATCACGGTCTCGACCGTGGTGACCTGGTTGCTGTTCCAGGAGGCAAGCCACGCTGATGCTTCGGGGTTCGTCATCGCCGGCTACACAATGCTGACGGCGCTGATGGCCCTCGCGGTCCTCGAGCACTGGTTTCTCGTTCTACCGCTGCCCGTGGGGGCGCTGTGGAGCTGGGGTTTGAAATCGCGCGCGGCCAAAGAGCCGGTCCGCGCGTGGAAGAACGATCGTGGGGGGCTCGCCGGCGCGAGCCCTGCTTGGGCAAAAGCGGTGGTGAAAGAGGAAACACCACTCGTGACTCTACCGGGGAGATAGTCATGGATTACGAAACGAGGTTCCAGCAGCACCTTGACTCGCTGCACAGGGAGGGGCGCTACCGGGTGTTCGCCGATCTGAAACGGCGCTGCGGCGCCTATCCGACGGCCGACCACTTCACCGAGCAAGGGACCCGCGACGTCACCGTCTGGTGCTCGAACGACTATCTCGGCATGAGCCAGCACCCCAAAGTGCGCGCGGCCATGCACGAAGCCATTGACGCAGTCGGCGCCGGCTCCGGCGGCACCCGCAACATCTCCGGGACAACGCATTATATCGTCGAGCTCGAGGCCGAGCTGGCCGATCTCCACGGCAAGGAGGCGGCGCTGCTGTTCACGAGCGCCTACATCGCCAACGACGCAACGCTCTCGACATTGACCCGGCTGATCCCCGGGCTCGTGCTTTTCTCCGACCAGAAGAACCACGCTTCCATGATCGAAGGCATCCGCCATGGCGGCGGTCCCAAGCACATCTTCCGCAACAACGACCTGGGGCACCTTGAGGATCTGTTGAGGAAGGTGCCGCTCGACACGCCGAAGCTCATCGCCTTCGAGAGCGTCTACTCCATGGATGGTCACATCTCCCCAATTGCCGCGATCTGCGACCTGGCGGAGAAGTACAACGCGCTGACCTATCTCGACGAGGTGCACGCGGTGGGCCTGTACGGTCCGCGGGGCGGCGGTATCGCCGAGCGCGAGGGCGTTATGGACCGCGTCGACATTATCAACGGCACGCTGGCCAAGGGCTTCGGCGTCATGGGCGGCTATATCGCGGCAAGCAGAGCCTGCTGCGACGCCATCCGCTCTTATGCGCCGGGCTTCATCTTCACCACTTCGCTGGCCCCGGCCGTCGTCGCCGGCGCTCTCGCCTCGATCCGCCATCTCAAGGGCTCGGAGCTAGAGCGGGCGCGCCACAAGGAGCGGGTACGCACTCTCAAGAGGATGATGGCCGATGCGAGGCTTCCGGTGATGGAGAACCCGAGCCACATCGTGCCGGTCATGGTCGGCGATCCCGTGCACTGCAAGGCGGTGACAGACACGCTCTTGACCCATCACGGCATCTACGTTCAGCCCATCAACTACCCGACCGTGCCGCGGGGCACCGAGCGCATGCGCTTTACCCCCTCGCCGGTCCACACCGATCAGCAGATGGCAGTTCTCATCGGTGCACTGGAGGCGCTGTGGGCCGCCTGCCCCGTC